>VBJR01000327.1:0-9604 GCA_005880175.1 Chloroflexota bacterium
CGGCGAGGTCGCTTGCGTCCCAACGCTCCTGCCACGTCTCGCCGGGCAACATCATCAGCTCCCCGAGGAAGTGGCGCACGCCGCGACGCCGGTTCCCGACCGTGGTCGCCGAGGCGGGCCACACCTCGCCAATCAGCTTCACGAGCTCGTCGACCGAGGCGTGACCCAGGTCTCCGTGGGGACCGGGCGGAATCGTTGGTGTGGGCGGGGCTGGCACCAGGGCGGCGACACGACGGTACTTGCTGGTCGCGCGGATGGCCTCCAACCCCTGGAGACCGGGAAGCGGGGACTCGCGGCGCCGAATTCTGCCAGTGGTGGTCTCAGCCACCGAACACCGCCTCCACGTCCTCCCGGTCATAGCCGGCCGGATAGACAGGCTCGACGCGGGGCCGGCGGTAGTGCTCCTGCATCCGGTCGAACAGCGTCTCCACGCCGGTCGCCAGGTACCGTTGGGTCGTCGTCACCTGAGCGTGCCGCAGGACCGTCTGCACCTCGGCCAGCGTCAGTCCAGGGTCGCCGGCCATTCGCGACGCGGCGGTGTGCCGGAGGTCATGCAGCGTCCAGTTCGTGCTCAGCCGGTCGTTCGCGCGCTGCAACGTGCGCCGCATCGCCCAGTACGTGAGTGGGCGGGACTCGCCGTGTCGCGTGCGCCACACCGGCTCGCCAGCACCTGGCAGGCCTGCCTCGTCGAGGTAGAGCGCCAGGTGGGTGAACGCCTGCGGAGATGCCGGAACCGGCTCCAGGACGCGCGAGCCCTTCGACACCACCCAGATGCGCTGCCCGGCCCAGTCCACGTGCTCCAGGCGCAGGCCCAACAGCTCGCTCGCCCTCGCCCCGCTGGAGACGTAGAAGGCGAGCAGCGCTCGGTCCCGATGGCTGGTCATGGACGCGAACAGCTCCTCCCACAGCGGGTCCGGGATGGCCCTGGGCAGGCGGTGGGCGGTCTTCTGGCGCAGCGGGGCGCGCGGGACCTTCGCCTGCGTGTCGATGGGGCTGCGGTGCGCGAGCAGAGCGCGCCGCTCCGCTCGTACAGGGACCGGGTTGAGGGCGGGTCCCCGCCCGCAATGGGCGTGGAAAGCGTAGAAGCCGTACAGGACCGCCAGGCTGTGGTTGATCGTCGTCGGCGCGTATCCGTCGGGAAGGGATGGCTTGCCAGTCTTCGGGTTCACCGCGCCAGGCGCCGGGCCCGACCTGCGTCGCCGCTGACCGTTGCGGGCGCTCCGCAGCCAGCCGACCAGGACCGCCACCTCGGCCGTGGTCGCGCCCGTCCACTCCACCCGAAGCGCGGTCAGCAGACCGCAGAGCGTGAGGTGGGTGAGGAACGCGCTGATCGCCTCCACCTCGTCTCCGGCGCCGTCCGTCACGAAGAAGGGCAACGAAGGCCGGTCACCTGCCCGCACCTCGCCGACGGCGGGCACGGCCGCGCCGGCCTCCATCAACGCCCGACGCATGTCCAGCAGCGGCAACTCCATCAACAACATCTACGACCTGAGGTCGACGAAGTGCAGTCAACTGGACCGTCTGGCCCCGCCTCAGCGAACCCGCGGTCTTGTAAAAGAAGCCCTCGCCACCGAGGAGCTCGTCGCACCACGCGAAGGCCTCCTCGTTCTGGACGATCCGATAGCTGGCGCCGACCACGCCGAGGGGCTGACCGTCGGTGGCCCTGACCACGGCGTAGCGGTCGGGGACCGGGCGATAGCCGTCCTCGGGGTTCCCGACGAAGACCGGCTGCTTGGTCAGGCTCCAGCCGGCGAGACCGCTGTACTCGAGCGCCTCCGCGCTATCGAGTGAGTCGTTGGGGAGCACCGTGCCCAGCCCGTGCCAGGCCGGGCGGCCCTCCGTGAAGACGCCGGATTCGAACTCGTGTGGCATGTCGCGCCACCTCCTCGTGAGGCTCGGGAGCTGGCCGCTCCCGGCGCGGCTGCCTGGAGCCGGCTTCGCCGTGCGCCGCTGGGGCTCGCGAAGCGACCCGAAGGGCCTGGCCCCACGGCGCGGGGCGGGACGGCTTGGCTGACGGCCGCGAGGGTGGCCAGTGGTCGAGCGGGAGGTGGAGCCGCCCGCGGGAGGGCGAGCGGCCGGCATGGGCCGGCCCGCCCGCGGACGGGTCCCGGTCAGTACACGATCGTGCAGCGGCAGCAGAGGAGCCGCTTCGTGTGCGGCGTGGACGCATAGCACGGCTCGCCGGGGCGGATGGGCTCGGGACAGGCGTCGCAGACCAGCGCCATGAGGGCCGTGCGCTCCACGTAGAGCGTCCCGTCCTGGTCCTCCAGCCAGCCGGGTCGGCCAGCGCGCGGCTTGTGCAGACGGCGGATGTCCGTGCAGGAGCACGCGCGGCCCTCGCGCGGACCCGCGATGTACGACCGGCCATTGCACGCGTGAATGTGGTTGCCGATCATCGGCTGCTCACACTCGCCGCAGTAGGTGTCGTACTGCAGTTCGCTCTGCGGAACGAGGTCGTAGGCGGGGGCGGCGCCGACATCGAGGACCGCCTTCCAGGTGCCGGGCTCGGGGTCGGCCGGCGGCGACGTGCCGAACGTGCGGGCGAAGGCCTCGGCGCCGACGCGCGAAACGCAGTCCCGGCACACCGTGGCGCCCGCGCCCGTGGAGCTGCCATCGATGTCGAGGGCGATCAGGTCGAAGGCGACCGCTCCGGGCGCTGCCTCCGCGCCGCGCAGGAAGTAGAGGGCGAGCCTGCCGCTCGCTCCGTAGACGACGTGGTCGCGATCGGTATTCGACATGTGCGGCCTCCTCGAAGTGGGTTCCATGCCGTGGGGAGGGCGAACGGCGGCGGCGGACGTGCGGAGGTCCGCGAGGGGATCGGCGGGTATGGAGGGAGCGGACGTGCGCCACGAGGCGCCGATGAACCGGGTGGGGATGAAAGGGCTCCACCGTTGGCCTGTCGCAGCGGGTCGATGAAGCACGGGGCAGGCAGAACCTGGAGACGCAGGGGAGGCTGGGAAGCGGCCCCGAGAACGACGGGACGGCCCGGGACTGCCAGACGGGTCGGGTCCGGCTAGACGAGGCGGAAAGGTGTACGTGAGGAACCAGCGCTGTAAAGCTCCACAAACCCTCCACCAGCTCCAACCTGGCGGATATGGGCTGGGCTGCGATGCACGCTCGCCGAGAGGGCGAGCGACTCCCGGGCCGGGTGTTCGCGCCGGCAGGGAGGCCACGGGGAAGGTCTGCGGCGTACCCGTGGCGATGTCGCTGGAGCAGAGCTGGGCACCTCCTCCGCCGACCGGTTCAACGGTGAACGTGGGAACCCTCTGGAACCGCCCTCGGGCCTGCTCGCCAAGCAGGTCAAGGGCAGGCACGTCGTCGGCCGATAGGACCCGAGGGGACGGAGTCCGCGTAGTAGTCCGAGGGCGGGAAAGCCGTCCACATGGCGAAGGCGGACAGCGAGTGTGCAGCCCTGCTGCGGAGCCAGGAGGCCGGCGGTGAATACTGCCGCGCCGGTGCCCGACGCCGACGAGGCAGAGGCCCGGGTACTGGAGATGCAGATCAAGCTGCACCGGTGGGCCGGCGAGGACGAGGGTCGCCGGTTCGGGGACCTGTACAACCTCGTCTGTGACCCCGCCTTCCTGCTTGTGGCATGGAGGCGGGTCAAGGGGAACCGGGGCGCGCGCTCTGCCGGGGTGGACGGCATCACCGTCCGCCACATCGAACAGGGGCAAGGCGTGGACAGCTTCCTCGCCGAACTCCGGTCCGAGCTCCGAGCCCGGACCTACCGCCCGTCACTCGTGCGGGAGCGGATGATCCCGAAAGCCGACGGCAAGTTCCGCCGGCTGGGCATCGCGACCGTGCGCGACCGGGTGGTGCAGGCAGCGCTCAAGCTGGTGCTCGAACCCATCTTCGAGGCGGACTTCCAGCCCTTCTCGTACGGGTTTCGCCCCAGACGAGGTGCCCAGGACGCCATCGCGGAGATCCGCATGCACAGCATCCACTCCTACGAGTGGGTGCTCGAGGCGGACATCAAGGCGTGCTTCGACGAGATCTCGCACTCGGCCCTCGTGGACCGCGTGAACCGACGGATCACCGACAAGCGAGTCCTGGCCCTGGTCAAGGCGTTCCTCAAGGCCGGAATCCTTACCCAACTCGGCCAAGAGGAAGACACCATCACCGGCACTCCCCAGGGTGGCATCCTGTCCCCGCTGCTGGCCAACATCGCGCTGTCGGCCCTGGACGATCATTTCGCCCAGGAATGGCAGACGCTGATGGGCACGGAGAACGAACGCCGAAAGCGTCGCCGCCACGGTCTCGGGAACTGGCGGATCATCCGCTACGCGGATGACTTCGTCGTCATGGTCTCGGGCACCCGTGAGCACGCCGAAGCGCTGCGTGACACGGTCCAGGCGGTACTGGCCCCGATCGGCCTACGCCTCTCGGAGGCCAAGACCAGGGTCGTCCATCTCGACGAAGGCTTCGATTTCCTGGGCTTCCGCATCCAGCGGAGGCACAAGCGAGGCACCGACGAGCGCGTGGTGTACACCTATCCCTCCAAACGCTCCTTCGAGCGCATCAAGGAGAAGGTCCGCGCGCTCACCCACGGGTCCCACCTCACGCTCCAGAAGCTGCTGCCGCTGCTCAACGCGGTAGTTCGCGGGTGGTGTAACTACTTCAGGCACGGCGTGTCCAAACAGGTGTTCAGCGCTCTCGGCGTCTTCGTCTGGCGCCGGGTAGCGCACTGGATACGCAAGAAGCACGGCGGCTTGTCGTGGAAGACCCTGTTCAAGCGGTACATGCCCGATGGGCACATTGCCGCCGATGGGGTCCGGCTCTTCGAGGCCAGGAGTGTTCCGGTCACCCGGTACCAGTTCCGTGGCCATCGAATCCCCACCCCGTGGACGGAGCAGACCCTCACCAACTGACCAACGGCATGCACTCGTGGAGAGCCGGGTGCGTCGAGAGGCGCACGCCCGGTTCGGAGGGCGGGCCAGGGAGACGGGCCGGCCGAGAGGCCGGTACCGCGCCCTGGTCCGACCCTACCCGAGTGCGGACGCCGGCCGCCGCTCGGCAGGATCGAGGCAGGAACCCGCCGGGAGGCCGCTACGGCGAATCGGGCGGCAGCATCCGTCGTGGATGGCGTCTCCCGGCCTGGAGTCCACGACGAACGGTGGATCGGATCTTGCGTTCGCCTGGGCCCGCGGCCATGCCCGCGGCGACCAAGGCGGCGGTCGCCGTCGCCTCGTCCAGCAAACCGGCGCCGACGAGCTGGCCGAGGCAGAACGCCGCGAGGTTGAGACGGTGGTTGCGCTGACCGCGCGACGCCTGGGCGACGTTCCGGGCCTCGCTGGCGACCGCGGCCGCGACGTAGGCGTGCGCGTCCCCGGTGCGCAGCGACACGTCGGAACGCGCGACCGCCGGCTTCGCGGGCACGGCGAGCTGGAGGAGCCACGCGGGCATGGGCGGCAGCTCGGCGACTTGGTCGGGCAGGACGATCCAGCGATAAGCGCGGCCATTCCGGTGGCGACTCGGAGGCGCGACCACGTAGCTGCCGTCGGCACGCACATCGAGGCCGTCGCCGATCTGCCCAGCCGAACTCCGCACGGCAGAGCCCGGATGGGCGAAGTAGGCGTGGCAGCCATCGCCGGTCTGGACCCATGCGGCGTCGATCGGCCTGTGGGCGTCGAGGGAGCGGAGCGCCCGCATGCCTGCCAGGCCATCGACGTCGAGCACGATCAGGCGACTCTCTCCGCCGGTGCGGACGCCGACGTTGGCGTTCGGGACGGCACACCACCAGCTCTCGACCGTTGCCGGATCGGTGACGGCGTCGTGCAGGCCGTGCGGGACCAGGTGCGGGATCGGATGCTTGCCGACGCTGGCGCAGTCGGGGACGCCGCAGGCGCAGCAGCCGGTCGCGACCGGCCACCAGAGCGGCAGCACGAGCCAACCGCGCTGGGCATAGGTCAGTGCGGCGTGCCGGAGCATCGTGAGATCGGGCACTCGCTGTCCGAGTTCCATGGATCGACTCCTCTATGGACGTGAGGTGCGAGACGGGGCACGAGCGCCCCGCCTCGCAGCGGACCGGTCAGTCGCGGTCCGGGTCCCGGTCGAGCAGCTCCTGCTCGATGCCGGTGGGCTCGTAGCCCTGGCCGATGAGCCAGCCCATGTACCGGCGGCAGGAGGCGTTGCTCCAGCCGTAGCCCTGGGCCAGAGCTGACTCGCGGTCGTGGGCGGTGATGGCGAGCAGCGCGCCGGCGACGCCGTCGGGCCGACGCCGGGTGTCCAGCGCAGCGCGCAGGTTGGCCACGACCTCGTCCCAGTCGAAGTCATCGGCGTTCGACTCCGGCAGCCGGGCGTCGATCAGGCCGGCGAGGAACTCTGCGTCCTCCGAATCCGCGTCCTCCAGCCAGGCCTCGAAGTGCTCGGCGAGGAGGAGCTGGAGCACCGCGAGCAGGTGGCCGGCGCCTTTCCGCTGCACGAGGGTGGTGAGGAAGCCGTGGCGCAGTCGCGCGGCAACGTCCAGGTCCTCGCGGCGCTGGGCCTCCGCCTGCTCCGCCTCGGCCTGGCGCCGCTGCTCCTCCTCCACCTGGCGGCGGCGCTCCTCCTCTTCTCGCAGCCGCTCGGCCTCGGCGGCGGCAACGTCGACGCTGGCCTCGGCCGCGGGCGCGGCGGCCGAGGCCGGCCGCTCGTAGATGGTCCGGTGACCGGCCTCGCCGGGGTTGCGGCACACGTACACGGGCTCGATGTCGTACGGGTGGATGAAGACCGCGTGGAGGTGGCAGGCGGCGGCGTGCGTCTCGGGGGTGAACGGGACGAGGCTGCCGTCCTGATCCGGCTGGGCGGTGAGGTCGACGTACTGGTGCACCGGCTTCTCGCTGCTCTGCCAGGGATAGCCCTGCGGCGGGTCGATGACGTGGGCGCCGGCGGCCTGGAGCTGGCGGCGGAGGGCGACCCTCCGAGCCTCCTGCTCGCGCCGGCGCCGCTCCTGCTCGACGCGGTAGTCGAAGTTGCGGGTGCCGGCCGAGGTCAGCAGGCCGTCGAGGAAGTCGGGGTCGTCGGCGAACTCGACCATCTTCTCGGCGTCAGCCAGGTTGAGCTGCCGGGCGTGGACCTTGACCTGGAGGTGCTCGGGCAGCCTGGTCAGCGCGACGCGGCTGTTGATCCGGTCCTTCGGCTTACCGAGGCGCCTGGCCAGCTTCGCCGGCGTCAGGTGGTTCAGGCTGAGGGCGAGCTGGTAGCCGTGGGCCTCCTCGATGGGCGTCAGGTCGTCGCGTGGGCCATTCTCGGTCAGCATGGCGAGGACGTGCGCGCCGTCGCCGTCCAGGTCGCGGCGGATGATCGCCTCGACCGGGTCGTGCCTGGCCATGACGCAGGCGGCGTGCCGCCGGTGGCCGGCGACCAGCAGGAACTGGCCCTCCTCCTCGCCCGACTCGCCGTCGGGCACGAGCAGCACCGGCTCCAGCAGGCCGTTCTGGCGGATGGAGTCGACGAGCTCCACGATGTCGCGCAGCTCCCGGCGCAGGTTGAGCGGGTGGACCCGGATGTGGTCCAGGCCGACGAGCGCGTACTCCCGGTCGGGCGGGGTGGCCAGCGGCCGCTCCGGCTCGTGCGACGCCGGGCCGCCGTCCGCCGCATCAACGGTGGTGGCGAGGTCTGCCATCTCACGTACCTCCTGTGTGGGGTGGATCGACGGCAGGCGGAGACCAGGGATCAGGGGCCGGCCGCCGCGGCGCGCGGAGGGGGCACGGCGGGTATGGAGCGGAGCGCGCCGAGACCAGCGGCCGGACCCTGGCCCTGGTAGCCATCCGGAAGGCGGTCCGCCCCACGGAGGTCGTGACGGGGTGACCGCGAACTGGAGGGCGTGAGCTACGACTGGCTCAGCAGTCGACCATGTTCTCGAACTGTTCGTTCCACTGCGCGGACTGGGCGGCGCCAGCGCCTGGAGGCGGTTGACGAGGACAGTGGTCACCCAGCGCTTGACGCCGTCCGGGTCGTCGTAGCCGCGGGTCTGCAGCCGGCCCTCGATCCAGACCAGCCGGCCGGTGCTCAGGTACTCGCCGGTGAACTCGGCGGTCTTGCCGAACGCCGTGCACTGGTGGAACTCGGTGTCCTTCTCCTCACGGCCGTTGGTCACGACCCGGAAGTACGCGACGTGCATTCCGGTGCGGGTCACCCGGACGTCGGGGCCCTTGGCGATCCGGCCGATCAGCTCGACGCGATTGAGCGAGGGACCGGCGCCGCGCCGCCGCGCCTGCTGCTCCAGCGCCTCGTCCGGCTCGGGCTGGTCGTCCGGCGCGGTCTCGAGCGACTGCTCGGGCTGGCCGTCGACCGGGACCTGCTCCTGCATCGCGCTCTCCGGCCGGAGCTGGACGATGTTCTCGGTGGTCTCGTCGGTCTTCCTGGTCCGTGCCATCTCCGTGTCCTCCTCTGGCGGTGGTTTCGATGGCTGGCACCGGCGAACTCGCGACCGTGAATGTGCGCCATCCGCCGAGGGGATCGGCGGGTATGGAGGGAGGCGGCTGGCGCGCAGGCGCGGTTGGAGTTCGTCAGCGTGATCGTCAGCGAACCCGCAGCCACGGGGACGAAGGGATGGTGCGGCCGACGGGAGAGACAGGACCGCCGGGGAAATGGAGAACCCGGATCGGCGGACACGATGGAGGTGGCCAGGGCCGCCCGGGCGAACCCGCACGGCCCGGCAAGCCCCGCCGCTACATCAGCCGCGCGCGTCGGAAGCTGACGTAGGCGCGGCGGGTGACGACGATGTGGTCGAGGACCTGGACGTCGAGCAATTGCCCGGCCCTGACCATGAACCGAGTGAAAGCGCGATCCTCAAGGCTCGGTTCTGGGTCGCCCGATGGATGGTTGTGCGCGAGGACGATCGCGGCGGCGTGGAGCGAGAGTGCGGGCGCGAAGACCTCGCGAGGCGCGACCGTCAGATGCATGAGGTGACCGCCGGCAACCCGCTGGAGGCCGGCGATCACGCCGAGCCTGCCGTTGAGCGGGATGATGCCCAGGCTCTCGACGGGCTCGGCGCGCAGGCCCGCGAGGTACGGCAGGAGATGGCGAAGCTCGTCGTGCGGTCCCGAGTGGTACGCCTGTTGAGGTAGCTGGGGATCCGGGGCTGCCATCGGCGCGGCGTCCCATGGCGCATGGGCAGCCCGCGCCTCGACACCCGGTGTGTCCCGTGGCAGAGCGGTTCTCGCCCATTGGCGGCCAGATGCGGCCGACGCAAACTACGTCCGGGATCAACCGCGGGAGGAGAATCGAGCATGGACCTCGTCATCGCCGCTCTGGCAGCCGGTGCCGCCTCCGGCCTCACGAATGCGACTTCACAGGCCGTCGGCGACGCCTACACGGTCCTCAAGGCCGTGCTCAGGGATCGCTTCCCGCAGGTTGACGTCCATCCGCTCGAGCAGCTGCCGGACTCGAAGGCGAAGCAAGCCTCGCTCGCCGAGGACCTGATGCGGTTCGGCGCCGTTGGTGATGCGGAGGTCGTGCAGCTCTCCCTGGCGCTGCTGGGCGCGGTCGAGCGGGACGTGCCGCAGGCCGCCACGAGAGCCGGCGTCGACGTGGGCCGCGTTCGAGCCGAATTTCTCGCCATCCATCGGGTCGCTGGAGGCGTCGTGGTCCGGGACGCCAAGACGAAAAGGGGCGTCACGAT
>VBJR01000327.1:9641-11134 GCA_005880175.1 Chloroflexota bacterium
CTCCACAACGTCATAGCGGGGAGCATTCGCGTCTCGGCGTTCGGCTCCAGCGAGGGTCTCTTCCGTATCGTGCTGGCGCTGGCCGCCGTCACTGCCGCTGAGCAGGCGGTCGTGACCAACACGATTGGCCTGCTGCGCCTACCACGTCCTGCTGAGCAATTCGTCTCACAGAACTCCCTCCCGATTCTCTCGATGGTCGTCGTGGCAGCGGCCCTGGTCCTGGCGGCGGCCCTGCGATCGCAGCTCACGGTTCTCCGGGGACGTTCAGGACGAGGGGGCCCACCGCCAGGCGTGGGACCGGTGTCGCGCCTCGTCCTCGGTCTGGCGGCTCTGTCGAGTGTATCGACCCTCACCGCCGTGTCTCTGATCGTCCTCATCGCGGTGCACTCACCTCTGCTGCCCAATACTGCGATCCCGTCACCGGCCGGCCCACACGATCAGAACCTCGAGATGGAGCTGACTGCCGTCCAGGCCTCCGACTTTCTGATTCCCGGCGATCCGTCCCAATACGCACCGGGGCCATCCCCGCCGGGGACGAGGATCGTTGTCGCAGAGCCGGTTCGCTCGGCGGGTCCGCCCGCGGTGCCCGGGCCTTACCGCGTCGTCGTGTCGATTCACGATCTCGCCACCAGCGGCCCTGGCATGTTCATCGAGTCGGTCGCACTCCACGTGGTGCGCGTCGACACGCCTCCCCAGACGATCAGGGTGTGGCACGATCCACCTCGCCTCGACTACGCCGTCAACCCCTTCGCAGCGCGGTACTCGGGCGAGCGTGCCGGGAGCACAATCATCGCCCGGTACGCAGGCCCGGTGCCCGACGGACACGTTCAGCTGCGCCCACGGGAGACAGACGAGTTGACAATCAATGTCAGCAGCTCGATCGTCTCGGCGATCGAGTTCAGCCTCGAGGTGTCGTACCGGCTGGCCGATCAAATGACCGTGCACGTGTTCACGATGCCGACGTCGTTCCGCTCGACGTTCGTCGAAGGCGCCTACTGGCTGCGGTACACGATGCAGGACGGCCGGCTCGTCCCGAGCTGAGTGCTTCGCGGCCGGCGGTTCACATACACCATGCGGCGGTGTCCGGCGGCTGGAGCGCATCGTTCCCCGTCCATCGCGTGGAGAACTGGCGACCGGCCAGCTGATAGCAGGTGAACTCGCTTGGCGATCCGAAGGGCAGTGCCGCGGCGTACTGAGGAGCATCGGCGGTTCCGGTCGCCGCGCCCGACCCGATGACCAGGGCCGGCTCCGCATCGTAGACCAGCGCCTCGGTGGCGCTGATCTGGATCTGGATCTCGATGCTCTGCTGAGGGGCTAAGCAGGTAGGCACAAGTTGTGTCCGTAACGCGCGGAGCGCGTGCAGGGAGACGGCGCGGCGGAAGGGGGGCGGCGCAAAAAAGTAGCCTCGTGGGCGCTTCTCACCACGTCCAACGAGGCCACGTCCATTCTTGCGTCCCGCTCACGTCTTTGCCAAGCCCTCCGCCGATGCCGAG
>VBJR01000001.1 GCA_005880175.1 Chloroflexota bacterium
GAACCGCGGCCCCGGATGAAGCCGAGCAACCAGAGCACGACCGCGATGATGATCGCGATCCAGAGCAGGTTGACCAGCGCACCGGTCGCGTGGAACAGCAGCCACAGCACGAACAGGACCACCGCCACAACGAGCAGGGCATGGATCATCTGCTTGCACCTCCTTTCGAGAAATAGTGATATCGATACTATCAGGTGGACAGGCCGCTCCGACAGTCCCGGCGGCGCAGTTTCGGGGAGGCCACCCGCCGGTGGCCTCCCCTGGTGGGGGGGAAACCTCAGTGAGGTCGAGGACTGCGTATCGCTATGCGGAACGCATCGTGCCCTCTCCCAGTACAGCACTACGTTACTCGTATACGTGCAGGAGCGATAGTCTGGAACTCGCCCAGCTCCGATCGGACATCAGTCCAGTGCCTGACTATCAGGAATCTGTATCAACGCGCTGCCGTGCCGAACGTTCCTTAGGATTTGCACTCGTCATGTCTCGCCGCCTGGCGCTGTCGCTCATCGCGGTCGTCGCCCTGTTCGCCGGAGCGGGGTGCTCGAGCCTGAACCTGGGGGCTCCGACCCCCCGCACCGTGCACGCGCGGGTGGTCGGCGGCGCGGGCGGGGCCCGCCTGCTGCTGGTGCCCGTGTTCATCTCCGGCCGGGGACCGTACGACTTCGCGCTCGACACCGGCGCCGCCCGCACGGTGGTGGACAGCCGCGTCGTCTCGCAGCTGCGGCTGCCGGCCACGGGCAGCGAGCAGGCCGTCACCGGCGTGTCGGGCACCAGCGAGGCCGTACGCGTCCGCGTCTCCTCGTGGCGCGTGGACTCGGTCACGCTCCCCGACACCACCGTGCTGAGCCTCCGGCTCCCCTCGGGGGGCAGCCCGCAGCTGTCCGGCCTGCTCGGCTCGGACATGCTGGGCCGGTTCCGCACGGTGACGATCGACTACCAGTCGGGGACGATCACGCTCCGCTGACCGGACCCGGGGTCAGCCCGCCGCCGGCTGCTCCGAGCTGGACGCCTCGACCTCGGCCAGCAGCGCGTCCAGGTCCGCGGCGCGCAGGGTCTCCACCTCGATGAGGCGCGCCACCACCGCGTCCATGCGGGCGCGGCCGTCCACGAGGAGCCGCCGGGCCAGCTCCTGGGCCCGGAGGACGATCGCCGCGACCTCCTCGTCGATCCGGGCCGTCAGCTCCTCCGAGCAGCCCGGAGACATCCCGGGCATGGACTCGTCACCGCCCAGCATCACGGCGCCCACCCGCTCGCTCATGCCCCAGCGCGTGACCATCCGGCGAGCCATGTCAGTCGCCCGCCGGATGTCGTCCTCGGCCCCGCTGGTCACGTCGCCGAACACGATCTCCTCGGCCGCGCGGCCGCCCATGATGCCCGCGATCCGCTGCTGCAGCTCCTCCTTGCCCAGGAGGTAGCGGTCCTCCTCGGGCAGGCTGAGGGTCAGGCCCAGGGCGGCGCCCCGGCCGATGATCGACACCTTGTGGACCGGGTCGCAGAGCGGCAGCGCCTTCATCACGAGGGCGTGGCCGACCTCGTGGTACGCGATGATCGACCGCTCCTTCTCCGAGATCCGGCGGCTCTTCTTCTCGGGCCCCGCGACCACCCGGATGATGGCCTCCTCCAGGTCGTCCATCCCGACTACCTTGCGGCCGCCGCGGGCGGCGAGGATGGCGCCCTCGTTGACCAGGTTGGCCAGGTCCGCGCCCGTGAGCCCGGGCGTCTGCCGGGCCAGCACGTCGAGGTCGACGGTGGTGTCGAGGGGCTTGTTGCGGACGTGGACGTCCAGGATCTCCCGGCGCCCGCGGACATCGGGCCGGTCCAGCGTCACGTGGCGGTCGAAACGGCCGGGACGCAGCAGCGCCGGGTCGAGCACGTCGGCGCGGTTGGTGGCCGCGATGACGATGACGTGCGTGTTCGTGTCGAAGCCGTCCATCTCGACCAGGAGCTGGTTCAGCGTCTGCTCCCGCTCGTCGTGCGCGCCGCCGAAGCCCACCCGGCGCTGGCGGCCGACGGCGTCGATCTCGTCCACGAACACGATGCACGGGCTGTGCCGCTTGGCCTGGTCGAACAGGTCGCGGACGCGGCTGGCGCCCACGCCGACGAACATCTCGACGAACTCCGAGCCGGACAGCCCGAAGAACGGCACCCCGGCCTCGCCGGCCACCGCCTTGGCGAGCAGCGTCTTGCCGGTGCCGGGCGGGCCGACCATCAGCACGCCCTTCGGGATGCGCGCCCCCAGCTCGGTGAACCGGAGGGGGTCCTTCAGGAACTCGACGACCTCGGTCAGCTCCTGCTTGGCCTCGTCCGCGCCGGCCACGTCCGTGAACGTCACTCGGGACGGGCCGCCCATCACCGGCCGGGCCCGGCTGCGCGTGAACGTCGGCTGCTGGCCGCCCTGGGCTCGCGTCTGCTGGATCACGACGAAGAGCAGGACGCCGAGCAGCGGCAGCACGATCAGGAACGGCAGGAACCGCTGCAGGACGCCGCTCATGTCGCTGTTGTCGTAGGAGACGTCCACGCCGTCCTCGGTGAGGGTGGTCGCGAGCTGGCCCGTCTGGGAGGGCAGCTGGACGTCGTACTGGTGGCCGTCCCGCGTGGTGACGTGTGCCGCGGTGGACGCGATCTGCACCTTCTGGACCTCCCCCCGCTCGACCTGGTCGATCAGGTGGGAGTAGCTCCACGAACCGGGCTGGGAGCCGGCGAGGCCCTGCCACCCGAAGGCGCCGATCAGACCGGCCGCTGCCAGCCCGACGGAGAGGAAGAGCAGATTACGGCGCGCCTGACTGCTCATTCCGAGCGTCCGTCATCCAGGGGACCCGGACGGGTCACGCCAACCGGACCACCTGCTGGCCGCGCCGTCCCCCCTCGGCGTTGCCGCGGCAACCTGAGGGTCACGCACGGGAAGGGTACGGCAACGGCGGGGTCCGGCGCCGGGTCCGCGCGGGGTCCGGTTCGGGGCCACTACGCCAGCCCCGCGGCCAGGTCGCCCAGGGCACGGGCGACGGCCGCCGGGGCGACCAGGGGATGGAAGTGGCCGCCCGCCAGCTCCCGGCACGGCCAGCCCCGGGCCCGCGCGGCCGCGGCCGCGGCGTCGTAGGCCGGGTTGGGCGCGAAGCGGAGGTACGCGCACGGCGCGTCGGGCCAGCCCGGCGGGACGGGCACCGGCTGGTCCCAGTACGCGGGCGGGCGCGGCCGCAGCGACCCGACCAGGCGCCGCCGGACGCCCGGGTCCGGGACCACGTCGCGCAGGTCCGCCTCCGTCCAGTTGGGGAAGCGGCCGCCCGCCGCGTGGAGCTCGCGCAGGTGGTCCGCGAACGCGCCCGCGCCGGGCCGGCCACCGTCGGCGGGCAGGCCGGCGTCCACGAACAGGTAGCCGGCCACCGGCCGGCCGACCGCCGCCGCGATCGCCGGCAGCAGCGGCCCGGCCCCGCTGTGGCCGGCCAGGAGCACCCGGTCGCCCGGCGGGATCGAGCCCAGGGCCGCCGCGACGGTCGCGGCGTGGTAGCGCCAGAACGGTTCCGCCGGCGCCTCGGCGGCTCCCACGTCCGGCACCGCCACCTCCTCCCCCTGGCGGCGCAGCTCGGCGGCCACGGGCTCCCACGTCATCGGCCCGACCAGCGGGCTGTGGACCAGCACCCAGGTCATCACGTGGCCGCGGGGCGCCGCCGCCGGCCGAAGACCTCCACGAACAGGAAGCTCTTGCCGGCCGCGTGCGGCGAGAAGAACTCCGTGACCTCGTCGTCGGGCGACGTGGACCCGACCGCACCCAGGCCGAACGGGCGCGCCGCCAGGTGCAGCTTGCTGGACAGGAGCGACGCCTCCAGCTGGGCCAGCCGGTAGCCGCGGTTGCCGTAGCGCTCCAGCACCGGGTCCAGGGCCGCGAGCGCGTAGCAGTTGACGTGCGCGTCGCCCGCGTACGGCTGCACGAGGGCGAGCCGCTCCGCCTGGGCCCGGAAGTCGCCCTCGCGCAGGAGCTCGACCAGCCCCGCGCCGCGGTGGTGCAGGTACACCCCCGGCGCCAGCCCCTCGACGTTGTTCACGATCAGGTAGCGGTCGTGCAGCCGCGGCGCGTCCGGCGGCAGGTAGTCGGCGTCGAAGCCGCGAGCGGACAGGTCGAGGAGCGTGGAGAACGCCTCGAAGGAAACCGGGACCTCCGCCGCGTAGTGGCGCGTCGAGCGCCTGGCGAAGACCAGGTCCTCGATCGAGATCCCCGACCACTGCGACTCGGGCACCGGCCGCAGGGGGAAGACCGGTCCCGACGGCTCCGGAAGCGTGCGCAGCAGCGGCTCGGCCCGCCAGGCGGCGGCCTCGGCGCCGGACGCCAGCCCGGACGCCAGGTGCAGCAGCTGGATCTGCGGGAACTCGACCTGGCGCGGCGAGATCGGCCGCGCGGGCAGCGCCAGCGGCGGCACGTCGGGCGCGGGCGGCGCCGCCGCCTCGGCGCGGCCGATGGCGCACAGGGCGATGACCGCCTCGTCGCGGCCGTCCACGGCCAGCAGGGCGTTGACCGGCGCGTCCGCGTAGCCCATGACGAGCCGGGCGGGCAGGTCGCCGGCCGCCGCCACCGCCAGCACGTTGGCCAGCGCCGTGCCGCCGTCCCAGAACGCGTGCCGGTACGCGCGCGCCTTGTACCGCCAGGCGTTGCGCCAGAACGTGCTGGTCAGCGCCAGCACGACCGGCGCGCGGGCCACCGCGGGCTCGGCGCCCGTGGCGTCCACCAGCACGCCGCGGAAGTCGCCGGCGCGGAGCTGCCGGAGGCTGTGGTCGTGCGCGGCGTACTGGTACACGCCGGCCGGGTGGTCGGGCAGGTCCGCGCAGACGAAGTAGACCTCCAGGTGGTACCGGGCGCCGGTCCCGCCCGCGGTCCGGAACTGGATCCGCGTGCCCCGCCGGTTCGTGGCCTCGCGGCCCATCAGCCCGTTGGACAGCAGCCCGAGCCGGGCCAGCGTGGCGCGGTCGGGGGAGCCGCCGGCGCCGGGCTCTGCCCCGGTCCGGGCGATCGCCCGCAGGCCGGGGCGCGGCGAGCCCGGCAGGTCGCGCGGGATCTCCAGCGGCGGCAGCGTCTCGTAGACCTTGAACGGATACGGCTCCAGCGACCAGTCCTGCTGCCAGATCGGGTCCTCCAGGTGCGGCGGCGTGCCCATCGCGAACGTCTCGGCGCCGGTCTCGTCCCGGGCCGCGACGTACCTGGTGGCGGCGTGGAAGCGCCGGGCGACGGCGATGTCCCGGTTGTCGCTGGTCATCGGCGAGCAGGGTAGACGGAACCGCGGATCGCGCCCTCCATCCGGCCCAGCAGCTCCTCCAGGATCGCGGGCGACGTGGCGAAGTTGAGCCGGACGCACGTCTCGCCGCCCGGGCCGAACTCGGCGCCCGAGTGCAGCGCCACCCGGGCCCGCTCCAGGAAGAAGTCCCGCGGCCGGGCGCCGTCCACCGCCACCCCGCCGCAGTCCAGCCAGGCCAGGTACGTCGCGTCGGGCGCGTGGTGGCGGATCGCCGGCGCCAGTGCGGCGGCCCACGCGGCGACCCGGTCCCGGTTCGCCGTCAGCACCTCCATCACCGCGTCGAGCCACGGCTGCGCCTCCCGCCACGCCGCGACGGTGGCGTCAACTCCCGTGACGCCCACCGTGCCGAGGAGGCGCCCGGGGAGCGCGGCGCGGAACCGCTCCAGCAGCGCGTCCGAGCCGAAGTGCATCACCCCGCAGCGCAGCCCGGGGACGTTGAAGCTCTTGGTGGCCGAGTTGATCGTCACGGTGCGGGCGGCCACCTCCGGGCCCAGGGTGGCCAGCACCACGTGCCGGCTCCCCGGATACACGAGGTCGCAGTGGACCTCGTCCGCCACGACCACCAGGTCGCGCTCGACGGCCACCCGGGCGACGGCCTCCAGCTCCTCCCGCTCGAACGCGCGGCCGCTCGGGTTGTGCGGGTTGCACAGCAGCAGGAGCCGCGTGCCGGCGTCCACCGCCGCCTCCAGGCCGCGCGGGTCGATCGCCAGGCGGCGGCCATCGTCCACGAGGGGATCGACGACGCGGCGGCGCCCGGTGCCGTCGATCGCGGCCAGGAACGGCGGGTAGATCGGCGTCTGGACGGCGACGCCGTCGCCGGGCTCGGTGAACGCGACGACCGACGCCGTGATGGCCTGGACCAGGTCGGCCACGGGCACGACGCGGCCCGCGTCGAGCTCCCAGCCGAAGCGGTCGCGCATGCGGTCGGCGAACGCGCGGTCCAGGCCGTCACCGCCCTCCCGGGCGGCGTAGCCGTAGTCGCCCTCCTCCACGAGCCGGGCCATCGCCCGCCGCACCGGCTCCGCCACGGCGAAGTCCATGTCGGCGATCCAGGCGGGGAGGACGTCCGGGCCGTAGCGGTGCCACTTCACGCCCCGCCGGCGCCGCAGCGTCTCGATCGGGAGGAGGAAGTCGGTCATCTCGGCCCCACCCTACCCTCCCCCCTCACGGCCGAGGGGGGAGGGGGGCCGATCAACCGATCTCCTGTCCCGCGAAGTGGCAGGCCGCCTGCTGGTTGGGTCGCCCGTGCGGCTCCAGGTCCGGCTCGGGGCGGGTTCACCGGCGACGGGATCTCGCCCTGGAGCAGGATCGGTTCCCGGCCCGACTCGACGTCCGGGTCGGGCACCGGGATCGACGACAGCAGCGCCCGCGTGTACGGGTGCTGCGGCGACGTGTAGATGTCCGTGCGGTCCGCGACCTCGACGACCTTGCCCAGGTACATCACGGCCACGCGGTTGGACAGGTGGCGCACCACCGCCAGGTCGTGCGCGATGAACAGGTACGTCAGGTGGAACTCGCGCTGGAGGTCCTGGAGCAGGTTGATGATCTGCGCCTGGATGGACACGTCCAGCGCCGAGACCGGCTCGTCGCAGACGATGAACGTCGGGTTCGGCGCCAGCGCCCGGGCGATCCCGATGCGCTGCCGCTGCCCGCCCGAGAACTCGTGCGGGTAGCGGTTGGTGAAGTTGGGGTTGAGCCCGACCAGCCGGAGCAGCTCCTGGATGCGCTGCTGGCGGGCCCGGCCCCGGGCGACGCCGAAGTTGTCGATGGGCTCGGCGATGATCTCGCCGACCGTCATGCGCGGGTCCAGCGACGCGAACGGGTCCTGGAAGATCATCTGCATCTGCCGGCGCATCCGGCGCATGCGGGCGCCGGAGAGCTGCGTGAGGTCCTCGCCATTGAACATCACCCGGCCGGCCGTCGCCGGCTGGAGCTGGGTGATGAGGCGGGCCAGCGTGGACTTGCCGCAGCCCGACTCGCCGACCAGGCCGAGTGTCTCGCCCCGGCGCACCTCGATGCTGACGCCGTCCACCGCCCGCACCACCTCGCCGCCGACCCCGCCGGTCGGGAAGTGCTTGTAGACGTCCTCGACGCGCAGGATGACCGGGTCCGCGACCGGCTGCGTCGTGGCCCCGGCCCGCACCTCAACTGCCATCCGCGGCCTCCTCGAGGTCGGGCATGGACTTGAGCTCCTCCGCGACGTCGTGCGGAACGGTGACCGCCTCCAGCTCCCGCGCCGCCTCCTGGGGCACGTTGCGCATCAGCACCCAGCAGCGCGCGACCTGGTTCGTGTCGACCTCCCCCAGCGGCGGCTCCTCCTCCGAGCAGCGGTCCTCGCGGAACGCGCAGCGGGGGTGGAACTTGCAGCCCGGCGGCAGCCGGACCAGGTCCGGCGGCAGGCCGGTGATGCTGACGAGGCGCGAGCGGCGGACCTCGTCCACGCGGGGCACGGAGCGCAGCAGCGACCAGGTGTACGGGTGCTGCGGGCTCTTGAAGATCTGGTGGACCGGACCCTCCTCGACGACCCGGCCCGCGTACATCACGACCACCCGCGAGCAGATGCTGGCGACCAGCGCCATGTTGTGGGTGATCAGCATGATGGCCGTGCCCAGCTCGCGGTTGAGCTGCTTGAGGAGGGTGATGATCTGCGCCTGGACGGTCACGTCCAGCGCCGTGGTGGGCTCGTCCGCGATCAGCAGGCTCGGCTCGTTGGCCAGCCCCATCGCGATCATCGCCCGCTGGCGCATGCCGCCCGAGAACTGGTGGGGGTAGTCCTCCTTCCGCCGCTCGGCGGCGGGGATGCGCACCCGCTGGAGGAGCGGGATGACGCGGCCGAGCGCGTCCTTCGGGGAGAAGCGCTCGTGGGCCGTCATGGCCTCCTCGATCTGGATCCCGACGCGCGTCACCGGGTTGAGCGACGTCATCGGGTCCTGGAAGATCATCGCCACGTCGTTGCCGCGGAACTCGCGGATCTGGTCCGGGTCCATCGTCGTCACGTCACGGTCGCGGAACCAGATGTGGCCGCCGACGATGCGGCCCGGATCGGGCACCAGGCGCAGGACGGAGAGCGCGGTCATGGTCTTGCCGCAGCCGGACTCGCCGACCACGCCGATGGTCTCGCCCTCGTCGACGTGCAGGCTGACCCCGTCGACCGCCTGGACGATGCCACGGGACGTGAAGAACTGTGTCTTCAGGTCCTCGATGCGCAGGAGCGTCGCCACCGGCTAGCGCCGCATGCGGGGATCGAGCGCGTCCCGCAGCCCGTCGCCGATGAACGAGAACGACAGCATGGTGATCGCGATCGCGATGCCCGGGAAGAGCACCTGGGAGGGCGCCGCGTAGATGGCCTGATAGCCGTCCTGGATCATCACGCCCCAGCTCGGCGTGGGCGGCTGGATGCCGACGCCGATGTAGCTGAGGGCCGCCTCCAGGAAGATCGCCGCCGGGATGCCGAACGTGAGGGTCACGATGATCGGCCCCAGCGCGTTGGGGACCAGGTGCCGGAGGACGATCTTGAAGTGCGAGGAGCCCACGGCACGGGCCGACTCCACGAACTCCTTCTCCTTGATGGAGAGCACCTGGCCGCGCACGAGCCGGGCCAGTCCGACCCAGTTGACGATGCCGATGGCGACGAAGATCGAGAGCAGGCTGGGGCTGAAGACCGACACGAGCACCAGCACGAACAGCAGGTCCGGGAACGCGAACCAGATGTCGGTGAACCGCATCAGGAGGTTGTCGACCCGGCCGCCCGCGTAGCCCGCGACCAGCCCGATCGTGCCGCCGATCAGGACGTAGATGCCCTGCACCAGGATGCCGATGGTGAGCGAGATCCGGGCGCCGAACATGAGCCGGCTCAGCGTGTCCCGGCCCAGCTCGTCGGTGCCCAGCAGGTGCGCGGCGCTGGGCCCGGTCGCCGACAGCTCGACGTGCTGCTTGATCGGGTCCTGGATCAGGCCGATCTGGACGAGGAGTCCGGCGAGCACGGCGTCGAGCACGAGGATCACGACGATGACCGCGCCCGCGACGGCGAGGCGGTTGCGCCGGAAGCGGCGCCAGACGTCGGTCCAGAGCCCGACCTGCTCGGGGACGTCCCAGTCCTGCTGCTGCACGAGGGGCGCCGAAGGAATGGGGAGCGCCATCTCAGGTCAACCTCACTCGGGGATCGATGAACACGTACAGCACGTCCACCACCAGGTTGGCGATGGCCACGACGACCGAGAACAGCACCGTGGTGGCGAGGATCATCGGGTAGTCACGGGAGGTCACGGCCTCCACGAACGAGCGGCCGATGCCCGGGATCACGAACACCGTCTCGACGATGACCGAGCCCGTCACGAGGAACGCGAACGTGGGGCCGAGCGCCGTCACGATCGGGATCAGCGAGTTCTTGAGGATGTGCTTGAGCACCACCAGGCGCTCGGAGAGGCCCTTGGCCCACGCGGTGCGCACGTAGTCCTGGCGCAGGATGTCCAGCGTGCTGGCCCTCGTCAGGCGGGCGATGAACGCGGTCGGCAGGAGCGCGAGCGTCACCACCGGCATGATCAGGTGGTCGTCGAGGCCGAACCCCGACACCGGGAGCGAGTAGTTGCCGCCGGTGATGTTGTACAGCATCACCCCGAACACGATGATGAACAGCATCCCCACCACGAAGTTGGGGACCGAGGCGCCGAAGGTGCTGAAGCCCATCGCGATGTAGTCGATGCGGCTGTTCTGGCGCAGCGCGGCGACGACCCCGAGGCCGATGCCGGCCGGCACGATCACGCAGAACGCCAGGACCCCGAGCGTGGCCGTGTACGGCCACGCGCTCACGAGCAGGGCGCTCACGGTGCGGCCCTGGTACTGGTACGACAGCCCGAAGTCGAAGTGCGTGACGTTCCAGAGATAGAGCAGGAACTGCTGCCAGATCGGCTTGTCCAGCCCGTACCTGGTGTTCAGGTTCTCGACGATGCTGGCCGAGAGCTGGCGGCCCCCGGCCTTGTCCCACGGACTGCCCGGGGCCAGGTGCATGAGCGTGAACGTGATCAGGATCACGAAGAAGAGGACCGGCACCATCCAGAGCACGCGGCGCGCCACGAAGAGCGCCAGCGCGGCGCCGCGGCTCGACGGCGCTAGCAGGCGGCGGACGGGGAGGGCGCCCCGCGCGGGGCGCCCTCCGATTGCCGTGTTCGCCATGTGCGGCTAGTGCTTCGAGATGAAGACGTCGTGGTAGTAGAGGTCGCCCGGGATGTACTGGTCGTCGATCCCGGTGATCGTCAGGTTCTGGACATATGGCCGGATCAGGTTGTACTCGGCCTGCTGGTAGATGAACCCGACGTTGGCGGTGTCGATCAGCTGCTTCTGCGCCTGCTTGTAGAGCGGGTTCCGGTCGGAGTCGGACTTGGTCGAGTCCGCCTTCTGGACCAGCGCGTCGTAGCCCGGCATGTTCACGCAGCCCCAGTTGAGGCTGTGGCACGCGGCGCTCGTGAAGATGTCGAACCAGTCCTGCTGGTCCGGGTAGTCGGCGCCCCACCCATCCGGGCCGTAGATGTCGAACTGGCCCTTGCGGATGCGGCTGGTGACCGTCTTGCTGTCCACGACGTCCACGGCGATGTTCGCGCCGAGGTTGTCCTGCCACTGCTGAGAGATGAACTGGTTGACCGTCTTGTTGCCGGTCGTGTCGCGGGTCAGCAGCTTGAACTTGGACAGGTCCGCGGCGGTGACCCCCGCCTTCTGCAGCAGCTGCTTGGCGGCGGCGGGATCGAACTTCTGCGGGTCACCCAGCGACGAGTCGTAGCCGTTCATGCCCTTGGGGATGAACGACTGGATCGGGGGATCGACTTGGAGAGCGCCAGCCGGACGTCCGCGTTGTCGAGCGGGGTCTCCTTGGCGTTGTACGTCATCCAGAAGGTGCTCAGCTTCGGGTACAGCTTGGCCTGCTTGCTGAGCTGCGGGTCCTGGCGCACCACGTCCACGTTGGCGATGGGCACGTTCAGCATGTCCAGGTCGCCGGTGCGGTACTTGGCGAACGCCGTGTTCCCGTCCGAGATGAAGTAGTAGATGATCTTCTGGAGCTTCGGCGCGCCGCCCCAGTACGAGCTGCTCGGGACCAGCGTCAGGTGGTCCTTCGCCGTGTAGTCGGAGATCTTGAACATGCCGTTGCCGACGATCGTCTTGGGATCGTTGGCCCACGCCTCGGCCTTCGTCGTGTCGGTGGACGGGAACGCGCCCCCGGCCGCCTGCTCGACGATGTCCTTGCGGAGCGGGATCGCGACCCACAGGGACGCCACCCACTTGAAGTACCCCGCCGGCGCCGCCAGCTTGACCACGAAGGTGTGGTCGTCGGGGGCCGACAGGCCGAGACCGTTCAGGTACGAGTCGATCGCCGACGCGCTCTTGACGTCGACGTCCGAGTAGCCGGAGCCGCCGGCGATGGTCTGGTCGAAGAACGGGTCGACGTAGCCGGCGGCCAGCGCCGGGTTCAGGAAGTGCTTCCAGCCGTAGACCCAGTCCGCGGCCACGACCGGCTTGCCGTCGGCCCACTTGGCGTCCGAGCGCAGGTGGAACGTGTAGGTCAGGCCGTCCGAGGAAACGTCATAGCTCTGGGCCGCCGCCGGCTGGACGTCGGTCAGGCCCGCGTTCGGCTGCAGGAGCGGCTGGAAGGTCAGCCGCCCGACGGCCGCCTCGTACGTGTAGGTCTGCTGGGTCGGGTCGAGGCTGTTCGGGTCGGTGCCGTCGTTGATCCGCAGCACCTGCTGGTCGGCCGGCGCCGCCTGGGCCGAGCTGCCTCCGGTGGTGTTGCCGCCGCATGCGAACGTGGCCAGGACCGCGAATGCGCCCAGCGCGATCGTCCGCACCGACTTCCTGGGATAAAGTCCCCACATCGTCCTTTTTTCGAACCTCCCCTCTCGCGAGATAGCACCTGGTTCTCCGCCACCTAACTGGTGACAGCGCAACTGACGGGTTAGGAGCACGAGCCCCGGATGGCCAGATTCTGGTTACGGTCGATCGAGATGTCAACTGGAGGCTTCGCATGTCGTGTTCGGTCCGGTCAGCTCCACTTGACATCGACCTTGGGGGGCTCAGGGCCATGCCGCCACTGGACCGAAAATCCTATCATCGCTCGCCGGGAGCACCGGGAGCATGAGGGAGGGTCCTGGGCGACATCAACCGCGGCCGGTCGTGGCGGCCGGACCGCGACGACCACCAGCGCGTGCGCTCGGGCGCGTGCGGCTGGCGGCCGCTGTCGCGCTGGCCGCGCTGGGCACCGGAGCGGTCGCGGCGGGGTTCGTGGGCATGGCGCTGGCGGTCTCCGGCGTCGTCCAGCCGCTGCGCGAGGCAGGCACCACGGCGGCCGAGCAGCAGTTCACGTTCGACCGCTCGGCCTGGCGCGCCGTCGCGGTGGACGACGTGTTCCCGCCGGTGTACCACTCGCCGGCCCCCGACCCGCTGCTGGGCACGGTCCGCGACTTCACCCGCATCGGCGTGGCCCCGGCCACGGACTGTAGGACCGCGTTCGACCCGGGCCTCGCCCGGCTGCTCTCGGCCCACCGCTGCGGGCCGGTCCTGCGCGTGGACTACACCGACGCGACACGGACGCTGGTGGCCACGGTCGGCGTCGCGGTCCTGGGCACCGGCCCCGAGGACGAGCTGGACGTCCACACCGCCACCGCCGGGCACCACGACGACCTGCGGCCCCGGGCGCTGGCGTTCGCCGGCACGCCGGCCGCCGGGTTCGGCGACACCCAGCGGGTGGCGTTCCATGTCCTCGCGTCCACTAAAGCGCCGGTCGTGGACTTCGCCGCGGTCGGCTTCAGCGACGGGCGGCCGGCGAGCGCGGACCCCGGCCGGGACGCGCTCGACCAGTCCGGCGCCCAGACCACGGCCACCGACCTCGGCGACATGGCCGCAGCGCGGATCGAGGAGGCGCTGTCCGAGCTGTGGGCGCGCCAGCGGTGAAGGGGCTCGCCGGCCGGCTGCCGGCCGCCGCCCTGGCCCTCGCCAGCGGGCTGGCGGCGTGCCTCGTCACGGCCGGCACCGCGGCCGGGGACACCGTCCGCGACAACGAGTGGGCGCTGGCCGCGCTCCAGGTGCCGCAGGCGTGGATGACCACGCGCGGCGAGGGCGTCACCGTCGCGGTGCTGGACAGCGGTGTCGACGCCGGCCATCCGGACCTGTCCGGCCAGGTGACCGCCGGGCCCGACCTGGCCGGCGGCGACGCGAAGCCGGGCGACCCGTTCTGGGGGCAGCACGGGACCGCGATGGCGTCCACGATCGCCGGCCACGGGCACGGTGCGGGCTCCGGCGCCGGGGTGATCGGCGTGGCGCCGGCGGCGAAGCTGCTGTCCGTCCGCGTGACGTGGGACAACAACGACCCGATCCGCAACCTGCCGGCGGGCCAGCGCAGCGCGGCTGGCGCGCGGTCAGGCGACCCGGTGGCGGACGGCATCCGCTACGCGGTCGACCACGGCGCCCAGGTGATCAACATGTCGTTCGGCGAGGCCGCCAACGCCGCGGCGGGCGTGTCCGGCACGGCCGACGCGGTGCAGTACGCGATCGCGCACGGCGTGGTGCTGGTCGCCTCGACGGGCAACGGCGCGCAGACCAGCAACGTGGCCGAGGTGCCGGCCGCGCTCCCCGGCGTGATCGCCGTCGCCGCCACCGACCGCGCTGGCCGCCGGGCCACGTTCTCGACGCACCAGTGGACGACGAGCGTGGCCGCGCCGGGGGTCGAGGTGATCGAGGCCCAGGCCGGCGGCGGGTATCTGGTCGGCGACGGCACGAGCCCGGCGGCGGCCCTGGTGTCGGGCGTGGCGGCGCTGATCCGGTCGCGCTACCCGAAGCTGACGCCGGCCCAGGTGCGGGACGTGCTCCAGCGGACGGCGACCAGGTCGTCCAGCGGCTACTCCGAGGACGTGGGCTGGGGCATCGTCCAGGCAGCGGCAGCCCTGCGGCTGGCGGCGACGCTGGTGCCCGACGCGATGGCGCCGCGACCCGCGCCGGGCCGGTCGCGGCTGCTGGGCGACGGCGCGGTGCCGCGCGTGGGCCTGCGCGCGATCAACGGCCCGGCGCTGGCCGGCCCGCTGGGCCTGGTGGCAGGCGGCGGGGTGCTGCTCGTGACGGCGGTGCTGCTGCTGACGGTGGGGCGGCGGCGAGCCGGGGCTGGCTGAGCGGCGGGCGGAGCCTCGGGACCTCGTACCCGCGCCCGGCGCGGATGGTCAGCGGATCGGTGCCTCAGCCG
>VBJR01000422.1:0-2883 GCA_005880175.1 Chloroflexota bacterium
CGGCCGGCGCTGGACCGCGGCCGCTGCTGGCACGTCCGGGATCCCCTCGACGAGGCGGCGATGGACCAGGCGGCGGCGGCGCTGGTCGGCGCCCACGACTGGACGACGTTCTGCGCGGCCTCCGAGCCGGCCGCGGACCGGGTGCGGACCATGCGCGAGGCGCGCGTCGCCCGGGATGGCCGCTTCGTCGAGCTGGAGCTGACCGGCGAGGGCTTCCTGCGCGGCCTGGTGCGGGGCATCGCCGGCGGGCTGGCCGAGGTGGGCCGGGGGCGGCAGCCGGCGTCGTGGCTCGGCGAGGTGCTGGCGGCGCGGGACCGGCGGCTCGCGCCGAAGACGGCGCCGGCGGCGGGGCTGACGCTCGTCGAAGTTCTTTACGCGGAGTCAGGACCCAACTAGAGTTCTCCGCCATGAGGACGATCGCGCAGATGCTGCGGTGGCGAGCGCGCCGCCACCCCGACCTGGCGGCCACGTGGTTCCAGGGTCGGACGCGGACGTTCGCCGAGCTCGACGCCTCCACCTCCGCGCTGGCGGCCGGCCTCGTCGCGGACCTGGGCGTCCAGCCCGGCGACCGGGTCGCCATCCTGGACAAGAACTCGGACGCGTACCTCGAGCTCCTGCTCGCCCTCGACAAGGCCGGCGCGGTGGGCGTGCCCGTCAACTGGCGACTGACCGCGCCCGAGGCCGCCAAGGTCGTCGGCGACGCCGACCCGGTCGCGCTGGTCGTGGGCGACGACCTGCGCGCCGCCGCCGACCAGGTCACCTGCCGCGTCCTCGGCTTCGGCGAGCTGCCCCGCAACGGCGGCGGCGACCCGCACCGCGACCGCGAGGACGCGGTCACGTGGCAGCTCTACACCTCGGGCACGTCGGGGCTGCCCAAGGGGGCGATGCTGACCAACCTCAACCTGCTGGGCTGCGGGTGGGCCATCGCGGTCCTCACCCAGGGCTGCACCGCGGTCGTGCTGCGCGAGGTGATCCCCCAGGAGCTGCTCCAGGTGCTGGTCGAGCAGCGCGTGAACTCCGCCTTCGTGGTGCCGGCGGTGCTGCTGTTCCTGACCCAGGTGCCCGGCGTGGAGCAGCTCGACTTCTCCGCGCTGAAGAACATCCACTACGGCGCCTCACCGATCTCGCGGGACCTGCTCCTGCGCTCGATCGACGTGTTCAAGTGCCGGTTCACGCAGCTGTACGGCCTGACCGAGACGACCGGCGCGATCACGGCCCTGCGCCACGACGACCACGTGGGCGAGCGGCTGCTCTCGTGCGGGCGGCCGATGTTCGCCGCCGACATCCGGGTGGTGGACCCGCTCGACCAGGACGTGCCGGTCGGGGAGATCGGCGAGGTCATCTACCGCGGCCCGGGCCTGATGAGCGGCTACTGGCGCCGGCCCGATGACACCGCTGCCGCGATCCGGGACGGGTGGTTCCACAGCGGCGACGCGGGCAGCCTGGACGCGGACGGGTTCCTCTACATCCGCGACCGGATCAAGGACATGATCGTGTCGGGCGGCGAGAACATCTACCCGGCCGAGCTGGAGAGCGTCCTGATGGAGCACCCCGCGGTCGCCGACGTCGCGGTCATCGGCGTGCCGGACGAGAGGTGGGGCGAGACCGTGCGGGCGATCGTGGTCCGCCGGCCGGGCGCCGAGCTGACCGGCGAGGACCTGATCGAGTGGTCGCGCGAGCGCCTGGCCGGCTTCAAGCGGCCGCGCTCGGTGGACTTCACGGACGCGATCCCGCGGAACCCCAGCGGCAAGATCCTGAAGCGCGAGCTGCGCGAGGCGCACTGGGCGGACAAGGCCCGGCAGGTGAACTGAGAGAGTGATGCCGACCCCCGGGGCGGGTTGGCGCGCGCGGTCTCCTCTGTGCTTCAGCTCGCGCCGACAGATCACCGGCGCCGCTGCCGCTCGCGGACGTCGATGGATCTGGAGTCGATCGTCCAGGAACGCGCCTCCACTGCGGCCCTGGCGGGGTTATCGTCTATGCGGGGGTCATCGCCAGTGGTCTTCGCTCGCTCCAAACGCTCCACCGCGCGGTTCGCCGCCGCCGCGCTGGCCGTGATGGTCGCGCTGGCCGCGGCCGCGGCCGCGCTGCTGGCGAAGGGCTACGACCTGGCTGCCCTGGTGCTCGGCATGCTCGCCGCCGTCGCGGCCGCGGTCGTGGCCCGGACGGTGATCCGGCTCCGCCGCTGGCCGCGGAGCCGCCTCGGGTTCTTCCGCGACCGCCTGGTGCTGGTCCAGGGCACCATGGAGCTGCAGGCGCGGTGGGAGCAGGTGGAGACGGTCACTCCGGCTCCGGCCCGAGCGGCGCATCAGCTTCCGGCCGGCCACGTTCGGCGTCGAGCCCGCGGCCTGCCGCGACCTGATGCTGCGGCTGGGCGACGAGGCGCCCCTGCGCAACCGGCTGCCGGAGTTCCACGCCCGCGACCTGGCGTCGATGCCCCTCCACACGGGCGAGCTGGTCCGCCCGGACCTGTAGCGCGAGCTCGGCCCGGGCGGGCCCTCACCCTCCCGGAGCGAGGGGGAACTCCTCCCACCGGACGTTTCCGGACAGGATTCCGGGAACCGCCGCCGGGCGCGTCGAGGTAGCCTTGCACTTGTACTCACCGTGTTCTCCGTGGCGCCCGGCACTCTTGATCGTCTTCGTGGAGCCGACTTCCTCGACATTGCTCAGCTCGACACCGCGCAGCTGAGGGCTATCCTCGACCTGGCCGACGACATGAAGGCAGGCCGATGGAGCGGCACGCCCCTCGAGGACCGCTCCATCGCGCTGATCTTCCAGAAGCCGTCCATGCGGACGCGCGTCTCCTTCCAGGTCGGGATCGAGCGCCTGGGCGGCCGCGCGGCCCTGCTCACGGACCAGGATATCGGGCTGGGCCGGCGCGAGAGC
>VBJR01000422.1:2933-4678 GCA_005880175.1 Chloroflexota bacterium
CCTGGCCGACCTGATGACCATTCGCGAGTCGCTGGGCCGTCTCGACGCGACCACGCCCGTCGCGTTCGTCGGCGACGGCAACAACGTGGCCCGCTCCCTGGTCGAGGCCGCCGGCCTCCTCGCGTTCCCGCTGACGGTCGTCACCCCGCCGTCGTACGAGCCTGCCGTCCCGCCCGCCTTCGCCGGCGCCGTCCGCGTCACCAGCGACCTCGGAGCCGTGGAGGGCGCCGCCGTCGTCTACACGGACGTGTGGACGTCGATGGGCCAGGAGGCGGAATCTGAGACCAGGCGGACCCGGTTCGCCGAGTATCAGGTGAACGAGGAGCTGATGGAGCTGGCGCCGCGGGCGCTGTTCATGCACTGCCTGCCCGCCCACCGGGGCGAGGAGGTGACGGCCGGCGTCATCGACGGGCCGCGCTCGGTCGTGTTCGACCAGGCCGAGAACCGGCTCTGGGCGCAGATGGCGCTGCTCGCCCTGATCTACGCCGAGCCCGCCGGAGCAGCCGCCTGATGGAGTTCGTCAGCGCGGCGTTCAATCAGCTCGTGGTGATCCTCGGCCGGGTCGGCCCGATCGAGGTGATCGACGTGGTGGCCGTCGCCCTGATCCTGTACCAGCTCCTGCGGCTGGTGAAGGGCACCCAGGCCACCCAGCTCATCGTCGGCCTGGTGCTGCTCGGGATCATCGGCCTGGTCGCGAACCAGCTCCACCTGATCCTGCTCGGCTGGCTGTTCCAGAACGCGGCCCCGATCGCCGTGCTGGCCATCGTCATCCTGTTCCAGCCCGAGCTGCGCCGCGCCCTCGACCAGGTCGGCCGCCTCGGCCACATCGGCCGCCCGCTGTCCCGGTTCAACCAGCAGCTGTTCAACCGCTCCATCGTGGAGGCGATCAGGGCCGTGGACCGCCTGGCCCAGCGCCGGGTCGGCGCGCTGGTCGCGTTCGAGCGCGAGGTCGGGCTGGAGGACTACGCGGCGACCGGCGTCCGCATCAACGGCGAGCTGTCGGCCGAGTTCCTGCAGAGCATCTTCTACCCGAACTCGCCGCTCCACGATGGCGCGGTCATCGTGCGCGGCAACATGATCCTCGCCGCCGGCTGCCTGCTGCCGCTGGCGGACGAGGCGCAGGTGCGCGAACGGCTGGGCACGCGCCACCGGGCCGCGATCGGGCTCTCGCTGGCGTCCGACGCGCTCGTCCTGGTCGTGTCCGAGGAGACCGGCGGCATCTCCGTGGTGGAGAACGGCCGCATCATCCGGAACCTGGACGGCGACGCGCTGCGCCGCAAGCTGACCGGCGGCCTGGATGCGGCGACCCCCGCGGGCGGCAGCCGGCCGACGCTGTTCAACTGGCGGACCAGCGGTCCGAAGCCGTGAGCCTGGGTCCGGTGCGCTGGATCATCACGAACTGGCGGTTGAAGCTGCTGTCGCTGCTGCTCGCCATCGGGCTCCTCGGCGGCGTGGCGTTCTCCGAGAACCCGCCGGTGCTGGGCAGCATCACGGTCAAGGTCAACTACCAGCCCGTGCCGACGGACCTGGTGGTGGTCAACCCGCCGACCACGATCGAGGTGCCGGTCGCCGGATTCCGCAGCGACGTGCAGCGCTACCAGCAGACGACGGCCGGTGTCACGGTGGACCTGAGCCACGCCCACCCTGGCAAGAACCAGCTCTACCTGGCCCGGCCGCGCACGGACATCCAGGGCCTCACGTTCCGGCAGTCGGCGATCCCGATCACGCTCGACATCGAGCCGCTG
>VBJR01000002.1:0-2020 GCA_005880175.1 Chloroflexota bacterium
CATCGGCGCCGAGCGCGCGGCGGACCGGCTGACCGAGCTGCCCGAGTGGAGGCGGGCGCGGGTCATCAAGGTCAATCCGGACGACGCGCAGCTGCCCGTGCGCGTGCGGGCGCTCGCCGAGGGCAAGCTCGTGTACATGGCGGTCCCCAAGCTCGCGATGGACCACCCGTTCGTGCTGCTGGACCCGGAGCGCCTGTCGGTCCCGCCCGAGGTGGCGGCGAGGAAGAACGACGCGCTGCGCGAGGGCCGCCCGGCGCAGGTGCCGGAGATGCGGCCGGTCGACCTGGTCGTGGCCGGCAGCCTGGCGGTCAGCAGGAGCGGGGCCCGGCTCGGCAAGGGGGCGGGCTACACGGACATCGAGCTCGGCCTGCTGATGGACGCGGGGCGGATCGGCGCCGGCACGCCGGTGGTGACGACCGTGCACGACCTGCAGGTCGTGGAGGAGGTCCTGCCGCGCAGCCGGTTCGACTTCGAGGTGTCGGTGATCGTGACGCCGACGGCCGTGATCCGTATCGCCGACCCGCGTCCGAGCCCCGGCATCGTGTGGAGCGACCTGGATCCGCGCAAGATCGACGAGATCCCCGTGCTCCGCCCACCAGAGCATGGAGGTTTGGGGAGCAGTGCACTATGCTGATTGGATCGTGGGTGGCACCCAGCAGGTCGGCCCGCGGGGCAGGAGACGACGCCAGACCGGGGAGCGGCGGCGGCTGCATGAGTTGGGGATGGTGGCAGGCGTCGATTACTGTGAGCACGCGCTCGAGCGGAGCGACGAGGGGCGCGTGGTCGAGGTGGCACACCTGGCGACGTGCGCGGTGTGCCTGCGCCGGTGGCGGGTGACGGAAGCGGAGCTGCAGCCGTGGGCCCCGATGGACCACGAGCAGGCCTCCGCGATCCTGCCCGACATGGCGGACGCGTTCGGGAGCAGCGAGCGCGATGGGCGGTACCGGCCCTTCTACGCGCACCTCGCCGGGTGCCCGGAGTGCGAACGCCGGCTCGCCCGCCTCACGTACTCCCGGTCGGTGCGCGTGCCCGAGGAAGCGGCGCTGCGGCGCTGACGGCGGCGAGGGTCCGGGCTGCCGGCAGCGCCGGCTCCGGCTTCGGCGCGGCGCGCGTCGCGCGCATCTGCTTTCTGGCTCGCTGGAGCCGGTCGCGGACGGGCCGGCCGGCCGCCCCGAGGCTCATGCGCCTGGCGATCTCGGCCTCGCTGTACCCGTAGAGCTTGAAGACCAGGGTGAGCTGGTCGTCGCGGTCCGGGATGGTGGCGAGGAGGTCGTCCACCCGGGACCGGGCGACGACGACCTCCTCGGCGGAGGGCGCGGCCTGGGGAGCGGTCACATCGGCCGCCGCGGCGGCGGCCAGCAACCGCTGCTGGCGGCCCGAGCGCCGTCGGTGGTCGACGATCCGGGAGCGGAGCCGGGTGATCAGCCAGCCCTTCCCGACGCGCCGCGAAGGCCGCCGCGCCGCCTCGGCGGCGGCTTCGAGGAAGACGGTCTGGACGACGTCCTCGGCGTTGGCCCGGCTGGGGGGCGGCAGGGCTCGGCCGGCCATCCGGAGCAGCGGCTCGTAGTGCCGGGCGTGGAGGTCGGCAAGCCACCGCCGCTGCTCCTCTCCCAGTCGCGGTCGCTCGTCCGTGCTCATTACCCCCTCCCGCTCCTTAACCCTTCCTCCGTCTCCGCCGTGCTTTTCGTCAGCCGGGTGCTATAACCAACGCTTCGATGCTGCCACAGGTCCGAGTTTTCGTCAAATACGTCATTTACTAGAGGAACGAGTTCTGGTCTTCCGACCAGATCCGACGCGATCGCACGAGTGGAGACGACACCACGATCCATGGTGCCGGCGGCGATTGCCCAAACTTGTCAGGCGCGGCGGGAGTGTCACGCCTATCCAGCCTCCTGCTCGATCACGTCCTGGAGACGCTTCCTGATGGCCGGGGTGTTGCTCCGCATGACGAATGCGCAGGCGCCCATCACCTCTGCTCGCTCGCCCAGCTCGGGCGGCACGCTTCCGATGGGCCCTGGGG
>VBJR01000002.1:2117-8663 GCA_005880175.1 Chloroflexota bacterium
CACTCGATGACCAGGCCGAGGCGTTCGTCCTGCGTGAGCGGCGCGTCGCGCGCGCTCTCCGCCTCCTCCAACCGCCGGGTATGCGTGGCACGCAGATCGCCGAGGATCGCGTGACCGCCGACGACTGTATGGAGGCAGCCGCGACTGCCGCAGAAGCACAGCACACCCGCCCGGTCGACCGCCATGTGGGCCAGCTCGCCAGCCGTGCCGAAGGCGCCGCCGTACGGCTGGCCATGGATGACGATGCCGCAGCCGATGCTGGCCGAGAGCTTGACGTACACGACGTGCCGGCCGCGGCCCCGCGCGGCGCCAATCGTGGCCTCGCCGAAGCCGGCCAGCGTCGCGTCGTTGCCGGCGATCACCGGGAGTCGCAGGCGGCGGGAGAGATCGGCGGCCGGCTGCAGACCGGACCAGCCCCGCAGCACGTTCGACTGTCGGACGATGCCAGTCGGCACTTCGACTGGCGCCGCCAGCGCGGTCGCCACCCCGATGATCCTGCGGCGGGGGAGGTCGATCGACCTGATCATGGTGTCGACCAGGTCGATGGCCGCCGTCATCGCGCCAAGAGGATCATCAGCCACCCGCATGGTGATGTCCCTCTCGGCCAGCGGGTTGAGGCCAAGGTCAGTGATGGCAGCCCGGACCAGTGTGTGCTCGAACTGGATACCTACGACCCGCGCGAGGTCCGGATTGAGGCGGGCGTGGATCGGACGTCGCCCGGTGCCGGCCGGAGACTGGCGGCGCTCCACGGCGGTCACGACGGCCCCCTGCGTTCGCAGGTCATTCACCAGGCCTGCGACAGTTGTGCGACCCAGGCCGGTCAACCGCTCTATTTCGCTGAGACGAACTGGGCCGTTGTCCCTGATGGTGTCGAGAACAACCTGGCGATGATCGGCCATAGGCGCTAATATCTCCCGAACCCGGGCTTAAACCGTTTCCAGAGAACCCTAGTTTAGGTTGGATCAGGAGAAACGGTTGTCCACCATGCGTTTGAGGAGGTTCCGACGGCGATGTCTCCTTCCGCCCCCAACACACCATCACGACCTTCGAACGGGCGGGTGCCCAGGATCCTCTTCGTCAACGATCTCTGGGGCTACGGGACCGTGACGATGGCGATGGCGGTGGCGGAAGAGTTACGAGAGCGGGCGATCTGCCGGTTCGCCGGTCGAGGCCCCGGGTACGAGCTGGCCCGTCGCGACTGCTTCGACGATCTCCTCCGCGTGGATACCATGGCAGACCCCATGCTGCCAGCCCTCGACGCCGCGATCGCCGCGTCTGATGCGGTCGTCACCGTCCTCAACGGTGGCGTCGCCCGGAAGGCAGTCGAGCGGGGCGTTCCCTGCCTCTTCCTCGACTGCATGCTGTGGATGTGGGCTCAACCGCCAGCCGTGCCCCCAGGCGTCCCCTATCTCACTGAGAATTTCCCGGGGACGAAGGAGCGGCTCGAACGGTGGAGCGATCAGCTGCCCAACGGCGAGATCGTCGGGCCGCTGGTGGTCCGGCCCAGCCGCACGCGTGCCCAGTCGGCCAGTGCTGCCCTGATCAACTTCGGCGGCCTGTCTTGCGCGCTGCTGGATCAGGCGACGCTCGTCGCGTACGCAACTACCATGGCACGGTGCGCCCTCATGGCTCTGGACGGGTCGGCGAGCCGCGCCATCGTCGCGGCCGGCCGGCACATCCTGGATCAGATGGACCAGGAGGCCCTGCGGTCGATCACACCCGACGCGGAGTTCGTGGATCTCAGCCATGACGCCTACCTGGCCGAGCTCCGGCGCTCGCGGGTGCTGATCTCGTCCTCGGGAATGCATGCGCTGTACGAGGCCGGTGCCATCGGAGTCCCCTGCGTCTGTCTCCCCGCCCAGAACCTGAGTGGGTCCCTGGCACTCGACGAGCTGGAACGGGCCGGCGTCCAGCGCACCGTCGGATGGAACCACCTCTATGGGCTGGATCGCCTCGACAGCGCCGACGAGCCCGAGGCCTGCCTGCGGATCGGCGCCTGTATCCAGCGCTTCGCCGCCGACGACCAGGCGCAGCAGCGCCTCGTCCAGGATCTCCGCGATCGGCTCCAACCGGAGTGTCTCGAGGTCATCGAGCGACGTCAGGCCGCGTTCTTCGCCCAGCAGGGCGATTACGGCGCTCCTCGTATCGCGACCAGGCTTCTGGAGCTCCTGCACCAGCCCGCCGAGACGCCCGCCGCAGCCACCGCCATCTAACCCCTCCAAACCCGCCCTGACGGACGGCTATCCAGATGAATGCCGCAATTTTCATCTGGAGGAGTCGAAGTGTTAGGGCGGATCACCAAGCGGACCGAGGCGGCGGCGGCCATCGACGAGTACGTCATCCCACGGAGCCAGGTCGTCGCCGCCCATCACGAGGAGTTGTCAGGGGTGGGGCGGGTCCACATCGACGTCCTGTTCAGCCAGCAGCGGCCTGGTCACCTCGTCGTCGTGCTGTCCGTCGGGCGGCGGTCGGCCGAGCCGGTCGTTCGGGTCCAGTCCAGCTGTCTCTACGGCGAGACGTTCGGGTCGCTCGGCTGCGACTGTCACGACCAGCTCCACGAATCCCTCGCCCGCATGCGTGCCGCCGGCAGCGGCATCCTGGTCTACCTGGACCAGGAGGGCCGCGGGGCCGGTCTCACCGTCAAAGCCCTCGCCTACGAGCTGGCCGAGCGGCTGGACTTCGACACGTTCGACGCGTACTCGCAGCTCGGGTTCGAGCACGACCTGCGCGCCTACGGCGACGCGGTCCGGGTCCTCAAGCTGCTCGAGGTCGGCAGCTGCGTCCTGCTGACCAACAACCCGGCCAAGGTCCGGGCCCTGGAGGACGCCGACATCACCGTCCGGCGGCAGGCCCTCTGGGCCCAGAAGGGCACGCTCGGGCAGCGGGCCCGCGCCACCCGGCGGGCGCATGGCTATCTCGACTGACACACTCGGCGGGCCGGCTGCGCCCTCCGCGCAGCCTCGCCCGCCGGCCGGTCGGACCGACCGGTCGGGCAAGGGCCCCACAATGACGATGCATGGCGACCCTGCCCATCAGGCTTCTCGCCCGCCTCTGGCACGCGCTCGGGGGCGGGGTCCAGTGGCGCCTGCTCTGGCTGACGCAGCCGAAGTTCCTCGTCAGCGTGGCCGGGGTGGTCCGTGATGACCAGGGCCGGGTCCTGCTGCTCCGCCACCGGTTCTGGCCGGCCGGCTCGTGGGGCCTCCCCGGGGGCTACGCGCACAGCGGCGAGCGGCTGGAGGACGCCCTCGCCCGCGAGCTCCGCGAGGAGACCGGCTGCCGCATCGACGGCCAGCGGCTCCTCCGGGTGAACAGCGGCTACCGCCTGCGCGTCGAGGTGGTCTTCACCGCGCGGCTCACCGGCGGCGTGACCGCCCTCGACCGGCGCGAGGTGCTGGCGGCCGACTTCTTCGCCCCCGGCGACCTCCCGCCCGGCCTCCTGCGAAGCCACCGCGCCCTCATCGCGCAGGCCGTCGCCGAGGCCGGCGACTAGAAGACGACCGGCAGGGACACCAGCCCGCGCAGCGACACGCTCGGCCGCCAGCGCAGCTTCTCCGGCGGCACCGCCAGCCGGAGATCCGGGAAGCGCCGGACCAGCGAGCCGATCGCGACCCGGCCCTCCAGCCGCGCCAGCGGGGCACCGAGGCAGTAGTGCGGCCCATGGCCGAACGCCACGTGGTGGTTGTCCGGCCGGCCGATGTCCAGCCCCCCGGCGTCCGCGAAGCGCGCGCCGTCCGTGTTCGCCGAGACGATCCCGACCAGGACCAGCGAGCCGCGCGGGATCGTGACTCCCGCCACCTCCACGGTCTCCCGCGCATACCGCTCGGTCGCGACGTCGATCGGCGAGCCCAGCCGGAGCAGCTCCTCCACCGCCGGCCCCACCAGCTCGGGGTCCTCGCGCAGGCGGGCGAGCTGGTCGGGGTGCGTGAGCAGCAGCAGCGTGCCGGTCGCGATCAGGTTGACCGTCGTCTCGTAGCCCGCGATCAGCAGCAGCGCCACCATCGCCAGCAGGTCGTTCTCGCCGAGCCGGTCGCCGTCCTGACCCGGACCGGCCAGCCGGCTCACCAGGTCGTCCCGCGGCCGCTCCCGGCGCTCCGCGACCAGCCGGCGCAGGAACCGCATCATCGCGAAGATGTCCGGCAGCGCCAGGAGCATGCGCAGGCTCATCTGGCCCGAGGAGCCGGCCGCCACCAGCGACGAGAACCAGCGCCGGAAGCGCAGCCGGTCCCGCTCGGGCACGCCCAGGATCTCCGAGATCATCGTGAGCGGCACCAGCAGCGCGTAGTCGGCGACCAGGTCCGCCTTCCCCGCCGCGGCCATCCGGTCCAGCAGCTCGCCGGCGACCTGCTGGACACGCGGCTCCAGCTCCGCCACGTAGCGCGGCGCGAACGTGTCGCGGACCAGGTTCCGCAGCCGGCGGTGCTCCGCGCCGTCGCTGTCCAGCATCGTGTGGCTGAGCGGCTGGAGGGCCCGGGGCACCCAGGGCAGCCGCAGGTCGCCCGGGTCGCGGGCGGTGCGCACGTCCTTCGCGAACCGCTCGTCGCGGAGCACGGCGACCGCGTCCTCGCAGCGCGTGACCAGGTACGCGTCGCCCTTGACGCCGGGCACCGCCACCCGGACCACGGGCCGCTCCGCGCGCAGGTGCGCGCACACCGGCAGCGGGTCGGCCTTGAACGCCGGCGAGACGATGTCGGGGGCCACGGCGCCGCTCAGCTCGGTCGTGGACACGTCGTTCACCTCCCTTCGGAACCCAGGCCGTCGAACCACAGGCCGGCCAGGAAGGCGGGCAGGTCCTCCCATCTGGCCCGGACCACCGGATCGCCCATCACGTCGAAGACCAGGAGGCCGATGATCGTGCTTGCCACGACCCTCGTCGCGAGGGCGGGGTCGCGCCGCGGCAGCTCGCCGGCCTCCATGCGCCGGGCCAGCTCGGCCTCCGCGGCCTCGAACGCCGGCGTGGCCTGCGCGATCTGGGCCGCCCGCAGGCCGGCGTCGGCCAGCACCTCGGGGATCACGGCCGCGAAGAGCTGCCGCCACTCGCCGAGGTCGGCGAACCGCCGGCGCAGGTACGCGTCGATGAACGTGCGCGCGTCCACCCCGGCCATCGCCGCGAAGTCGGCCGGCCGCTCGTCCACCCGGCCGAGCTGGCCGAGCAGCGCGAGCAGCAGCTCCCGCTTGCTCGCGAAGTACAGGTAGATCGTGCCGTCGGCCAGCCCGGCCTCGCGGGCGATCTCCCGCACCGTCGTCCGGTGGAACCCCTGGCGCGCGAAGACCCGGCTGGCCGCCGCCAGGATCTGCGCTCGCCGCCGGTCGATCCGCTCCTGCTCGCTCACTGAATGAACCCTCATTCAGTCTAGCGCGCCGACCGACTCTCCGCTAGGCCCGGTCCACCACCAGGAACCCGCCGCCCACGTCCTCGCACCGCGACCGGCCCCCGCCCAGGGCCGCCACGCACCACTCGCCCCACCCGGTCAGCTTCGCGGGCGTGAACGCCTGCCGGTGGCCGTACAGCGGCTGCGGCGTCTCCTCGTACGGCACCGCGACGATCAGCCGCCGGCGGCACACCGCCAGCAGCTGGCCCAGCGCCACCGGCAGCTCGTCCTCCGCCAGGTGCTCCAGCACGTGCACGGCCGTCACCGTGTCGAACCGGCCGACCTCGCCGAACTCCGGAGCCAGCACATCAGCCAGCCGGAACGTCGCGCCGGCCCCGGTCGCGGCCGCCAGCTCGTCGCAGCACGCGATCGCCTCCGGCCGGACGTCGCAGCCGACCACGGCCACCTCGGGAGCGCGCTCCGCCAGCAGCACCGGCAGGTGCCCCAGGTTCGAGCCGACGTCGAGCAGGCTGTCCCCGACCCGGCACTCCAGGATCCGCCGGTACACGCCCGCGAACACCGCCGTGTGCGAGCCGCCCGCCGGCCCGGGCCCGGCGTCCAGCCGCGCCCGCAGCCGGTCCAGCGTGTTGAGGCTGAAGTGCCGCCAGATCGCCGTCTGGTCGAGGTGCAGCCGGCCGCAGTCCGGGCAGTCCATCGACGCCGGGCACGTGGACGCCACGACCGCGAACAGCGCCTCCCCGTAGTCGCGGTCGGACGCCAGCACCCCGAGCGAGCCCAGCTCCTCGCCGACCATCGGCGACACGTCCTCATCGATCGTCGCCTCGTCGAAGGGGTGCAGGATGACCGCCTGCCCACCCTGCCGCCGCTGGCAGTGCGTGAAGTGCGCCGTCCGCCGGACCCGGTACCCGCGCGCCGACAGCCGGTCGGCCGCGCCGCTGTCGGGCTGGGCCACGGCGACCGTCCGGCCCACCCGGACGGCCCGGCTCACCGCGCCGGGCGCAGGTGCCGAGGCCAGATCCCCTGCTTGCCCGGCGAGAGGATCCCGTTCGGGTCCAGCGCGTCCTTCAGCGCCTCGTTGAACCGCCGCTGCGCGTGGTCGTTGAAGTCGAACTGCTCGGCCACCAGGTCCATGTACATCAGGTTGGTCCGGTACAGCCCGTACCCCTCCGCGGCCAGCGCCCGCACCAGGTGCCCGTACGCGTCGTAGACGCGCCGC
>VBJR01000003.1 GCA_005880175.1 Chloroflexota bacterium
TCCTCACAGCCCGCGTCGGGGTCGGCGCCGAACTCGACCAGCAGGGCGACCACCGCACGGCCGTTCGGGAAGAAGCCGGGCCAGTCGGCCGCGACGTGGAGCGGCGTGCGGAACCCGCCCGGCTGCCGGCCCGCGATCCGCGCCGACGCCAGGCCCGGGTTGCCGGCGAGGAGCTCGCGCAGCGCCGCCAGGTCGCCGGCGCGGACCGCGGATCCGACGGCGCCGGCGAGCGGATCGTCCTGGCTCAGCCACATGGGGCCGTAGCCTACTCGGCGTGCACCCGCACCCGGGAGAGGTCGCGCATGGACAGCATGCCGACCAACCGGTCGTCGTCCATGACGGGCAGGTGCCGGAAGCCGCCGTCCAGCATGCGCCGGAGCGCCTCCTCCACCGTGGCCTCGGACGAGATCGTCTGGGGACTCCGGGTCATCCAGTGCACGATCGCCTGGTGGATGGCGGACGCGTCCTGCGACAGCGCCTTCACGATGTCCCGCTCGGTGAAGATGCCGATCATCTGGTCGTGCTCCAGGACGAGCGCCGAGCCCACCCGCCGCTGGGCCATCAGGCTGGCGACCTCCGCGATCGTGATCCCCGGTTCCGCCGTCAGGACCACCTGCGTCATCACTTCCCGCACCTTCATGGCCCCGGCATAGCACCGCCGGGCTCCGCTGTCCACTCCCGAAGGTCGAAGGAGCGGAAGCCCGGCAGCAGCAGCGCGGACGCCACGCAGCCGGCCACGCAGAGCAGGCCGCCGGAGACGATCGAGGCCGGCACGCTGAACAGGGCGGCCACCGCGCCGGCCTCGGCGTTGCCCAGCAGCGGGCCGGCCGAGTAGCTGACCAGCTCGATCGAGGCGAGCCGCCCGCGCAGGGAGTCCGGGATCGTCCGGTTCCAGATGGACATGCGGAAGACGCCGCTGATGGCGTCCGCGCCGCCGGCGACCGCCAGGGCCAGGAGCGCGAGCGGCAGGGAGCGCGACAGCCCGAGCCCGACGATGGCGACGCCCCAGACGGTCGCGCCCAGGATCACGCCCCAGCCCTGGCGGTGGACCCGGCCCGTCCAGCCGCTGGTGCCGAACGCGACCAGCGAGCCGGCGGCCGGCGCCGCGTAGAGCAGGCCGAGCACGGCGGGGCCGCCGAGCCCGGCCGCGATCGCCGGGAACAGGGCGTTGGGCATGCCGAAGAACATCGCGTTGAGGTCCACGATGTACGTGCCCAGCAGGTCGGGCCGGCGGATGGCGAAGCGCACGCCCTCGGCCACCCGGCGCAGGCTCGGGCGCTCGGCGTCGAGCGGCGGCGGCACGGCGCGCATCAGGGCGAGCGCGGCGAGCGACGCTGCGAAGCTGACCACGTCCAGCCCGTACGTCACCGGCAGGCCGGCGAGGGCGATCAGCACGCCGGCGAGGGCGGGACCGACCAGCAGGCCGACCGTGCCCCGCAGGCCGGTGAGCGCGCCCGCCGCGACGATCTCCTCGGGCGGAACCAGCCGGGGCAGCAGGGCGTCGAGCGAGGGCCGCTGGAGCGCGAACAGGCCCCCCTGGAGCGCGCCGACGAGGTAGATGGCCCACAGCTGCGGCGAGGGCAGCAGGGAGTTGGCCAGCAGCAGGGCCGAGGTGATCGTGAACACGATCTCGGTGACCAGCACCATCAGCCGCCGGTCGCGCGCGTCGGCCAGAGCGCCACCGAGGAAGGCGAACCCGAGCACCGGGACCAGCTCGACCAGGCCCATCGCGCCGACGGCGAACGAGGAGTGGGTCAGCTGGTAGATCTGGAACGGCACCGCCACCGCGGTGACCTGGGTGCCGAGAAAGGAGACGAGCTGCCCGGCGAAGAGCAGCCTGAAGTCACGGCGGCGGAGCGGCCTCAGGTCGGTGGCGGCCAGGCGCGCGAGCGCCCTGACGAGACTGGACACCGCCGTAGCTTAGGGCAACGTGGCGAATGGCCGGGTGGACAACTCGTTGGCCACGCCTCGATCCGACGTGGCCAACGAGTGAGCGAGTCAGCTCAGTAGCGGTAGTGCTCGGGCTTGTACGGCCCCTCGACCGGGACGCCGACGTACTTCGCCTGCTTCGCCGACAGCTCCGTCAGCTTCGCGCCGAACCGGCCCAGGTGGAGCCGGGCGACCCGCTCGTCCAGGTGCTTCGGCAGGGTCACGACGTCCTTGCCGTACTCTTCCGCGTTCTGGTGCAGCTCCAGCTGCGCCATCACCTGGTTGGTGAACGAGTTGCTCATCACGAAGCTCGGGTGCCCCGTGGCGTTCGCCAGGTTCACCAGCCGGCCCTCGGCGAGGACGATCACGCTGTGGCCGTCCGCGAACCGCCACTCGTGGACCTGCGCCTTGATCTCGACCTTCTCGACCTCGCCCCGGCGCCGCATCGCCTCCAGGCCGGCCATGTCGATCTCGTCGTCGAAGTGGCCGATGTTGCACACGATCGCGTTGTGCCGCATCCGCTTCATGTGGTCGGCGGTGATGACGCCGTAGCACCCGGTCGCGGTCACGAACAGGTCGTACTCCTGCTCCAGGGCGTCCTCGACCGTGATCACGTCGTGGCCCTGCATGCACGCCTGGAGCGCGCAGATCGGGTCGACCTCCGCCACCGCCACCCGCGCCTGCTGCCCGCGCAGCGACTGGGCGCTGCCCTTGCCGACGTCGCCGAACCCGCACACCAGCGCCTTCTTGCCCGAGATCAGCACGTCCGTCGCGCGCATGATCGCGTCCACCAGCGAGTGCCGGCAGCCGTACAGGTTGTCGAACTTGCTCTTGGTGACCGAGTCGTTGACGTTGATCGCCGGGAACAGGAGCCGGCCCTCGCGCCGCATCTCGTACAGCCGGTGCACGCCGGTCGTGGTCTCCTCGGACACGCCCCGGATCGACGGCACCACCCGGCCCCAGAAGCCGGGCCGCGCCCGCGCCATCTCGGCCAGGATCCTGTGCAGCTGCACCTCGTCCTCGGCCGCCTCGGCGCCGGGCTCGGGGACCGCGCCCTCCTGCTCGTACCGCAGGCCCAGGTGCGCCATCAGCGTGGCGTCGCCGCCGTCGTCCACGATCAGCGTCGGCCCCTGGTCGCCCGGGAAGCGCAGCGCCTGGAGCGCGCACCACCAGTACTCGTCCAGCGACTCTCCCTTCCAGGCGTACACCGCCACGCCCGCCGGCCGCTCGACAGTGCCGGTCGGTCCGACCGCGACCGCCGCCGCCGCGTGGTCCTGCGTGGAGAAGATGTTGCAGGACGCCCAGCGGACCTCGGCCCCGAGGATCACCAGCGTCTCGATCAGCACCGCCGTCTGGATGGTCATGTGCAGCGAGCCGGTGATCCGCGCGCCGGCGAGCGGCCGCTGCCCGCGGTACTCCTCGCGCAGGGCCATCAGGCCGGGCATCTCGTGCTCGGCCAGCTCGATCTCCTTGCGCCCGAACGCGACGGTCCTCGGCGACAGGTCCGCGACCTTGAACGGCAGGTCCGAGAACAGCACCTCGCCGCCGAACGTGACCGCGGCGCTTCCTTCGATAGCCACGATGAGACTCCTCCTCAGGGGTAGATTCCGCGGTCGCGGGTGGCCGAGGCCACTCGCTGCACCGCCTGGCAGTACGCCGCCATGCGCATCGGCAGCTTGCGCTCCTGGGCGACCGTCAGCACCTCGCGGAACGCGCGGGTCATGATCGCCTGCAGCTTCTGGTTGACCTCGTGCTCCGACCAGAAGAACGACTGGAGGTCCTGCACCCACTCGAAATAGCTGACCGTGACGCCCCCCGCGTTGGCAAGGATGTCCGGCACGAGGAACACGCCGTTCTTGCGCAGGACGGCGTCGCCCTCCGGGGTCGTCGGCCCGTTGGCGGCCTCGACGACGAGCCGCGCCCGGACCTGGCCGGCGTTGCGCGACGTGATCTGGTTCCCGATCGCCGCCGGCACCACGACGTCGCAGTCGGCGAAGAGCGGGCCCCGGCTGTCCGTCGCCTCGGCGCCCGGGAAGCCCTCCAGCCGCCCGCGCTCCCGCCGGTACTCGATCAGCCTGCGCACCGGCAGCCCGAGCGGGCTGTACAGGCCGCCGTACTCGTCGGACACGGCCACGATCGTGCAGCCCGCCTCCTCCAGCAGCCGCGCCGACACGCTGCCCACGTTGCCGAAGCCCTGCACCGCCACCCGGGTCGCGTGCGGCTTCTGGCCGAGGTGCTCGAGCGCCGCCAGCGTGCAGATCATCACCCCGCGGCCGGTCGCGTCCACGCGGCCCAGCGACCCGCCGACCTCGACCGGCTTCCCGGTGACCGCGGCGGTCACGGAGTAGCCGTAGTGCATCGACAGGGTGTCCATGATCCACGCCATCACCTGCGCGTCCGTGTTCACGTCGGGCGCGGGGATGTCGCGGTCGGGGCCGATCAGGATCGCGATCTCGGTCGCGAACCGGCGCGTCAGGTGCTCCAGCTCGCGGACCGTCAGCTGCCGCGGGTCCACGATCACGCCGCCCTTGGCGCCGCCGTACGGGATGTTGACCACCGCGCACTTCCACGTCATCCACATGGCCAGCGCCTTCACCTCGTCGAGCGAGACGTCGGGGTGGTAGCGGATGCCGCCCTTGGCCGGGCCGCGGTTGATGTTGTGCTGAACGCGGTAGCCGGTGAAGACCTCGATCCTGCCGTCCTCCATCTCGACGGGGAAGTGGCAGGTGAACTCGCGCTGCACCTCGCGCAGGACCTCGCGCAGCTCGGGCTCCAGCCCGATCAGCTCGGCCGCCTCGTCGAACTGGCGCTGCGCGGTGCGCCACTCGTCGGCCTCTTCGTGGATCTCCAGGATGCTCGTCACGTCCTCCCCCTCACATGAGGACCGAGGTGCGGGGGTATTCGGCGGCTGGATCGCAGATGACGTTCACGCACGCCGGCAGTCCCGAGCGGAACGCCCGGTCGAGCGCGGGCCCGATCTCCTCCGGCCGGTCCACCAGCTCTCCGTGGCCGCCGAGCGCCTCGACCACCCGATCGTACCGGGTGCCGGGAGCCAGGTCGGCAAGGATCGACGTGCCCAGAAGCCGCTGCATGGGGTGCTTCTCCAGCGCCCAGATGCCGTTGTTGCCGATCACGCAGACGACCGGCAGCCGGTGCCGAACCATCGTGTCGAACTCCATCGCCGAGAAGCCGAACGCGCCGTCCCCGGACAGGAGGACGACCTGCCGGTCGGGGTGCGCCAGCCTGGCGGCCAGCGCGTAGCCCGGCCCGCTGCCCAGGCAGCCGTACGGGCCGCCGTCGATCCACAGGCCCGCCCGCCGCCGGTGCACGAGGCGGCCGGCGAACGAGACGAAGTCGCCGCCGTCGCCGACGATGATCGCGTCCGGGTCGCAGTAGCGCTCGACCTCGGCCACCAGCCGGGCCGGGTGCACGGGCGAGCCGCCGGCCGCCGCCAGCTCGGCGTCGCGGGCCTGGGCGGCCGCGTTGGCCTCGGCCACGTGCGCCTGCCAGGCGGGGCGGCCGGGCACGTCCCGGGCGGCCTCGGCGAGCGCCGCCAGGGCGGCCCTCACGTCGCCGTACAGGGCCGCGGCCGCCGGCCGGTGCTTGCGGAAGTCGTCCACGTCCACGTAGACGATCCGGGCCGACTCGGGCAGTGCCGGCGGCTTGCCGAAGCCCAGCCGGAAGTCGAGCGGCACCCCGATCACGAGCACCAGGTCCGCTTCGCCCAGCGCGACGCCGCGGGCCCGCGCGGCGAACAGCGGGTGGTCGGGGGGCAGGCTGCCCCGGGCCATGCCGTTCAGCACCACGGGCGTGCCGGCCGCCTCGGCGAAGCGGAGCAGCTCGGTCTCGGCGCACGACCACCACACGCTGCTGCCCGCCACCACCGCGGGCCGCTCGGCCTCGCGGAGCAGCGCCACGATCCGCCGGACCTCGTCCGGGTCCGGACCGGGCCCGCGGTCGGCGACGAGGGCGGCGCCGTCCTCCGGCGGGGCCGCCGCCGCCAGGAAGACGTCGATCGGCACGTCCAGGAACGTCGGCCCCGTGCGCCGCGAGCGCGCGGTGGCGATGGCCCGGGCCGTGGCCTCGTGAGCGGCCTCCGGCGTCTCGATGGTCGCGGCCGACTTGGTCAGGCTGGCGACCAGGGGCAGGTGGTCGAGCTCCTGCAGCGACCCCATGCCCCAGCGGCTGACCGGCGCCCGGCCGCCCAGGAACAGCACGGGGCTGTCGTTCTGGCGCGCGGCGGCGATGGCGGACATGGCGTTCGTGACGCCGGGGCCCGCCGTGACGGCCGCCACGCCGCAGCGCCGCGTCACCTTGGCCCAGCCCTCGGCGGCGAACCCGGCCGTCTGCTCGTGGCGCGTGTCCACCAGCCGGATGCCGCGGTGCTGGGCGCCCAGGTAGATGCCCCAGATGTGCCCGCCGTTGAGCGTGAAGACGGGCTCGCCGCCAGCCTGCTCCAGCGCCAGGGCGATCAGGTCGCCCGTCGGGACGGGGTCGGTCATCGCCCGAAGGGTATCCGCTCAGCCGACCCGGTGGGCCCAGGCCATGAACGGCGTGTCGTGGGCGACGCCGACGCGGCCAGCGGCATCGACCACGATGATGCCGCCCCTCGGCGGTCTGGCCGCGGCCCATCATCAGGACGGCCAGGTGGCACAGGGCCAGCCGCATGAAGCCCTCGCCGACGCCGGTGCCGCAGGCGGCGCCGAAGTGGTCGTCCGCGTAGAAGCCGGCGCCCGGCAGCGGCGAGTCGCCGAGCCGGCCGGGCCACTTGCCGGGCATGCCGCCCGTGCTGACCGCCACGGCCGTCCGGCCCTCGTCGTCGCGGGCCACGGCGCCGACCGTGTCGGCGGCGCTGGCGGCCCACCTGGCGCGCTGCCGGTCCGTGACGAACACGGCCGGGGCGCACGTCTCGATGCCCCGCTCGCGAGCGAACCGGGAGGCGCCGGCGCCGACCAGCAGCACGTGGCGGCCGTCGTCCATCACGGCGCGGGCCAGGTCCACCGGGTGCCGGACGTCGCGCACCGCGCCGACCGCGCCCGCGCGCAGCGCCGTCCCCTCCATCAGGCCCGCGTCCAGCTCGACCTCGCCGTCCATGTTCAGCGAGGCGCCGACGCCCGCGTTGACGAGCGGCTCGTCCTCCAGATGGCGCACCGCCGCCTGGACAGCCTCGAGCACGCCCCCGTCCATGGCCGCCCAGCCCGTCTCCAGCGCGCGCTCCACGGCGGCCTGGCGCGCGGCGTGCTCGGCCTCGGGCGGCGCCCCGGCGCCGCCGTGGACGATCAGGACCGCCACGCGCTCCCCGCCGCGTACTGGATGCCGCCCAGCAGGTGGGAGAGGAACACCGGGTCCGTGTACGCCTGGCGGACGTGGCCGAGCCCCGTGTACCAGGCGCGGCCGCCGTCGTACGGGTGGTACCAGGCGATCGGGTGGTCCGCGCCCATGCCGCCGCCCTGGTACGTCGCCTCGTCCACCGTCAGCAGCACGTGGACCGCCGGCCCCGGGTCTGCCCGGAAGTCGTACCACTCGTCGGTCCACATCCACGGGTCGGGCACGTCGCGGGTGGACGGCTGGGAGCGATCCGCGACCCGGATCGTCGCCCGCTGGATCGCCGGGTGCCGGGCGAACCAGGTGCCGACCAGGCCGCCGTACCACGGCCAGTCGTACAGGGTGTCCGCGGCCGAGTGGACCCCCGCGAAGCCGCCGCCAGCGCGCACGAACGCCTGGAGGGCGTCTCGCCCGGGCCCCTGGAGGACGTCGCCGGTCGTGCTCAGGAACAGGACCACGCGGTAGCGGGCCAGGTTGGCCGGCGTGAAGCTGCCGGCGTCCTCGGTGGCGTCCACCGCGAAGCCGTGCGCCCGGCCCAGCGCCTCGACCGCCGCGATCCCGTCCGGGATCGAGTCGTGCCGGTAGCCCAGCGTGCGCGAGAAGACCAGCAGGCGGAACGGGGGCGCGCCGCCGCCCGGCGCGGTGTCCGGGGCGCGGGCGACGGCCGGCCCGCAGCCGGCCAGCCCGACCAGCGAGGCCGCCAGCAGCGCCCTAGCCACCGAGCTCGGCGAGCTTGCGGTCGATCCGCCGCTCCGACGCCCGCCGCGCCAGCTCGTCGCCCGCGCCCAGGTCCACGAACCGAGCGTACGCGGCCAGCCGGGGGTGCACCTCGTGCACTCGCCGGAACATCTCCTGGGCCACGTGACGGTAGTCCGGGTGGCCCTGCGGGGTCGTGCGCAGCTCGCACAGGTGGTACACCTCGCGCAGCGTGGCCCGGAAGTACCACCGGAGCCGGAACGCCAGCGGCACCGCGTACTGCGCCAGCGCCAGGCCCAGCGCCGACTCCATCGCGCGGTGCGTCGAGGCGGCGCGCTCGATCGCCTCCCGGAAGCGGCCGTCCATGCCGTAGCGGGCCAGGTCGGGAGGCTCGTCGTACCCCAGCGCCGTGCCCAGCAGCTGGCGCTCCTGGCTCAGCATGCGGTGGCGCTGGAGGTCGCGGTACGCGCCGAAGTTGGCCGTGATCTCGAACGTGTAGTGGGCGTGCTCCAGCGCCCGCGGAGCGCGGTGGCGGCGGTTGGCCCGGCCCTCCATGAGCGCCCCGAGGACCGCCGCGGTGTCCACGCCGGCGTCGCCCAGGTCGGCCAGCGGCACGTCCGAGTGCGGGAACAGCGCCGCCGCCACGACGCGCCGCTCGGCCTCGGCGTCGTACTCGACCAGGCGCACCTGGGCGCCCGCCGGAGCGGCGGCGCGGCGGCGCGGGGCCAGCGCGGCCACCCGGCGCCGGGCCTCGGCCAGGTACGCGACCGCGGGGCCGCCGTAGCGCTCGTCGAGCGCTCGCCGGACGAAGGCGGGGATGACCTGGGCCAGCTCGGCGTGCAGCTCCCCGGCCAGGGTCCGGCACTCGGGCAGGTCCGAGGCGGCCAGCTTCGTCAGCAGGTACTCGAACGCGCGCCCGTTGCCGTACAGGCCGAGGTTGGTCAGCGTCGCCGCGGGCAGGAGGCCGCGCAGCAGGTCGAGCGCGCGCGCCCGGGTGGCGCTCTTCCACGCGCGCTCGGTCTCGTCCGCCTCCCGGGGGTGCGCCTCGCGCACGCGCTCGGTCAGGGGCATGACGAGCTCGGAGTACGTCCCGAACAGCGCGTCCATGGCCGGCTCGTACCCGGCGTGGTCCAGCTCCGGCCCGCGGTGGTAGGCGTACCGGCCGTCGGGCCCCGGCCGGTCGAACCGGACGTACCGCGTCGACTTCTCGAGCGGCGAGATGCCGACGCGGGAGTCCTCCAGCGCCTTGGCCGCCAGGTTGGACACCCGCTCCACCGCCACGTGGGCGCCGGCCAGCTCCGCGACGGAGTCGTCGCCGTAGCCGACCAGCACTCGCTGGTAGAAGTCCTCGGCCCGCCCGGCGTCGACCAGCTGGTCGGCGCCGCCCGCCGCGGGGTCGAGGCCGGCGTCCGGATCGTGCAGGAACTCGTCCAGCAGCACGCGGCGGAGGCTCTTCTCCGTGCGCGAGTAGCGGCTGAACAGCGCCCCCTTCACGACCTCCGGCAGGTTGCGGAGGGCGAAGGCCCGCCGGTCCACGTTGGTGCAGTACCGGCGCAGCAGATCGCGCTCGGCGTCGCTGAGCTCCGACACGCCCCCAGTCTATGCTCGTCAGGCGCCTTCCAGATCTGGTGGGTCAGGAGTCGTCCGGGCCCACCATCTTGTGCACAGGTGTGGACAACCCTGTGGATGCGCCGTTCTTCGGCGGCGGCGTGCCGCGGCCGTTCAGACCCCGCCGGAGGCCGCGGTCCGGGATGCCCTTGGGGCCCCGGAGGGCGATCGCCATGAGCGCGTCCTCCCGGCCCCAGAGCCAGCCCAGCTGGACCGGCCGCGAGGCCGCCGGCCGCTGCAGGGCCTCCACGATCCGGTCCACGTCCGCCCACGGCTCCTCGGACCGGCCCGGCTCGTCCGACCAGACCCGCTCGGCCACCCACCGCGCCTTGTCGTTCACCGAGCCCTCGAGCGCCGCCAGCTCCGCCTCGCCGAGCGCCGTGCGGAACAGCGGCCGCTGCCAGGCCAGCGCCGGGCCGACCAGCCCCAGCACGAAGAGCGCCGCGGCCAGCACGACCGGCGGCACGAGCAGGTCCGCCGACAGCAGCACCTCGAACGCCAGGAGGACGGCCCCACCGACCGCCAGCGCCGCCGCCACCGTCCAGCGGACCTGGCGCAGCCGGCGCTCCGTGCCCCGGGACACCAGCAGCCGCCGGGCGTACAGGATGCGGCTGACGTCGCGGATCTCCGCCAGGTGGGTGGCGCGCCGCCTGACCTCGCGCGAGGCCGTCGGGGGGCCGCTCGCGACCACGGAGAGCACCGGGATGCCGACCGGGTCCGGGGACGTGACCAGGTCGCCCCGGCCGCCCAGGTGCAGCCGGCCGCTCGGCGTGCTCTCGATCCAGCCCTCGTCCACCAGGGCGGCCAGGGCGGTCTCGGCCACCCGCGCCGCCCCGCCCGCGAGGTACGCCGCCTCGTACGGGAACAGGATGGCGCGCGGCGACGCCACCCTGCCGCCGTGGAACGAGTAGCGCGGGTCCGACTCCGGAGACACGATGGCGGTCCGGTGGACCCGCCGGACGAGAACGATGCCGGCGAGCAGGATGGCGAAGAACAGCACGTGGGGGCCGAACGTCGACGCCACACCCAACGCCGATCCCTGCCAGCCCCCGCCATGCTGGACCAGATTCGCCGTAGATCGGTCGAAGGCCGCTAGCACGGGCGCCAAGGCCAGTGAAGACCGCGGGGAATGCCCTGTCAAGCCCCGAGGGCCCTGGCCGGCAGCCGACCGGGGTCGCTGGCCGGCGGCCGACGCTCACCCGCAGTAGCACGTGTGCTGCCCAAGAAGGGCGCCGCGCGGCGGCTGCCGCGGGCTGACCCGGGGCGGCCTCTCCGCGCCTGGGCGGCGGGGAACTCGCACCCCTGGCGCCGGCGCGACGCCCTGGTGAGCGGTTCGCCGAGGGGAGCCTCCGGTGGGCTAGCACTGTGCCACCACTGGCCGGCATTCATGGCACGAACGTGCTTTTGCCGCGGGTGAGAGTGGTCGATGGCCCGGCATGACCACGCTCACCAGCAGCAACGGCCACTTGTGGCACAGTTGCGGCTTTGCCGTACCGTGGCCACCCCATGGCCCGGTTCATGACGTGGCTCCTGTACGGCAAGACCCGGTCGTGGCACGTGTGCCGCAGTGCTGGCCCACCGGG
>VBJR01000004.1 GCA_005880175.1 Chloroflexota bacterium
GGCTTCTGGCCCGCGCATGCGGAAGGCGACGACGTCGTGCTGGAGAACGGGGTGCGCTTCCCGATGCTGCGGCAGCAGGTGGACCACGGCGACGACCGGCCCAACCTGTCGCTGGCCGACTTCGTCGCGCCGGCCGGCGACCACGTGGGCGCGTTCGCCGTCACGGCCGGACTGGGGGCGGACGAGCTCGCGGCCCGATTCGAGGCGGAGCACGACGACTACCGCGCGATCATCGCCAAGGCGCTGGCCGACCGGCTCGCGGAGGCGTTCGCGGAGCACCTGCACGCGGTCGCTCGCCGCGAGTGGTACGCGCGCGGGGAGCGGCTCTCCAACGAGGACCTGATCGCCGAGCGCTACCGTGGCATCCGGCCGGCGTTCGGCTACCCGGCGTGCCCCGACCACACGGACAAGCGGCCGCTGTTCGACCTCCTGGGGGCGGAGCGGCTGGGCATCGAGCTGACCGAGTCGTTCGCGATGACGCCGGCGGCGTCCGTGTCGGGGATCTACCTGGGCCACCCGGAGTCGCGCTACTTCACGGTGGGGAAGATGCTGGCTGCGGCCCAACCTGGGGTACGAGCCGCAGGAGGGCTGAGGCCCGCCCCCTACGCGCTGAGGAGCAGGTCCTCGCCGTTGGCGGGGACGATCTGGTCCCAGCGGACGACGAGCTCGGCCACCTCGCGGTCGGCGTGGCGGACGCGCATCTCGATCTGGTCGGTGAGGCGCAGGTGGGCGACCTCGGCGCAGTCGTGCAGGAAGGGAAAGACGACGGGCCGGACGAGGTTGGCCACGTAGTCGAGCACGCCGCTCGGGTCGGCGAGCTGGCGGCCCTCGCTCGAGCGGTCCTGGAACGCCATGACCAGCACCTCGTCGGTCAGGGCGACGGGCGGGGTCCAGCCGTGGGCGGCCTGGACGAGGGCGGCGAGCATCCGGAGGCGGTCGGCGAGGCGGCGCATGGGCCGGGCCGGCCCCTCGATCCAGAGGGGCACGTCGCGCAGGGGCCGGAAGAGCGACTGCTCGGGATAGCGGGCGCTGAAGCCGAGCTCGGCCACCCCGGCGAACGGAGCCGGCACTTTGATGGTGATCTCATCGAGCGCGTTCGGCTGTCGCATCTGGCGGCACCCCTTTCTTTTCATTAACGCACGGCGGGGGATGGTTGCCAACCGTGTAGAAGTGCCGATTCGGTGGGAGCGCGATTTGGTGGGCTGGCGCCGGCGGAGTGGGCGACGGGGCCAGGGGACCCCGCCGCCCGGCGCTGAAGGGGGAGAACCTACGGCGTCAGCGGGTCGTCGATGACCGCGACCCGGCCGTTCCGCGCCGTGTAGCGCGCCTCGGTGATGCCCAGGGCCTGGTGCAGCTGCGTCGAGGGCACCGTCAGCGGGCCCGGGTTGGGGGCCGCCCCGGGGGCCGGCTGGGGGAAGGCGGTCGCCCGGGCCGTGTGGAACGTCACGTTGCCCTCGACCTTGCTCATGACCTGGTGGACGTGGCCGTTCAGGCACGTCACCGCCGCGAAGCGCTTCATCATGCCCAGCGCCTGGGTGGCGTCGTCCGTGGACCAGCCCCACGTCGGGTACATCGCGAACAGCGGCACGTGGGCGAACACCACGATCGGGGTCTCGCTGGACAGCCCGGCCAGGTCCCTGCGGATCCAGTCGAGCTGGTCGGCGCCGAGGTGGCCCATCCCCTGCGTCGCGACCGAGTTGACCAGCGCCAGGAAGTGCACGCCGTTCACGTCGAAGCTGTAGTAGCCCGTTCCCTTCGACTGGGCGCCGAACATCGCGAGGTACGCCTTGTCGTCCCCGGCCGCCGCGTCGTGCTCGCCGGGCACCTGGAACACGGAGCCGGCCCGGATCGTGCCCAGCATCTGCTTGACCGTGTCGAACTGGTCGGCGGTGGACGTGTGGGTGAGGTCGCCCGTGTGCATCACGAACGCCGGTTGCGACGGCAGCGCGGCGATCTGCTGGATGGCCAGCCCGAACGTGCCCGTCACGTCCTGGTTGGCCGGGCCCCGGAACCCGATGTGGCTGTCGCTGACCTGCACGAAGTACAGGTCGCGCGTCGGATGGCCCGACGCCTTCGGCTGGCCGGCGCCCAGCTCGCAGCCGCTGAGCAGGCCGCCGGTCACCGTCCAGACCACGCCGGTGCCGGCCCACGCCATGCACTTCAGGAAGCCGCGGCGATCGATCTCCGGAGTCATCTGTTCCTCCCCATCAACCGGCGGTCACCACGACCACCCCCCGCATGTAGGGATGGATCGTGCAGAGGTACGAGTACGTGCCCGGCTGGGCGAACGTGTGCGTGAACGTGTCGCCGTTCTGCAGCGGCTGCGACGCCGGCGAACCGGCGATGGCCACGGTGTGGGCGTCCTCGTCCTGGTTGGTCCACGTGACGGTGGATCCCGCCTTCACCGTGATGGCGGCCGGGCTGAACGCGAAGTTGGCGATGCCGACCGACGTGGTCGCCACCGGGCTTGCCGTCACGGCCGGCGCGGGCGGCGACTTGGGCGCGGGCGGTGCTGCCGCCGCCGCGGGTTGCGGGCTGCCGCCGCAGGCCGACAGCGTCAGCGCGACGCCCGCGGCGGTCGCCGCGAGCAGCGAGCGAATCGTTCGTCCTGACACGTACCGAGCTACGGACCGCGTTACGAGCCGCCGCTCGGCCGGAATCCACCGATCGTTCGCGGTCAGGTCCACCACGGTCGCTCGCGCGGTGGATCCCGGGCTCAGACCGTGAGCACCTCGACCTGGCCATCCCGCACGCGGGTGTGGAGCCACGGCAGCGGCGCCGGCGCCTGGGGCAGCTCGTGCTCCAGCACCGAGCCGTCGAGGCCGAACGTGGTCCGGTGGCACGGGCACGCCAGCCGGCCGCCGGCAGCCTCGTGGAGGAGGCAGCCGAGGTGCGTGCACGTGGCCGAGTAGGCGCGGTACTGGCCGTCCCGGTTGACCACGAACCCCTCCACGGCGTCCGTCGAGAACCGGACGGCGCGGCCCGGCGCCACGGCCGCGGCGGCCAGCACGGGCTGCCACGTGGCACCTCCGGGCACCAGCTCGCGGCTCCCCGCGCCGGCCAGCGCGCGGTCGCCGGCGATCCCGGCGGCCCCGCCGGCCACGGCGGCGGCCGCCGCCGTGCCCGCGCCCAGCAGCAGCCGGCGCCGGGTCAGCGACCGATCGCGCGGCTCGCCGCTCAGCTCCTCGCGGAGCCGGCGGCCCAGCCGGTCCACGAACACCGGGTCGGGCAGGTCGGCGCCGAGCCGGGCCGACCGCAGCTCCGCCGCCGCCCGCATGGCGGCCAGCTCCTCAGGTGTGGCCCGGAAGCGGCGCGGCCGGCGGTTCCGGAGCAGGTCCTCCACGAAGCGGCCGACCCGCCGGTCCGGCCGCATCACTCGCCGTCCTCCGACAGCTCGGCCGCCCGGCGGAGGGCGCGGTGCTGCAGCACGCGGGCGTTGCCGGCCGTCACGCCCATCTCGGCCGCCGCCTGGCGGACCGAGAGGCCGCGCAGGAAGCGGAGCTCCAGGATCTGGCGGAAGCGCTCGGGGAGCCTGGCCAGCAGCCGTGTGGCCCGGCCGCCGTCGCCCGCCGCGGGCTCGGGCATCGCCACGGTGACATCCTCGGGGAGCGGCGCCGCCGGCGGGGCGGCGTAGTGGCGGCGCCAGTGGTCGGCGACCACGGTCCGCGCCGTCGCGCCCAGGTACGAGCGCACGCTCGCGACGGGCGCGGGGAGCTTCAGGCGGGGGAGGGCGGCGAGGAACACCTCTTCCGCGAGGTCCTCGGCGTCCGGCCGGTTGCCCACCTGCCGGAAGACGAGCCGGTACACGGCCACGACGTTGTCTGCATACACGGACTCCCAGTCGGCGTACGAGCCTCCGGCCACGACACGCAGGCGCGCTGGGGGAGCCGGGTCAGGCGCTGACATCTCCTGTGGAGAGGTACGGCAGCCCGTTACGCACCGGGCCGGTGGGCGCGCAGGAACATGCGGACGTTGGGGATGACGATGTCGTCCACCTCGGCGTCGCTGAGCTCGATCGTCCCCAGCAGCGAGCGGTTGTACGCGGGGTTCGTGACGAGCAGGGCGAGCTGCTCGGCGGCCCGCTCGGGGTCGGGGACGTCCAGGCGGCCGCGCTCGGAGAGCGCCGCCAGCGTCCGCACGAGCCGGGTCCGCGACCGGAGGGGACCGGCCTCGGCCCAGCCCAGCATGATCCCGGGGTGGCGCTGCGCCTCGGCGATGACCAGGCGGCGCAGGGCGGAGGCGTCCTCGCGGAGGAACAGCCGGACCCAGCGGCGCGCCAGCTCGACGAAGTCGCGCTCCAGGTCGTCCGACTCGAGGATGGCGTCGCCCAGCGCCTCGTCGAACTCGGCCTCCACGGAGGCCAGTGTGTTCCTGACGACCGCCAGGAACAGGTGCTCCTTGTCCTCGAAGTGGTTGTAGATCGTCCGCTTGGAGACGCCCGCCGTGCCCGCGATGGCGTCGATGCTGGCGCCCGCGTACCCCTCGCGCAGGAAGACGTCCGCCGCCGCCGCCAGGATCGCCCGGTGCTTGACGTGCGAGCCCCGCAGCTCCACGTCGAAAATGGGATGCCTCAACTACACCGTGTAGTGTAGTTATGTAAACTACACGGTGTAGTGCAAGTCTTGTATCCGTACATCGTCCTGGTGCACGTGCTGGGAGCGTTCGGGTTCGCCCTCGCGCACGGCGGCTCGGCCCTGACCGCGTTCCGGATCCGGGCCGAGCGCGAGCCGCAGCGGATCGCCGCGCTGCTGGACCTGTCCGCCTGGACGCTGGGCCTGTCGTACGCCAGCCTGCTCGTCCTGCTGGCCGCCGGCATCGCGGCGGGCGTCATGGGCGGCTGGTTCGGGCAGGCGTGGATCTGGACGGCGCTCGGCGTGCTCGTCGCCGTGACGGTCACCATGCTGGCGTACGCCGCGCCCTACTACCAGCGGGTCCGGCAGGCGATCGGCCAGGTCGGCCGCGGGCGCGGCCCCGCGCCGGCGCCGGTCTCAGCGGCCGAGCTGGCAGCCCTCCTCGACTCGCGGCGGCCCGAGCGCATCGCCGCCATCGGCAGCGCCGGCCTGCTCCTGATCCTGTGGCTCATGGTGCTCAAGCCCTTCTGACAGCCGCCGCCACACCCGCTCCACCTCGCGCCGGAGCTCGTCCAGGTCCCCCGTGTTCTCGATCACGTGGGTGGCCAGCCGCCGCTTCTCGTCGATCGGCAGCTGCGCCGCCATCCGGGCCCGCGCCGCCTCCTCGGTCATGCCGCGCAGCTCGACCAGCCGCCTGACCTGCACGGCCTCGGGGGCGTAGACGAGCACCACCGTCTCGAAGGCGCCGGCGCCCCGCGCCTCGAACAGCAGCGGGATGTCCATCACCACCAGCGGGTCCCCGCGCTCGACCGCCTCCTGCTGCCGCTCGGCCATCCACTGCCGGACCAGCGGGTGCACGATCGCGTTGAGGCGGGCCCTCGCCTCCGCGTCGCGGAACGCGATGTCCGCCAGGCGAGCCCGGTCCAGCTCGCCGCCGGCCGTCAGGATGCCCGGGCCGAACTCGGCGGCGAGCAGGCGCAGCCCCTCGCTGCCCGGCGCCTGGACCGCCCTCGTCGCCTCGTCGGCGTCGATGACGGTGGCGCCGAGGTCGCGCAGCATCGCCGACACGGTGCTCTTGCCGGTGCCGATGCCACCGGTCAGTCCGACGATCTTCACAAGGGCGGCTCCTCCGAGCGTGCTGAGGTGTGGGAAGGTGGGCAGACTGCTGTCAAGTCTGGACGAGGCGATGCCGCCGTAAGCAAGGGCTTCGCCCGAGTGTGTGAGTCTCTCTTCCCGATGTCGCCCAGGCCATGCCCTCGCCCGCGAAGCGATGCGCCGGAGGCGCCCCCAACGTCCCGGGCCAGCGGGGGTGTTCTGGAAGAGGGGGCCTGCCCCCTCTTGCACCTGAGAAGCCTACCCGCCGATCGTCACCCGGATCGTGTGGTAGCCGGACGCGCCGCTCGGGTAGCTGGGCGCCTGGTCGTCGGTCTGCAGGTGCCCCGCGCCGTCCCGCGCCCGCACCATCAGCGTGGCCACGCCCTCCGAGGCCGGCTTCCACGTCGCCGTCCACAGCACCCACGTGAGCGGCGAGAGCGGCGCCTGGATGTCGGCCGGCGTCCAGGTGTGGCCGCCGTCGGCGCTCCACTCCACCGTCTGGACGCCCGCGGTCCCCGCGAACGCGACCCCGGCGAGCTGCACCGCGCCCTTCCGCACCACCTCGCCGTCCCGCGGCGTGTCGAACCGCGAGGTGGCGTCCACGAACGCGTTCGAGTCCCAGCCCTGCTGCTCCCAGAACCCTCCGGCCTCCGAGGCCGCCACGTCGATCTGCTGCAGCCACTTGGGCCCCTTCATCCCGTAGCGGCCGGGGATGAGCATCCGGGCCGGGAACCCGTGCGCGTCCGGCAGCGGCGCCCCGTCCAGCTCGTGGGCGACCAGGATCTCGGGCGTGGACATCACGATGGACAGCGGCAGGCTCTCCGTGTAGCCGTCCGCCGCCCGGAAGTTGACGGCGCCGGCGCCGGGCCGCACCTGCGCCATCGTCAGCAGGTCCCGGAGCGGGACGCCCGTGAACCGGCCGGTGCTCATCAGGTCGCCGCCGACGTCGTTGCTGATGCACTCGAGCGTGACGATCTCGGTGGTCGCCGGGACGGCCCTGAGGTCCTGGTAGCTGAGCTTGAGCGGTTGGGCCACCATGCCGCTCACGCGCAGCGACCAGCCGCTGGCCGGCACGACCGGGTCCTGGAAGTTCTTCGAGACGCGGTAGAAGTGGTCCACGGGCGTCAGCGCGGGCGACGGGCCCGAGAGCCCGGACTCCGGCGGGGCGACGATGATCCGCACCCAGTCGGGCACCTTGAGGAACCCGACCAGGGCCAGGCTGCCGGCGCCGATGGCGATCGGGGCGAACGTGACCAGGCGGCGC
>VBJR01000005.1:0-5242 GCA_005880175.1 Chloroflexota bacterium
TCGTGCTGGTCCGGATGCTGCGGCGCCGCGTCGGGATGCTGTTCCGCCGGCCCCTGGTGCTCGGCGGCCGCCGCGTCCCGATCTGGATAGAGCTGGTATGGCTGTTCGTGCGACGAGCCCGAGTACGGAGCGGGCGGCGCTCCCTGGTCGTTCGGATCGACCGAACGCACCACCATGGAGCGCTGCAGCCGCCCGCACTCGGGACAGTAGATGGCTTCCGGCTCCAGCTCGGCCCCACACTTGAAGCAGTAGGGCTTCATCTGGCTCATCCAGGAGAGCCTACCCGTTCGTCAGGCGAAAGCGCGATAGGTCCCGAAGAGGCGGACCTCGTGGGCTTTCGCTTCGAGGTCGCGGAGGGCCGCCTCCGCCGCCTCCGGGTCGGCGACCTGGAAGTCGAGGAAGAACCGGTACTCGAACGGCTTGTCGAAGATGGGCCGGGCCTCCAGCCGGGTCAGGTTCACCGACCGCGTCGAGAGGCACTGGAGCGCCACCACGAGGCTGCCCGGCTCGTGGGCCGCCACGAAGCAGAGCGAGCACTTGCTGCCGGCGGCCGCGGCGGCCGGCCGGTCCGGCACGCCTCGCTCGACCACGACGAAGCGCGTCCGGTTGGTGTCGTCGTCCTGGATGCCCTCGGCCAGCACCTCCAGGCCGTAGCGGCGGGCGGCGGCGGCGCTGGCGATGGCCGCCAGCCCCGGCTCCGGCCGCGTGGCCAGGTCGCTGGCCGCCCCGGCCGTGTCGTGGTGCGGGATCGGCTCGATGCCCCGCGCCTCGAGGTAGCGGCGCGTCTGTGCCAGCGCCTGCGGGTGCGACATCGCCCGCCGCACCGGCGCGCCCGGGAACCCGAGCAGGCAGTGCCGGATGGGATGAACGTACTCGGCGACCAGGCGCAGGCCGCCGCGCTCCCAGAGCAGGTCGTTGGCCTCCTGGACGATGCCGCCGAGCGTGTTCTCGACGGGAATCACGTCGACGTCGACGTCGCCGCCCTGCAGCGCGTCGATCGCCTTCGTGAACGTCCGGTGGCCGACCGGCGCGGCCGTCGGGAAGAGGGCGAGCACCGCCTCCTCGGAGTAGGCGCCGGGCTCGCCCTGGTAGCCGGCGCGGACCGCCGTGCGGGCAGGCCCGCTCGCCTCCAGAACGGGTGGATGGACGTGCGCCAACTCGGTCAGTCGTCCTCGGTCCGCGGCTGCAGCCACGACATCATGCCGCGCAGGTTCGCGCCGACGGTCTCCAGCTCGTGCTCGGCGTGCTCCTGGCGCATCCGCAGGAACTTCTGGCGGCCTTTCTCGTTCTCGTCGATCCAGCGCTCGGCGAAGCTGCCGTCCTGGATCTCGGTCAGGATCTGCTTCATCGACTGCTTGACCCGGGCGTCGATCACGCGCGGGCCGGAGACGTAGTCGCCGTACTCGGCCGTGTCCGAGACGGAGTAGCGCATGAAGCCGAGGCCGCCCCGGTACATGAGGTCGACGATCAGCTTCATCTCGTGCAGGCACTCGAAGTAGGCCAGCTCCGGGGCGTAGCCCGCCTCGACCAGCGTCTCGAAGCCGGCCGTGATGAGGGCGCTGATGCCGCCGCAGAGCACGCCCTGCTCGCCGAACAGGTCGGTCTCGGTCTCGTCCTTGAACGTGGTCTCCAGCACGCCGGCCCGGCCGGCGCCGAGGGCCCGCGCGTAGGCCAGGGTGCGCTCGCGGGCGCGCCCCGTGGCGTCCTGGTGGATCGCCATCAGGGCGGGGGTGCCGGTGCCCTCCAGGTAGGTGCTGCGCACGAGGTGGCCGGGCGCCTTGGGCGCGATCATCGTCACGTCCACGTCCGCGGGCGGATCGATCTGGCCGAAGTGGATCGAGAAGCCGTGCGCGAACATCAGCATCATGCCGCCGCGCAGGTGCGGCTCGATCGACTCGCGGTACAGCCGCGCCTGGCCCACGTCGGGCGTCAGGACCATCACGACGTCGGCCTCTTCGACCGCGTCCGCGACGTCCATGACGCGCAGGCCGTGGCGCTCGGCCTTCGCGCGCGACTTGCTGCCGGCGTGGAGACCCACCCGTACGTCGACGCCGCTGTCCTTGAGGTTCTGAGCGTGTGCGTGACCCTGGGAGCCGTAGCCGAGGATGGCGACGCGCTCACCCAGCGAGGCGGGGCAGTCGTCGTCGTAGCGGATGTTCACGGTCATGGTGCGCAATGATCTCCAAACTGCGCCGGCAGCCGCCCGCGGCATCGGCGCCCCTGCACGAAGTCCTGGAAAAAGCCGGAGCCCCCGCCCGAGGGCGAGGGCTCACGTCGCGAAGAGGGTGCTTTCCGCGACTGATGGTAGACCGGCCGGTTTCCCTGTCCTAGTCAACTCTCCACAAGGACCGAGACGTACTTCTGTGACGCAGGCACCAAAGAGCTACGGAATACCCCTAGCGGGCGGGCGTCGGGAGGGACCGGCGGGCGACGACCGTGATGCCGACCACGATGAACAGCAGCGGGAGGAGCAGCCGGACGAGCAGCGGGAAGCTGACGCCGCTCACGTGGGTGATGCTCTCGAAGAACAGGGCGCCGAACAGGAACACGATGAAGCCGGCCCCCAGCGTCTGGGCGCCGGTGATGCGGAGGCCGGGCGACTCGTTGACCAGGCCCTGGAGCCAGAGCCCGAGGCCGACCCCGCCCGGCGCGACCAGCGCCCACGTGTAGGTGGCGGTGGCGAACAGGTTGAAGATGTTCTGGATGCCGAGGACGAGGCCCGCCATCACGACGATGCCGCCCGGCACGCACAGGCCGCTGGCCTCGGGCACGGCCCCGGCCACGCCGATCAGGACCAGCCCGGGCACGATCACGAAGACGGGCCAGCCGTAGTGGGCGACGTCGATGTCCCGGAGGCGGGGGATGAACTCGACGGCCAGGTAGATGGTCCCGATCAGGATCAGGATCACCCCCATGACGATGGCCTGGCCCCCGGCGGTTCTCTCCATTGCCAGCGAGGGTAGCAGCGCCGCGCTGCCACCCGATACGTCGAAATGTCGACACTCACACGTGTCGCGGGGCCGGGAGACGTTGAACTGTCGCCAGTTCAACCTCTCCACCCGGCGCCCGCGGGACTCAGCCGCTGCGCTTCAGCAGGCCCAGGCGCTTCGCACGGCGCTCGGCCCAGCCGAACGTCAGCAGGCCCAGCGGGAGCAGCACCACGCCCATCAGCACCAGGGCCAGCAGGTCCGGCGCCACCGCGGCCAGGCCCCGGCCCTCGATCAGCGCGCCCCGGATGCCGTCCAGCGTGTACGTCATCGGCGACGCCCACGCCATCGCCTGGACCGGCCCCGGCAGGACCGTCACCGGGTAGTACACGCCCGAGGCCAGCAGCAGGATCCCCTGCATGGCCACCGTCATCTGCTCGCCGCGCTCGGGCGAGAGCAGCGGCAGCACCGACGCCAGGACGCCCAGGCCGACCAGCGGGAACGTCGACACCACCAGCACGACCAGCGCGCTGACGGCGTCGGCGCGGGACAGGTCGAGGTGGAACAGCGGCACCGAGATCGCCAGCACGACCAGCGTTCGGACCAGGCCGTAGCCGATCGCGAACGCGCACACGCCGAGCAGGTGCGTGAGGCGGCGGACCGGGGCCATGAACGTGTACTCGATCGTGCCCTCCCACCGCTCCCACATCACCGAGAACGAGATCTCCATGAACACGATCGACAGGTAGGCCCAGAGCAGCGCCCCGATCAGCAGGTACAGCTGGGCCCGGTGGAGGTCGAGCCGGCCCGGAGCCGCGCCGCCCGCGCTGCCCAGGCCGGCCGCCAGGTAGCCGATGCTGAGGACGCTGACCAGGCTGTACACCAGCCAGACCGCCTCCCACAGCCAGTACCGCCGGATCAGGTTCTTCTGACGCTCGACGAAGCCCACGAACGCGTGCGCGTCAGCGCGCAGCGGGACGCTCAGCATGCCGCCTCCTCCAGCTCGGCCTCGGAGTCCGCGTCCTCGATGTCGCGGCCCGAGAGCTCGAAGAACAGGTTCTGCAGGCGGCCGAGCTGGGCGGGCGTGCCGTCCGCCAGCACCCGGCCGCGATCCATGAGGAGGACGCGGTCGCACAGCGCCTCCGCCTCCTCCATGTCGTGCGTGCACAGCAGCGTCGTGACCGACTCCCGGCGCAGCCCGTCCACCATCTGCTGCACCTCGCGCTTGGAGCGCGGGTCCAGCCCGGTCGTCGGCTCGTCCATCAGCAGCAGCGACGGCGTGGTCAGCACGCTGCGCGCGATCGCGACCTTCTGCTGCTGCCCGCGCGACAGGTGGCGGACCGGCCGGTCCACCGTGTCGGCGGGCAGCCCGAACCGGCCCAGGACGTCCTCGACGCGCCCGCGCAGGCCGCGATCGTCCGTGCCGTAGATGCGCGCGGCGTAGACCAGGTTCTCCCAGGCGCTCAGCTCCTTGAAGAACGCCGCCTCCACCGACACGCGGTTGATGTGGCGCCGGACCCGCAGCGACTCCCCGACCACGTCGTGCCCGAACACGGCGGCGCGCCCGGCGTCGGGCAGGACCAGCGTGGCCAGGATGCGGACCAGCGTCGACTTGCCGCTGCCGTTGGGCCCGATCACGCCCGTGATGCCGCCCCGCTCGAGCCGGAGGTCGAGCGGGTGGAGCGCGATCAGGTCCGGCCGGCGCTCTCGCCGCCAGGGCGCGCGCCAGCGGCGGCCGTCCCGCTCGGGACTCCCCCCGGAACGCCGGAACCGTTTGGACAGGCCGCGCGCTTCGACTGCCGGCTGTGTCATGTGGACCTCCTCGCGTGCGCAAAAAAGAACGGACCGTGCGGGAGACCGCACGGTCCGGGAAGCTCCAGAGAAGGTGAGGGCGCTAGTGGAACCTACTCAATGCACGGTCTCCAGGTGGGCAGACTCCTCCCGACGAGGGGGGAGATCGACCTGCGCGCCCGTCATGGCGCGAGAAGACTACCTGTCGGAACGGCAGTCCGTCAAGCCGGCGCTGCGGTGGGAGGGCCGTCGGACAGGGGCGATCTCCTCCAGGTCAGGGGTGCCGTCCGCGAGACCGCGGCCCTATCGTTTCGTCCATGGCGGTCGGCACATCCGCATCCACCCGCACCCGGCATCCGCGCGCGTGGCTCCGCATCTTCCTGGGCGGGCTCGCCCTCTGGATCGCGACCGTCGTGGTCCAGTTCACGACGCTCAACCCGAACCTGGTCCCGACGCTGATCCTGATCGGCAGCTTCCTGGTGCCGGTGACGTTCGTCGCGTACGCGTTCGAGCACCGCGCCTCG
>VBJR01000005.1:5271-11793 GCA_005880175.1 Chloroflexota bacterium
ACGGTGCTCGAGGCGTACCTGCTCGGCCGCTCGAACCTCGGCTACGTCGGCGTCGGCCTGATCGAGGAGGGCGTCAAGCTGATCGCCCTGTGGTGGGTCGCGCGTCGCCTCCACACGTACGTCGTGCGCGACGGCATCGTGCTCGGCGCCACGGTGGGCTTCGGCTTCGCCGCCTTCGAGAGCGCCGGCTACGCGTTCAACGCCCTGTTCACGATGAAGGGCCTGTCGCTGGGCAGCCTCGTCGAGACGGAGATCCTGCGCGGCATCCTGACCCCGGTCGGCCACGGGCTGTGGACCGGCATCCTGGGCGGCGTCCTCTTCCACTCGGCCCGGAACGGCCGCCTGCGCATCTCGCTGGGCCTGGTCATCTGGTACCTGGTGGTGAGCGGCCTGCACGCGTTCTGGGACGCGTCGGGCGGGATCGCCGCGGTCGTGGTGCTGATCCTCACGCTCAACTCGACGCAGATGGAGCTGATCCAGCTCGGCCAGGTGCCGCAGCCGACCCAGGAGCAGGCCTTCCTCTTCACGATCGTCAACTGGGCGTTCCTGCTGCTGGACGCGATCGTCGGCGTCGTGCTGCTGTTGATCTGGGCGAGACGCCGGACGTGAGCACGTGATCGGCCAGGCGATCTGGGCTGTCCGCGTCGCGGTCTGGTGGGTGCGCGGCCTCCTCCGGCGCCGGCGGCGGCCGCCGGAGCGCGTGGCGTTCCTCCTGGAGTCGCCCCCGCCCGAGCTCGACCCGCCCCGGCCGCCGGTCTGGCAGCGGTTCCTGAGCCGCCCGCCGCTCTCCCTCCAGGGGCTGGGCCGTCAGTTCCGGGCCGTCGCCGCGGAGCCGCGCGTGCGGGCCGTGGTCCTGCACCTGCGGCCGATGGAGCTGTCGGCGGCGCAGGTCGAGGGCCTGCGCGAGCTGATCGCGGAGGTCAGGGGGGCGGGCAAGCGCGTGACGTGCTGGGCGCCCGGCTACACGGCCCAGACGTACTGCGTCGCCTGCGCGGCCGACGAGGTGCTGCTGCAGCCGGGCGGCCTGGTGGCGCCGCTGGGCCTGGTCCGCGAGCACCTGTTCCTGACCGACGCCCTGGACCGGGTGGGCGTGCGCGTGGACCTGCTCCAGGTCTCGCCGTACAAGACGGCCGGCGACCAGCTGACCCGCCGGGGCCTGACGCCCGAGGCGCGCGAGATGGCCGACTGGCTGGCCGACGCCGCGCTCACCGACCGGCTGGAGGCGATCGCCGCCGGCCGCACGCTGGACGAGGCGGCCGCCCGCGCGCTGGTGGACCGCAGCCCGCTCACGGACCAGCAGGCGGTGACCGGGGGCGCGGTGGACGGCCTGGTCAGCGAGGAGGACCTGCCCGCCCGCATGGGCGGCGAGGTGCGGTCGTGGGGCGCGGCCCGCCGCCGCCTGCCCCGGCCGCGGCCCGTGCGGCCGGGCCGGGTGGTGGCGCTGCTCCGGATCGAGGGCATGATCGTGGACGGGCGCAGCCGGCGCGCCCCGTTCCGGCCGCCGCTGGCGCCGCCCCTCCTGTTCCAGGACCAGTGCGGCGACCTGACCGTGGTCGAGCAGGCGCGCGGCCTCGCCGTGGACCGCCGCGCGGGCGCCGTGGTCGTGTGGGTGGACTCCCCGGGCGGCTCGGCCAGCGCGTCGGAGTCGATGGCGGCGGCGCTCGCGATGCTCGCCGCGCGCAAGCCGGTCGTGGCGGTGATGGGCCCGGTGGCCGCGTCCGGCGGCTACTACGTGACGACGCCGGCGGCCCGGGTCTTCGCCCGCTCGGGCACGATCACCGGCTCGATCGGGGTGCTGGGCGGCAAGGTGGTGGCAGGGGGCCTGCTCGACCGGCTGCTGGTCCGCCGCGAGCTGACGCTGCGCGGCGAGCACTCGGCCATGTGGGGCGCGGAGGCGCCGTTCACCGAGGCCGAGCGGCGGTGGATGGGGGAGTTCATCGGCCGCTCGTACGGCCTGTTCCTGGAGCGGGTGGCGGCCGGCCGGCGGCGTCCGGTGGCCGAGATCGAGCCGCTGGCCGGGGGCCGGGTCTGGACCGGCCGGCAGGCGCGGGAGCGCGGCCTGGTGGACGAGCTGGGCGGCCTGGCGGCGGGGCTGGCCGCGGCGCGGCGTCTGGCCGGCCCTCGCGAGGACGCCCCGCTGCGCGAGGCCCGGGCGGGCCGCGGCGAGCTGGCCGTGCTGCCGGCGACGGCGCCGGCGGCGGTCGAGCACGCGCTGCGGGCGGTCGCGGCGCTGCGCCAGGCCGGCGCGTGGTGGCTGTGCCCGCTGGTCAGCGAGGACGGAGGCTGAGCGCGGAGTACATCGCGTTCAGGTGGCTGCTCGGGCGCCGGGCCAGGAGGTGCGTCTCCGCGAAGCCGTTCTCACCGGCGACGCGCTCCCATGTCCGATAGCTGAGCGGGTGCGGCACCCACGGGTTGCCGCGGTCGGCGTCGTACTCGACGAGGACCAGCCGTCCGCCGGGCGCGAGCCAGCCCCGGACCGCCGCCAGCACGGGCTCCTTGCGGCGCACGAAGTGGAGGGAGTTGGCCATCACGATCCCGTCCAGCTCCGGCAGGTCGAGCGGCCGCGTGAAGTCGGCCTGCCGGTACTCGACGGCGGCGGCGGGGAAGGCGCCCCGCATGGCCTCGCGCTGGCGGCGAAGGGCGCCGCCGTCCCGGTCCACGGAGACGATGCGGCCCCCGGGCCCGAGCAGGTCCGCGAGCGCGAGCGTGAACGCACCGCCGCCGGAGCCGAGGTCGGCCCAGAGCCCGGGCGCGACCCCGTCGCGGATCAGCCCGACGTGGTCCTGGTGATCCACGCGACCGCCGGTCCGGCCAGATGAGCGATCCCGAACTCGACGCGCTGAGGGGCAGGGCCCTCTCCGGAGTGGTCAGGCGTGCGCGATCTCGTCCGAGTGGATCGAAGCACGAAGCCACGGCCTTCGTGCTGCAGCTCACGCGGACAGATCACGGCGCCATCTCGGTCTCCGGACGTCGACAGAATTGGAGTCAATCGGCTAGTGGCCGCCCGGCTCGTGGAGCATGTGCCAGAGGATCAGGTTGTGCGCGTGCAGCGCCTTGTCCGCGCCCCGGAACTCGAACTCGTAGTGCTTCTCGCCGTGGAGCAGCAGGAGCAGCTTGCTGCTGCTGAAGAAGCCCCGGCCGGCCAGCGGGTTGGGATGGTCCTCGGCCGCCACCGTCACGATCCGGTTGTAGGGGATCGACACCATCGCCTGGCGGTCGATCAGGTAGGTGCGGTCGAAGACGATCAGGCGCTTGGACGTGATGCCCAGGAAGCCGGCGCCGCCGCCCTTGAGGTCGTACACGGCGAAGATCTGCTCCCCGTCCAGCAGCCCCGCCTCGACCTTCTGCAGCTGTTCCTGCCGGTCGAACACCGGTGCGGGAGTGGTCATGTCGCCCGAAGGTTAGCCCGCGGCGGGCCGGCCTGACCAGCCTACGGACGCGGGCCGCGGGCCGGCGGCCCGAGCTGCGCAGCCGCGATCCGGTGCGCGTCCGGCGCCCACTCGCACAGCAGGCGCCGAGTGTCGGCCGGGTCGATGATCTTCTCCACGCCGAACGCCTCCGCCGTCCGGAACGGCGAGCGCAGCGCGTCCAGGCGTGCCGTGATCTCGGCCTCCAGCGCCGCCGGGTCCTCCGCGGCTTCCAGCTCGCGCCGATACGCCGCCTGCACGCCGCCCTCCAGCGGCAGCGAGCCCCAGTCGCCGCTCGGCCACGCGTAGCGCAGGTTCAGCGCCTGCGCGTTGCCGTGCGCCGCCCCGGCCACCCCGAACACCTTGCGGACCAGGACCGAGACCCACGGCGTCCGCGCCTGGTACACGGCCGCCAGCGCCCGGGCGCCCCGCCGGATCGTGCCCGCCCGTTCCGCCTCCACGCCGATCACGAACCCGGGCTGGTCCACGAAGTTGACGACCGGCAGGTGGAACGCGTCCGCGAAGTCCACGAACCGGGCCAGCTTGTCCGACGCGGCGGCGGTCAGCCCGCCGCCGTACACCCGTGGGTCGGACGCCACCACGGCGACCGGCCAGCCGTCCAGGCGCGCCAGCCCGCTGATCAGCGATCCGCCGTACGCGCGCCCGATCTCGAAGAACGAGCCCTGGTCCACGACCAGGCCCACCAGCCGGCGCATGTCGTACACGTGGCGCCGGCTGCGCGGGACGATCGTGCGCAGCGCCTCGTCCGCCCGGGCCGGGTCGTCGCCGCACGCCGCGCGGGTCGCCGCCTCCCAGACGCTCTGGGGCAGGTACGAGAGGAAGCGCGCGACCTGGCGCAGCGCGTCGTCCTCGTCCTCGGCCAGGTTGTCCACGGCCCCCGACTCGCGGGCGTGGATCTCCCAGCCCCCCAGCTCCTCCTTGGTGACCTCGCGGCCCATGCCGTGGCGGACCACGGGCGGGCCGGCCACGAACAGCTGGGACGTCTCTCTGACCATCACGGAGAAGTGGGCGGTGACGACCCGGGCCGCGCCCAGCCCCGCCACCGGTCCCAGGCAGGCCGCCACCACCGGGACCCGGCCCAGGTTGGCCACGACGGCGTCCCAGCCCGGGTTGGCGGGCACGTACGTGCGCCCGGTCGCCTCGTACGACTTGACGCTGCCGCCGCCTCCGGTGCCGTCCACCAGCCGGATCAGCGGCAGCCGCAGCTCGCCGGCCAGCAGCTCGGCGTACACCTGCTTGCGGCTGATGGCGGCGTCGGCGGCGCCTCCGCGGACCGTGAAGTCGTCGCCGGCCACGACCACCCGCCGGCCATCGATGCGGCCGGTCCCGACCACGCTGTTGGCCGGCGTGAACCGCTCCAGCTCGCCGTCCCGGTACGTCGCGAAGCCGGCCAGGGCGCCGTACTCCTCGAAGCTGCCGGCGTCCAGCAGGCGATCGACCCGCTCCCGGACGGTCAGCCGCCCGGCCGCATGCTGGCGCTCGATCCGCTCCGGACCGCCCATCCCCCGGGCCAGCTCCTCGCGCCGGCGCAGCTCCTCCAGCTCCCCTTCCCAGGTCACGCGATCGATTATCCGTGACGCCTGTCACGGCCCGAGGCGCACCAACGACATGGCGAAGTCGTGACCGCTGCGACTTCCTGGCGGGGGTGGTGCGTTCGTACGGTTGGGACTCGGTAGGAACCCGGTGTCAGCAGCAGCAGTGGAGTGGACATGGAAATCATTCGGAACCTGGCGCGGCGGAAGCTGCGCAGCACGCTGACGATCCTGGGGATCGTCATCGGGATCTTCGCGCTGACGACGATGGGCGCGATGGCCGCGCACTTCAACGCGCTGCTGGACGGCGGTGTGAAGTACTTCGGGTCGAGCATCCAGGTCGGGGCGCCCGACGGTCAGGCGGCGATCCTGCCGATGTCGAAGCTGAACGAGATCCAGCAGGTGGACGGCGTGGATGCCGTCTTCCCCTCGTACGGCTTCCTGGCCAACCCGGGCGCCGTGAACGGGGTCAGCTTCGGCGTGCCGGACGAGGTGGTGAGCTGGGACCCGGCGGAGCACGATCGCAGCGCGCTGCAGACCAGCATCGCCAGGGGCAGCTACCTGTCGGCCGGCTCGCGGGGTGAGGTGTTCCTGGGCTCGAGCATCGCCAACGAGTACAAGAAGCAGGTCGGCGACACCATCGACCTGCCGGTCAAGCCCAAGGACGCCAAGTCCGACTTCGTCAACCACACGTTCAAGGTCGTGGGCATCCTCAACCCCACCCGGACCGCGCCCGACAGCTTCGCCTACATCAGCGTGCCGGACGCCCAGATGCTGTTCAAGGACAGCCTGCCGGTGGCCATCCGTGGCACCGTGGACGCCACCCAGGTGGCCCAGGGCTTCGCCGCGTACGGCAAGCCGGGGACGTCGACGAGCGACCTGGACGCGATCGCGGCGCGGATCAACCAGCAGGTGGACGGGATCAAGGCGACCAAGCCCTCGGACCTGGTCAACGCCTTCAAGCAGGGCGGGGCGACGTTCACGGCGATCACCACGGCGGCGGCGGTGCTGGCGCTGGTGATCGGTGGGCTGTCGGTGGTGAACACGATGATCATGGCGGTCACCGAGCGCTTCCGGGAGATCGGTCTCAAGAAGGCGGTGGGCGCCCACACCGGGCACGTGCTCCGGGAGTTCCTGACCGAGGCCGTGCTGATCGGCTTCATCGGGGGCGCGGTGGGCTACGCGCTGGGCGTGGGGCTGACCAACCTGATCAACCTGGCCGGGCGCTCGTCCAACCTGGAGCTGTTCCTCATCACGCCGTCGCTGACCGCGATCGCGCTGGGGTTCGCGGTGGCGCTGGGGGCGCTGGCGGGAGTCATCCCGGCCTTCCGGGCGGCCCGGCTGGACCCGGTGACCGCGCTCAGGACCACGAGCTAGGAGATTCGGAATGTGCAAGTGGGGGCAGGCCCCCCCTTCCGGAACCCCCCTCCGCGGGGACGTTGGGGGAGCCTTCGGCTCATCCCTTCGGGTCTCGGAGCGGAGATCGGGGAATCGGAAAGACGGACCCACACACTCGGGCCAGGCCCTTGCTTACGGCGACCCGGGGATCAGAACAGAGGAGA
>VBJR01000005.1:12064-25513 GCA_005880175.1 Chloroflexota bacterium
TGGAGAACGTGCTGCTGCCGCTGCGGTACACGCGCTCGCGGGCGAAGGACGGCCGGGGGCGGGCGCTAGAGCTGCTGGAGGCGGTCGGCCTGACCGACCGCCTCAAGCACCGGCCGGACGAGCTGTCCGGTGGCCAGCAGCAGCGGGTGGCGATCGCGCGAGCGCTCATCAACCGGCCGGCGATCGTGCTCGGCGACGAGCCGACGGGATCGGTGGACACGCAGACCTCGCAGGAGCTGATCGGGCTGATGCGCTGGCTGAACCGCGAGGAGGGGGTGACGTTCGTGATCGTGACCCACGACCTGGACCTGGCCGGCCGGGCCGACCGGATGATCGGCCTCAAGGACGGCCACGTCGTCTCCGACCAGGCAGTCGAGCACGCGGCCTAGCCAACTGGACAACTCTCTACCCCCAAGGTGTGGACGGCGGTCCCCCCGGACCGCCGTCCTTCTCTTTGGGGCTGGCGCGTCGGGGTCGGGCCGCGAGGGCAAACGCGGCGGCCCACAGGGTGGCCAGGAGGACGCTCGCGGTGCCGGCCTCCGGCAGCGCCGATCCGGCCACGCCCGCAGCGCCGAGCAGCAGGCCGAGGACCGTCAGGGACCGAGGGAGATCCCTGTACCGCCAGGCTGGCCAGTGGGCGATCAGTGCCCACAGGCCGAGTGTCAGTGGGATGACGCGATCGATGCCGTTGCGCATGCCGAGCGTCGCCAGGTAGGCGCCGTCCACAGCGGCCTGGCCTGGGTTCAGATGCGCGAGCTGTGGAAGCGCGGTCACACCCAGCGCGCCGTCGAGCATCAGGAAGCTGCCGCTGACGATGCCGAACGCAGCAGCGAGGTGGCGCTGGCGCCGCGATCGGCCAGCCAGCCGATCGTCCAGGGCGATGACCACGAGCACCTGGACCACTCCGGTGGCGAGGATCGCGGCGGCCACGACCGTGAGCGCGGGCGAGGCTCCGATGGCGGGCAGCGCCCGGACGGGATCGTTGAGCGAGCCGGGTGCCGGGAGGCCGCTTCCGCCGAGGGCCAGGATGCCGGCGGGGGCGGCCCACAGCAAGGCCAGCAGGCCCGCGAGGACGCCGTCCGTTCGCAGCCCGGGATACGCGTTCACGCGCCGGGCTCCGTCGCGGCCGTGCCGTTCCAGTCGAGCAGCTCGATGATGACGCCGTTGGGGTCGCGGACCTGGAACGCGCGCTCCCCCCACGGCTCCTCGGTCAGCGGCATGGTGACCGCGACGCCCGCCGCCTTCAGGCGGGCCAGCTCGCCCTCCAGGTCGCCGACGACGAAGGCGAGGATCACGCCGCCGGCTCGAACGTCGCGCTGGTCGACGGGGAGCGTCGCCAGGCCAGCCCGCAGGAAGACGATGTTCATCCCGACGTCGCCACGAGCCAGCGAGACGAAGCCGTCGGCGGCCAGCTCCTCGTGGAATCCGAAATGCTCGACGAGGAACGCGCCCGATGCCGTGACGTCGTCTACGTTCAGCGAGACGGCTGAATCGGTGATCTGCACAGAGACACCTCCAAAATGCGGCAAGGAGGACAGGGGATCCTTGTACATAGTACATTGTACATCGTACGGAAATCGGCAACCAGAGGAAGGTACCCATGCGAATCGAGCGGAGCGGGGCCGGGGATCCGGCCCGGACCGTGGCGCTCCTGTGGCGCCGGACCGCGACCATCTCCAGGCACGGTCCGCGCCCCGCGCTGAGCATCGACGCCGTGGTGGACGCGGCCATCGGGCTGGCGGACGCCGAGGGCCTGGCGGCGGTGACGATGCGCCGGGTGGCCGCAGCCCTCGGCGTGGTGCCGATGACGCTCTACACGTACGTCCCGAGCAAGGCCGAACTGCTCGACGTGATGCTCGACACGCTCTACTCCCGCATGACGCGCGCCGACACGACCGGCCAGCCCTGGAGGCGCCGCCTCACGGTGATCGCGAACGAGAACCTGGCGATGCTCGCCGCCCACCCGTGGGCCGCCGGCGTCTCCACCGTCCGTCCGCCGCTCGGCCCCGGGCTGATGGCGAAGTACGAGCACGAGCTGTCGGCGCTGGAGGGGCTGGGACTCGACGACGTCGAGATGGACGCCGCCCTCACGTACCTGCTCGGCTTCGTCCAGGGCTGCGCGCGTGCGGCAGCCGACACCCGGGCCGTGGCGCGCGACAGCGCGATGGCCGATGCCCAGTGGTGGGAGCAGACGGCACCGCTGCTCGCTGACGTCGTCGACGACCGGGCCTATCCGATCGCCTCGCGAGTCGGCGCCGCGGCGGGCGCCCGCCACGGCGGCCCCTACAGCCCGGACCACGCCTACGAATTCGGCCTGGGGCGCCTCCTGGACGGGCTCGCCGCGTTGATCGACCACCGCGCCTGACCGCAAGTCGGGCTGCCCGAGTGCCCGTTCCCGCTCAGCGCTTGGGCAGGTTCAGCTCGTTGTCGGGCTTGCCGAAGCGCTCCTCCAGGAACCGGCCCTGCGCCAGCAGCCGGTCGGAGTCGCGCTGGTTCACCGCGTCCACCATCTCGCCCACCTGGTCGTCGAGCAGGTCCAGCTGGTCCTTCAGGACCTGCAGCGGTGTCTTGCCGTCCTGGACCACGTGGGTCGTCGCGTAGTCGGCCGGCAGCGAGACGTAGTACCGCACGCTGGTCGGCAGGTAGTCCGTCGCCGTGCGCTGCAGCACGTACAGGTCCTGGGAGCCGCCGGGCATGTCGCCGGCCTTGGGGATCAGCGCCAGGGTGCGCTGCCGGATGCCGGTCAGCCTGGCGAACACGTCGCTCGGGACTCGGCCGCGGGCCATGTCCAGCGTGCCGTCCAGCGCCCGCTCGACCTTGCCCGGGTCGAACAGGTCGGGCGAGGCCGGCCGGAGCGGCCGCGACGGGACGACCAGCGCCCCGATCAGGTAGAGCGCCGGCACGATCAGCGGCCAGATGCCCCCGATGACGCCGGCGAAGTGGAGCCCCAGCCCGCCCAGGGCCAGCGCGCTGCCCGCGACGTTCTTGCCGCTGCCGAGGTACCGCAGCACGCGATCCATTCCGCGATCAGCTTAGCCCGGCCTACTGGTAGCCGCTGATGTCCTTGAAGACCTGCGTGAGCGAGGCCGCGCGGGCGTCGAACACCTGGCCGCCGGTCGTGTCGGTCACCTGCTTCAGCTCCGTCGGGCTGGCCTCGCCGAACAGCACCGCGAACGTCTTCACCGCGCGCCCGTCGTCCGGCAGCCGTCGGTAGTCCGAGATGAACCGGGGCCCGTCGCGGCCGACGTTGTTCTCGCCGTCCGTCATCAGGACGATCGAGTAGAGGCGGCCGGGCTCGGCCCGGATCGCCGTCCCCGCCGCCTGGTACGCGCTGTAGACCGCGTCGTAGATGGCGGTGCCGCCGCCGGCCCGGAGCGTGTTCACGAACGAGCGGATCGCGGCCAGGTCGGGGCTGCTGGCACTCATGTCGTTCACGGTGAAGTCGCGCTTCTGGTACACGCGGTCGTTGAAGAGGATGATCGTGATCTCCTCGCGCTGCCGGAACCGCGCGAACTGGCCGGTGATCGACGTGTCCCCGTCGGTCAGGCTGAGCAGCGCCCGCTTCAGCGAGTCCAGCCGCGAGCCCTCCATCGAGCCGCTGGTGTCCAGCACGAAGATGGCGTGCGCCGGCGGCCGGGCGGCCGGGGAACCGCGAATCCGGCCTGACCCCGGGCAGCGCCGGGCGCCGGTTCGTCGTCTGCATGATCCGCGTCTGGACGTCGGGGCGGCGCAGCCACGCCGTGACCTTGTCGTACGCGTCGCGCTGCGAGCGGTCGAGCAGGACCAGCGGGTAGTCCGCCGTCGCGATGCCGTCCTTCGGGTAGATCAGGTCGAGCTTCTCGCGCAGCTGGCTGCCCTGGTTCAGCGAGAGCAGGACGGACTCGTAGTTGATCATCCCGTCCAGCGAGTCCTGGCCCCGCACGTAGCTGGTCGCCAGGAAGCCGGAGCTGCCCGCGGTCAGCGACTGGCCGGAGAAGAAGTCCTTCAGGGCGTCCGCGTTGATCGTGCCCGCGTCCAGCGCCGAGCCGCTCTGGGCGAACGCCTCGGCCACGCCGACCAGCGCCACGAAGCCGCTGTTCGACGCCGCCGGGTTCGTCATGCCGAAGTGGAGCTCGCCCGCCCTGGCCTTCGCGGCGATGTCGGCCCACGTCACGTTCGCGTTGTTGCTCCAGCCGAAGCGGGTGGCGACGCTGTGCTTCACGCCCAGCACCACCGGCGACAGCATGATCTTCTCCTGGGCCACGATCCGGCTGCCGCCACCCGGGAGGAGGCTCAGGTACTTGTCGGTCGAGAACCAGGCGAGCTGGGAGTGGTCGCCGCCGGCGATCCGCTGGGCGCCGTCCAGTGAGCCCACGTACGTCAGCTGGAGCCTGTAGGGTGGCCGGGCTGGACGTCCCCGGCACGGAGCCCGAGGAGCACGCGATCGCGGCCCCGAGCGTTCCCGCGAGCAGGATGGCCAGGAGCCTTCTCATCGGGTGCCTCCGTCCTTCGAGAGCTGGTCGATGCCGGTGATCATCGTCTCGAGCTGCTCGTACCCGGGCGGCTCGACGACGTTCACGAGCTGGGGCGGCGCCGGCACGCCCTGCGCCTTCAGGTAGGCGTTGAACGTGGCCGGGTTGCTGGTGTGGAACCCGTACCTGGCGGCGAGTCGCTGCAGCTGCGGGTCGGACAGGAGCAGCCGGCCGACGCGGTCGCCGTTCGGCTTCAGCGGCACCAGCGTGTGCTTGGAGAGGACGGTCGGCGTCGGGTACATCAGCACCATGTCCGCGGTCAGCGCCGCGTCGTGCGACGCGCGCAGGGAAAGGTACTGGGCCTCGTAGATCATGACCATGGGGGTCTTGCCGATCCCGATCGAGAGGTAGTCCTGGAACGGCTCCTCGGTGGACGAGGCGGAGAAGCCCTGGCGGAGGAACAGCGGCGCCACCTGGGCGGTGACCTTGCGGGCCGTGACGTCGTCGGGGACGACGTTGCCGGCGTTGGCCACGTAGGAGGCGATCGAGAGGTACATCGCCGCCGAGTTCGACGTCCGGTAGTCCGTGGACGTGACCAGCACGCTCTTGCTCGCCGGGTACGCGGTGTTGCCGGCCAGGTCGGTCCAGCGCGCGTTCCTGGCGACCAGGCCGAGGTACGCCTGCATGTCGAACGCGTAGTAGCCGCCCTGGTCGGTCGCGACGTGGTTGGCGGCGAGGAGCTGGGCGATCGGCCGGAACGTCGCGATCGCCATCGGCGTGTAGAACGGCTCGTACGTCGCCTTCGCCCTGCGGTCCGTCTTGATCTTCAGCGCGGCCGGCGCCCCGGCCGGGAACGCGAAATCGTACCGCGGGTCCTGGAAGAACGGCTGCTTCTCGGACCCGATGACCCCGTTGACGGTGACGACCGGCTGGGGCGAGAACGTGCCCCTCAGCGACGCGACGATCGCCACCACGACGCCCACCGCCAGCACTCCGGCGAGGACCAGACCGAGGATACGGCTCATGTCTCGATAACGATCGAGTCGAGGTTGTGTGGTCGCTCCCGCAAGGCGGAATGGAGCCTAGACGCGGTTCGGTGAAGCAACGGTTATGAGTCGGTGAAGGGTTGCAAAGGCGACGCCTATCGGCCGGGGTCCGCGACGTTCGGCACGGAGCCCACGACCTTGTTCGCGAGGCCCTGGCCCGGGTCCGCCTCGAGCTGGCGCACGTAGAGCGTGTCCACCACGCTGTTGCTGCCGGCGTCGAACCGGAACCGGCCGCGGGGGCTGGTGAACGCGACCGCCGAGATCGCGCGCAGGAACGCCCGCCGGTCGGCGGTGCGGCCCCGGACGGCGCCCAGCGCCTCGACGACCACCCGGGCCGTGTCGAAGCCATGGAGCGCGTGGACGTCGGCGGGCCTGCCGTACGCGCGCTGGAAGGCCGCCGTGAACGCCCGGTTCTCGGCGTAGGCCAGCCCCGGCGCCCAATGCAGACCGGTCACCGCGCCGACGGGAGCCGCCTCGCCGACCGCGCCCAGCACGTCCGGCTCGACCAGGAACCCGGAGCCGGTGACCTGGATGCCGGGGGCCAGCTGGGCCCGGGCCAGCTTCAGGAACGCGGCGGCGTCGGCGCCCGCCAGGAGGGCGCACACCGCGTCGGGGCCCGCGTCGTTGACCTGGTCCATGACGGCGCCGTAGTCGCCGCCGGCCGCCATACGCGCCTCCACCACGACCTGGCCGGTGTACGACTCCTTGACCGCGGCCGCCAGCTCGACGCCGTCCGAGTCGCCGGCCGAGAGCAGGGCGAGCCGCCGGATCCCGCGCCGGACCAGCACCGAGCCGAACGGCTGGCCCAGCTGCCAGTTGCTGTACGAGGCCCGGTACACGTACGGAGAGCGACGGCCCCGGCTCAGCGCGACGGCCCCGGTGCCGGCGATCAGGGTGGGCACGCGGCGGCCGTCCACGTAGTCGCGCACGGCCAGCGCCGGCGTGCTGCCCAGGCAGCCGGCCACCAGCTCGACGCCCTCGCCCTCGACCAGCCGGCGGACCGCCTCCAGCGAGGCGGCCGGGCTGACCAGGTCCTCGACCCCGGCCACGTCCACGATCCGGCGGCCACCCGCCTGCGCGCCGACCTCCTGCATGTAGAGCCGCATCCCCGCGCGGATGGAGTCGCCGGCCGCGGTGGCGGGGAGGAGCACCCCGATCCGGAAGTCGCCGGTGTCGGTCGCGGCGCTTGAGGGCCTCGGGGCCGGCGAGAACCCGCTGGTGCACCCGGCCATGCCGAGCGCTCCGGCCGTCGCGCCGAGCCGCAGGAACTGGCGTCGCGCCGTCCGGCGCTCCATGCCAGCGATGCTCCACCGCGCCGCGACCCGAAGTCAAGCGGCTCCTCCCGCTACGCTGTGTGGCCATGCGCATCTCGGAGCTGGCCCGCGAGGTCGCCGGGGCGGCCGTCGGCGGCGGTCCCGACGCCCAGGTCGATCGAGTCGTGTTCGACTCCGGCCAGGCGGCGCCCGGCGCCCTGTTCGTGGCGGTGCGCGGCCGCCGCGTGGACGGCCACGACTTCGCCGCCGCCGCCGCCGAGCGCGGGGCCGCCGTGGCGGTCGAGCGCGACGTGGCGCTGCCGGCGGGCGCGGCGTGGCTCCGGCTGGCCGACACTCGAGCCGGGCTCGCGGAGCTGGCGGCCGCCGTCAACGGCCGGCCGGGGCGGCGCCTGCTGGTGGTCGGGGTCACCGGCACGGAGGGCAAGACGACCACCACGCACATGGCCGGCCACGTGCTCGACCACGCCGGCGTGGCGGCGGGATTTCTCAGCACGGTGGCCCACCGCGCCGCGGGCCCCGACAACCCCAACGCCTCGGGCATGACGACGATGCAGGCGCCCCAGGTCCAGGAGTGGCTGGCCCGCATGGTGGCCGATGGCGCCCGGGCGGCGGTCGTCGAGGCGACGTCGCACGCGCTGGACCAGGACCGGGTCGGCGCCTGCGAGTTCGACGTGGCCGCGTTCACGAACGTGTTCAGCGACCACCTCGACTACCACGGCAGCCTGGAGGCGTACCGGCGGGCCAAGGCGCGCCTGATCGACCTCTGCGCCGCAGCGGCGGACAAGGGGATCCCGAAGACGGCCGTGCTGAACCGCGACGACGCGTCGTACGAGGCGCTGGCCGCCCGCCCGATCGCGCGCCGGCTGACGTACGGCATCCAGTCACCCGCCGACGTGCGGGCGACCAGGGTGGAGCCGGCCGGCGACGGCGGCACCACGTTCCGGGTGGAGTACGGGGGCGCCTCCGCGCCGGTGCGCCTGCGCATGGCCGGCGCGTTCAACGTGGCCAACGCGCTGTGCGCGGCGGCCTCGTGCCTGGCGCTCGGGCTGCTGCTCGACCAGGTCGCGGCCGGCCTGTGCGACTTCCCGGGCGTCCGGGGCCGGTTGGAGCCGGTGGACCTGGGCCAGCCGTTCCGGCTGTACGTGGACTTCGCCGACTCGCCGCTCTCGCTGGACAGCATGCTGTCGGCGCTGCGGCCGGGGACGCGGGGCCGCCTGATGGTGATGTTCGGCGCGACCGGCCGCTCCGACCACGGCCGGGAGGGGATGGGCCGCGCGGCCGCCGAGCACGCGGACTTCTTCGTGATCACCACGGACGACCCGGTGGGCGAGGACCCGGCCGAGCTGGCGCGGTCCGTGGAGGCCGGGGTGTCGGGCCGGCAGCCGGGCCTGGACTACGAGGTGGTCCTGGACCGCCGGGAGGCGATCCGCCGCGTCCTCGGGGCGGCGGCGGAAGGCGACGTGGTCGTCCTGGCCGGCAAGGGCCACGAGCAGACGATGATGCTGGCCGGTGGGCCGGTCCCGTGGGACGATCGCGCCGAGGCCGAGGCCGCGCTGCGCGAGCTCGGCCTGGCGGATCGCTGAGCCGCAGGCGATCTCAGGGACGGCGTGAGCGCCGGCTTTGCCGCGTGTGTGAGTCCGTCTTCCCGAGATCGCCTGGCGTGATTGCAGACGCGAAGCGATGCGCCGCAGGCGCCCCGAACCTCCCGGATGAGCGGGGGGTTCGGGAAGGGGGGCCTGCCCCCCTTGCCCGGGGTCGCGCCGAGGCCGAGGCCGCGCTGCGCGAGCTCGGCCTGGCGGATCGCTGAGCCGCGTCCCTCAGATCAGGGGGACCAGCGGGGTGAAGTCCGTGAGGAGCGCCGCGCGCACCGCGGGCCGGTCCTCGGGGCCGCGCTCCAGCGCGCTGACGTAGTGCGAGACCTTGGAGTCGAGCACGCCGTACGACTCCAGCGGCAGCGACAGCTCGAACTGCGCGTGGATGATCGCCTGGTCCACGTCCTCCGGCATGTTGCCGGCGGCCTCGGGGGTCGCGACCGTCGTCCGCGCGCCCACCGCGTTGTCGCGCTTGACCAGGTGCACGAACGTGAACGGCTCGCCGTCCTGGTGGAGGATGTCGGGCGAGGACACGGCCCGGTCGCCGGCGCTGGCTACCAGCAGCTTGACCAGGTGCACCCCGACCACGAACGGCCGGATCATCTGCGCCTCGTTCCAGAAACCCAGAGTCAGGTCGAAGTCCTGCCAGACGATGTGGTTCAGGAACGGGTCGTGCTTCAGCTCGTCCTCGAACGGCATGAAGTGCCGGACCCGCGACACGTACTCGGGGTTGTAGTCGGACTGGTAGTACTCGCTGAACTCGCCCTTCGGTCCCTGCCGGTTGGGCATCCACTCGACGCGCCGGGCCCACGGCAGCAGGATCCCGTTCGAGTACCTGCGGTAGCGATTGGCCGTCGGGGCGTACGGGTCGGCGGGGAGGTTGTCGACGGCTGACTGGAGGCGGCCGAGGCCGCTCTCGGTGTCCGGCGAAGGGGCGATGTCGTCGACCTTGAACCGGCAGTACCCCTCGGTCAGGAGGTTCTGGGCGGTCGACGTGGACAGGCGAATACTCATGCGCTTTTCCTCATAGTGCTGGACACCCCTCGTCAGGGGTAACGCGAGCGTTGACTTGACCGTTTCGACCAGGCTACCAGCGCCCCTTTCCGCGGCGCGCACGCACAGTCCCCCGGTAGAGCGCTACCGTGGGGGGCAGATGGTCGAGGAGACGGCGACGTTCTTCGAGGAGCTGACGGCGCTGGACGCGTTCTTCCTCTACGCCGAGCGGCCCGAGGCGCCGCTGCACATCGGCGCCGTGTACGTCTTCGAGGGCGAGCCCCGGGGCCCGGGCGGCCGCGGCGCGCAGGGCATCCGCCGGACGATCGAGGAGCGCCTGCACCTGGTCCCGCGCTACCGGCAGCGGGTGCGGTTCCGGCCGCTCAACATCGGCCACCCGGTGTGGGTGGACGACCCCGACTTCGACCTCGACAACCACGTCGGGCACTCGACGCTGCCCCGGCCCGGCTCCGACGCGCTCCTCCGCGAGCACGTGGCCCGGGTGCTCGCGGAGCGGCTGGACGTCCACCGGCCCCTGTGGGAGCTGGAGATCGTGGACGGCCTGAGCGGCGGCCGCGTGGCGCTGATCAACAAGGTCCACCACGCGATGGTGGACGGCATCTCGACCGTGGACATCGCCACGCTGCTGTTCGACCTGGACCCGACCCCGCCACCGGCGTCCAGCCCTCAGCCGTGGCATCCGCGGCCGGCGCCGGACGACCTGAGCCTGGCCAGCGACTCGATCGACGGCCTGCGCCGGGCGGTCACGGCCAACCCGCTGACGCTGCCGTTCCGGCTCCCCAGGCTCGTGCGGGGCGCGGCCCAGGAGGCGATGGCCTCGCCCTGGGCGGGGGCCGCGTCGCTGGCGCTCTCGCTCGTCCGGCCCGGCCCGTCGCTGCCGTTCAACCGGATGATCAGCGCGCAGCGGCGGCTCCACCACCAGGTGCTGTCGCTCGCCGCCCTGAAGGACGTCAAAGAGGTGTTCGCGGCCACGGTCAACGACGTGGTCCTGGCCGTGGTCGCCGAGGCGACGTTCCGCTGGCTGGAGGAGCGGGGCGAGCTGGGCGCGACCACGATGCGGGTGTTCTGCCCGGTCAGCGTCCGCGACGCCAGCCACCGCTACCAGTTCGGCAACCAGGTCAGCGGGATGGTGGTCGAGCTGCCGATCGCGGCCATGCCGCCGGCCACCCGCCTGGCCCGCATCGTGGCCGAGACCGGCGAGCTCAAGCGGTCCGGGCAGGCGGTGGCGGCGCGCAGCCTGACGGCGATCACGTCGTGGGCGCCGGCCACGCTGCACGCGCTGGGCAGCCGGCTGGCCTCGGAGCCGCGATTCGGCCTCCAGTCCCGGGTGAACATGGTGGTCACCAACGTGCCGGGCCCGCAGGTGCCGTTCTACACAGGGGGCGCACGGCTGCTCGAGGTGTGGCCGTTCGTGCCGGTCTACCCTGAGCGCGGACCGGGACCTGGTGCCGGACCTGGACCGGTTCGGGCGGCACCTGGAGGGGGCGGCGGCCGAGTACGAGGCGATCGCCCGGCGGCTGCGCCGGCCGTTCACGCGCCCGGCAGGACGCGGGCGAGGAGCGCGTAGACCTCCGGATTGACGCCAAGGCCAGTATGGCTCCCGACGACCTCCAGGCAGGTCGCGTCGCCCCGCAGGCACGCCTCCCAGTGCACGATCCCGTCGCTGCGCGAGTAGATGGACGTCAGCGGCACGCGGGCTGGCGCCGCCAGCTCGTGCAGGAACCCGACCTCGACGCTGGCGGTCTTGCCGTACCGCACGAGGTTGGCGGCCTCGGCCAGGCGCACGCCGGCCATGGTCAGCGGGTGGATGTCGAACGGGTCGGCGAACGGCGAGCCGAGGCCGACCACGCCCCGGACGAGCCGCGGGTGGCGGTCGGCGAGCACCTTGGCGAGCAGGCCGCCGCGGCTGTGGCCGACGATGGTGACCCGGCGCCGGGACCGGCGGGCGAGGTCGGCCAGGCGTGGCGCCAGCGTCAGCAGCACCGCCTCCGAGTAGCGGATGTTGAACGCGAGCCCGGACGGCTCGACCGCGTAGCCGAGCCGGAGCAGCCAGTCCCGCATGGTGTCCATCGAGCGGTCGCCGCCCATGAACCCGGGCACCAGCAGGATCGGGCGGCCGCCGCCCCGGGGCAGGGCGCCGTCGCCGGCGTACAGCGGGTCGCGGAGCAGGCGCGCGTGCTCCAGCCGCGCGCGGGTCTCCAGCCACACGGGCGGCGGGTCGGTGGTCCGGCCGAGGTAGTGGAGGGGAGGCAGCCCGCGCCGGTCTCCGGGGCGGGCCACGGCGTCAGGCTGCCGCGGGCTCGTGGGATTCGAGCCAGCCCAGCGTGACGCGGAGGAAGTCGGCGGGGACCTCCATCATCGGCACGTGGCCGGTGTCCGGCAGCACCTCGACGGGCCAGCCGAACCTCCGGCCGATGGCCAGTGAGAAGGCGACCGGGACGATGCGGTCCTCCTCGCCATGGACCAGGAGCGTCGGCGCGGCCAGCCGGCCGTACGTGCCCATCAGGCCGCGGCGGCCGAGCGCCCAGAGCAGCGAGCGCGAGGCCTGGGCCAGGGCGCGGAAGCTGCGGGGCGAGGCGAACCGCTCGATCTCCTGCTCGACGAGCGCCTGGACGATGTCCTCCCGCACGCGGCCGGCGTCCACGCAGCAGGCCTCGAGCACGCCGCGGACCACGCGCTCGGCGCCCATCCGGCGGCCGCTCCAGCCGAGCGACGCCTCGCCGAGGAGCGGCGGCAGCAGGCTGGCGAAGAACGCCCACAGGGAGAGGTCGAGGGGCCGGCGCCCGCGCCAGGGCAGGGCGGGATCGACCAGCACCAGGCTGGACACGGTTTCCGGGGCGTCGGCGGCCTGGAGGACGCCGAGCAGGCCGCCCATCGAGTTGCCGACGACGTCGGCGGGGCCCCTCACGACGTCGCGCAGGAAGCGGTCGAGCAGGTGGCGGTTGTCGCCCAGCCGGGTGCCGGGGCCGAGCGGGGTCCGGCCGAAGCCGCGCAGGTCGAGGGCGAGCACCCGGTGGCGCTCGGCGAGGGCGGGGCCGACGGCCATCCAGTTCAGGGCCGAGCCGGAGAGTCCGTGCACGCACACCAGGGCCGGGCCGGAGCCGCCGAAGTCCAGGTAGTGGACCGGCCCGTCCAGGTCGGCGTGCTTGGACACCATGCGTCACATTTTCGCTCGCACCCGGTCAGCGGAGAGCGATGCACTCGATCTCGACCAGCGCGTCAGGATCGAAGAGGCCACTCACCTCGAAGAGACTGGTCGCGGGGTAGTGGCGCCCGAACACCTCCCGGTAGGCGGCGCCGATGGGTTCCAGGTTGGCGCGATAGGCGGCGGCGTCGGTGACGAAGTAGGTCAGCTTGAGGGCCCGCCCGGGCGCGCTGCCGGCGGCGGCGAGGGCGGTGGCGACGTTGCGGATGGCCTGCGCGAACTGCGCCACGACATCGCCGGGCGCGACGACCCGGCCGCTCGCGTCGCTCCCGGTCTGCCCCCCGAGGACGACGAGGTCGCCGGCGGCGGCGGCGTGGGCGAAGCCGACGGGCGGGGCCAGGTCGGGGGGGTTGAACAGCTCGATGTCGGGCATCGGCTCATTGTCCGCGTGTTCCTGGCAAGGTGAGTGCCCATGGCCAGGGCACGACAGTCGACCAGTCGAGGAGGTTGCGCTGGATTGGCCCTGATGACCGCTCTCGCGCGCATTCCGGTCAGGCTCTCGTTCGACGACGAGACCCACGATTGGCATTTCGTGGTCGACCAGCAGGGCTGGGGGGTCGTCGGAGGCGGGCAGGCGACGTTGCCGGAGGCCCGACGGGCCGCCGCCGAGGCCGTGGCGGTGGCCCTCGAATCTCGCGAGCCGAGGGCGGATGCGGACGGCCCGGTCGAGTACCTGAACGTCGCCGTCGGCTGATTCCCTAAGGACGATGTGCTTGTCAAGGGCGAACATTGATTCGCTCCTGGAGGTCATTCAGGATCTGCTTGATCGGGGTCAGGCCGGATGTCAGGATGGGTTGTGGGGAAGGTCGCCTCGTGAGTGCGCCGCGAGCGCGCGTGGCAGGTCCCAGGTGGACCTGGTGAGGGGCC
>VBJR01000006.1:0-1535 GCA_005880175.1 Chloroflexota bacterium
CCACCCCGACCTGGTCGTGGTCTCGGGTGGAGCCCGCGGGATCGACCGCATGGCCGCCGCCGAGGCCCGCCGCCGCGGCGTGCCGGTTGTCGAGCACTTGCCGGTCAGCTTCGACTGGCCCGGCTTCCGCAAGCGCGACCAGCTGATCGCGGAGGACTGCCACGAGCTCGTGCGGATCGCCGACCCCCGCTCGCGGACCTACGGCTCCGGCTGGACACGCGACCGTGCGCGGGAGCTGGGCAAGCCGACCGCCGAGTACGTGATCGACGGGGTGGAGCGCGGAGCCGCCCGCATCGCACTGGAGGTTGAGCGGTAGTGAGCCGGCAGCCGAACGGGAGCGGACGCTATTACGTCACGCTCGACAAGGCTGACGCGGACGCGTTGGAGGCAGCCGCCAAGGCGGCTGGCCGACCGCCGACCACCGAGGCCGGCCTGCGCATCGTGCAGACCCTGCGTGACGATGGCAACGGCACCTCCGACGTGCCCGCCCACCCGGACGCGGAGGTGGCCGAGCTCAAGCGCCAGCTGGAGGCCCTGCGCATACGACACGCCGCCGTGCTCCGAAGGCTCGACGACTCCAACGGCAACGAGTCGGTATCACGGCCGCCGCGCTGGGCGTGGACCCTCGAAGACCTGCTCGGCGACCGCGAGTGGTGGTCGACCTGGCTCCCCCGCCTGCACGAGATCCTCGGGCCGCCGCCGCTGGGCGGCGGCTACGGACTCGACGACCGGCGTGCTCACGAGGAGCGCGGGTACGTGGACCTGATGACCCACCTGTTCCCGCCGGTCCAGGTGGACGGCTCCGCGCTCGCCGAATGGCACGGTCTCGACTACCCGGCGGCGGTGCGCGGCCTGACGCGGGCGGCTGCGGGCACCGGACCGACCCGCGCGGACATGTGGCAGGCGGTGATCCGTCACATCGCCGTCGCTCTGTCCGCGCTGGCGCAGACAGAGGTCCCGGGTGCCGATCCGCTGCTGCGCATCCGGACGACCGACGAGCTGACCGGAGCGTGGGCGCGCACTCTGCGACGCCTGACCGGCAACGAGTCGGCCGATCTGCCCGGAACGGGAGGCGCGATGTAGCTGACCGCCCGGACTCGGCGAGTGCGCCCCGCGCCGCAGTCCGTGTTGGAGAGGGCGACACGCCGGATTCGGGGCTGCCACCCCGGCCCGGTCGAGAGGAGTCCGGAATGTACTCGATCACCGACGAGCCGACGGCGCCACTCAAGGTCGAGGAGGCGGCGCGGCTGCTCCGTATCAGCCGGGCGACCGGCTACCGGCGGGTCGCGGACGGCACGATCCGCTCGGTGCGGCTCGGTCGACTCATCCGCGTGCCGCGTGCCGCGATCGAGGAGCTGCTCAACGGCGGCGCCGCTCGGGCGGTCGGCGAATGAAGGGCGCGACGACCACCGGCCGCGCAATGTCGAGGGGCGGCGCCAGGACGATCACCGTCGAGGAGGCGGGTCGCCGGCTGGGCATCAGCCGGTCGGCCGCCTACCGCTGCGTCGAGCTCGGCCAGATCCCGGCACTCCGCC
>VBJR01000006.1:1639-13183 GCA_005880175.1 Chloroflexota bacterium
CCGGGCTGCCGGGGCACGGTGAAGTGGGCGTTCGTGCTCGACATCGGCTCGGGCTCGAAACGGGAGCAGATGCACCGCAGCGGGTTCGCCACCGAGAAGGAGGCCGCTGCCCGCCGGGCCGCCGCCCTGGCCCAGCTGAACGACGGCACCTTTGTCGCTCCATCGAAGGTTACGTTCGGGGATCACCTGGACCGCTGGCTCGAGAACAGCGTGACGCAGGGCTGGAGCCCGAACACGCGGCGCATCCGCGAGACCGCGGTCATGCACGCGAAGCGGCGCCTGGCGGACGTGCCACTCCAGGCGCTCGAACGTGAGCACTTCCGCCGCTTCTTCGCCTGGCTCCTCCGGGAGGGGAAGATCATCCGCACCAGCCACGGGGTCGTCAGCGGGCCGATGAAGCCCCGGAGCGTGGCGTCCATCTACGGGTCGCTGCGGCTGGCGCTCTCGCCTGCCGTCGAGGACCGGCTGATCCGCTTCAACCCCGTCATCGGGACGTTCAAGACGCCCAAGGACGGCGGCGGGGAGGAGATGCAGACCTGGACACTGGAGGAGCTGCGGGCGTTTCTTCACGCGATCGCCGGCCGCCGGGACGCCGGCCTCTTCGCCACCGCGCTGGCGACCGGCATGCGCCGCGGCGAGTTGCTCGGTCTGCGCTGGCGCGACGTCGACCTGGTCGGCGGCCGCATCAACGTCCGCCGGCAGTGGACGATGGCCGGCGACAAGGGCTGGCGCTTCCAGGCGCTCAAGACAGGCACGAAGGCGATGCGGACCATCGAGATCGACCGCTTCACCGCCGCCATCCTTGAACGGCAGCGGGAGCTCGTCACCCGGGAGCGGGTCGCCTGGGGCGGCGCTTACACGAACAAGGACCTGGTCTTCCCGTACGCGGACGGCCGGCCGCAGGACGGCAGTCAGGTGACCCGCCGGTTCAAGTACGCGATCTCGCAGTGCCCCGACGTGCCGATGATGGTCTTTCACGGCTGCCGCCACACCCACGCGACGCTGCTGCTGGAGGACGGCGTCTCGCTCAAGGTCGTAGCCCAGCGTCTGGGCGACCACGAGAACACCGTACTCAGGAACTACGGCCATGTTCTGCCGCGGGGTGCGGCCATCGCCGCCTCACGGGTCGCGGCGTGGTTGGACGATGGCGAGGCCGATCGGTCTGTGAGCGACGAAGCGGGCCGCCTCCGGGCGGAAGTAGACGCGCTGCGGGCTCGACTCGCCGCCTATGAGCCCGCCGGCCACACTGCCGAACACCGTGAGCAATCCGTGAGCGGAGGCGCCGCCGAGGCCCTGGTGCCCGCTGGAACACCCGATGATTCGTATTGAGCAACCCCGCGCGGGCCGGTCAGAAAGGGGCTACCCGTCACTCACCGGAGCACTATAAGGAGGTGCAGTTGGAGCCACCACGCTTCACCGATGTCCTGGAGGCGCGGCTGCGCATCCGCCCGCACCTCGACCCGACTCCGCTCCGGGCCTACCCGGGCCTGTCCGCGCTGACCGGCGCCGACGTCTGGGTCAAGCACGAGAACTTCCAGCCCACCGGTGCGTTCAAGGTCCGGGGCGGGATCAACCTCGTGTCCCGGCTGACGGAGGAGGAGCGGGGCAGGGGCGTGATCGCAGCCTCGACCGGGAACCACGGTCAGTCGATCGCGTACGCGGCGCGGCTGTTCGGCGCCCGCGCGATCATCTGCGCGCCCGCGGCCGCGAACCGGCTGAAGGTGGCGTCGATGCGCGACCTCGGCGCCGAGGTGATCCTGCACGGCGCGGACTACGACGAGGCGCGTGAGCACTGCGAGGCGCTGGCGCACGAGCACGGCTACCGGTACGTCCACTCCGGCAACGAGCCGCTGCTGATCGCGGGCGTGGCGACGCACACGCTGGAGGCCCTGGAGGCGCAGCCGGACGTCGAGGTCGTGATCGTGCCGATCGGCGGCGGCAGCGGAGCGGCCGGCGCCTGCATCGCGGCGCAGGCGGTGAACCCGGCCATCGAGGTCCTCGGAGTGCAGTCCGCCCAGGCGCCGGCCGCCTACCGCTCCTGGAGTGAGGGGCGGCTGGTGACGGCGAGCAACACCACGTTTGCGGAAGGCCTCGCCACGCGCACCGCGTTCGACCTGCCTCAGCGCATCCTGCGGGAGCGGCTCGCCGAGTTCGTCCTGGTGGACGACGACGCGATCCGCCGGGCGACCGTGCTGATGCTCGAGCACACGAGGACGCTGGTCGAGCCGGCGGGCGCCGCGGCCCTGGCCGGCGCGCTGGAGCTGCGGGAGCGGCTGCGCGGGCGGCGCGTGGCGCTGATCTGCAGCGGCGCCAACGTCACTCCGGAACAGCTGCGGGACGCCCTGGCCTCGGCGCTGCCGGCCGCCGCGCCCGCGACGGCAGAGTAACCAGCGCCACCGCGGCGGCCAGTCCGCAGAGGATGGCGGCGACCAGGAAGATCTCCCGGTACTCTTGGAGCAGCGCGCCGCGCACGCAGTTCTCGTACGCGGTCAGCTTGTCGGCGAGGCTGCCGGGTCCGGCCGTCAGGGTGTCGCAGTGCCGCGCGACCAGGATCTGCTGCAGGCGTGCCAGCCCGAACGCCGTGAGGGCAGCCAGGCCAACCACCATGCCGACGCTGCGCGACAGCACGACCAGGCTGCTCGCCAGCCCGTGCTCCGTCGCGGCCGCCCGGTCGAGCACCGCGAGCGAGAGCGGCGCGATCACGAGCCCGAACCCGACGCCGCACAGCAGCAGCTCGCCGGATGCGCGCAGGCCGGCCGCGTTGAGCTCGTCCATGCCCCAGCCGGACATCAGCAGGAACGCGCCGGCGGCCACGGCCAGGCCGGCCGCCGATGTGGCCCGCTGCCCCAGCCAGCCGGCCAGCACGCCTCCCGCCAGCGCGCCCAGCGGGATGCCGAGCAGGAACCGCGTGAGCAGGAGGCCGGAGTGCAGCGTGTCCAGCTGGTACACGCCGCGGGCCAGTATGGGCACGTCCACGAGGGCGACCATCAGCGCGCCGCCGACCAGGAGGTTCGCGCTCAGCGAGCCGCCGAAGGCGCGGCTGCGCAGCAGGTCGCGGCCGACCAGGGGCTGGAGGTGCCGCGACTCCCGCCACACGAACGCGACCAGCAGTGCCGCCGCCGCCAGGCCGAACGGCAGCGCGTAGGCGTTCAGCGGCCGGTTGCCGGGGTCGTCCGGGTACAGGGCGGCAACGGCCATGCCCAGCCCGATGCCCAGGAGCAGCGCGCCGGCCAGGTCGACGTCCCGGCTGCCCGACGGCCCGCCCTCGCCGGCGCGCTCCGGTCGGGTCCTCGTCGTCCACCACAGGCCGGCCAGGATCAGCGCGCCCAGCGGGACGTTGAGCCAGAACACGGCCCGCCAGCCGCCGAACTCCGCCGCCAGCGCGGTCACGCCCGCCCCGTAGAGCGGTCCCAGCACCGACCCCGTCTCCTGGACGGCTGCCACGCCAGCCCAGGGCCGGAGCGGTGGCGGTCACGACCGACCCGGCGGCGAACGCGCCCAGCCCGATGGCGAAGGCCGGCAGCCGGCCGCGGGCGTCCGAGAACGCGCCCAGCAACGGCATCGCCACCACGTAGCCGCCCAGGAAGCCGGTGACGATCGGCGCGGCGGCCTCCAGGTGGTCGATCGGCAGGTCCACCGCCTGCAGCATCTGCGGCAGCAGCGTCACCACCGCGTACGTGTCGAGGGCGGCCAGGAACAGCCCGGCCGCCGCGAGTCCGAGCTGCAGACGGCGGTCGGTCACGCGGCCGGCGAGGGCGTGGCGATGGTCACCGGCTGGTTGAAGTCGTGCAGGTCCACCTCCACCTGGACGTTCTTCCCGGCCTCCAGCAGCGGTCCGTTCAGATTCACCTTGCGGACGTAGTGGTCGGACCGGCCCACCCAGATCGTGGCCTGGACGTCGCCGGCGGGTTTCACCGCTCCGCCCAGCAGCTGGCCCACCTGGTCGGCCGTGTACGTCGTGCTGACCTTGTCGGCGTCCACGCCGGCCACCTGCTCCGTGCCCAGGTAGCGTGCGTCCTTGCCCGCCTGCAGCGCGGCGGGGAGGCCGGACTTCGGGTCGAAGAGGCGCGACAGGTCCGGCACGTTGGCGGCCTCGTCGGCCGACACCTCGGTGAACTGCGAGAACGGCAGCCGGAGGTACGTGTGGCCGCCCGTGGTCACGACGCGGACGTCGACCAGGAAGTCGCCCTGTACCGTGATGCCGGACCCGAACTTGACGTCGGCCGCGACCGTGTGCAGGCGGCCAAGGGCCTGCCCGGCGTCGCGGAGCACGGTGTTCGGGTTGGGAGCCGCGGTCGAGCCGGAGCCCGAGCAGGCGAGGACCATCCCCGCGAGCAGGAGCGCGACAGAGCGCGCGAAATCTCTCATCTCTTTCAGTCAAGCACCGCGGGCAGGGTGAACGGTGACGGAACGCTCGGTCAGGGGTCCACGAGGACGCCGGGGTTCATCACGCCGGCCGGGTCGAGCGACCTCTTGGCGGCCCGCAGAGCATCGGCGAAGAGGTCCGGACGCTGCCGGTCGTACCACGGCCGGTGGTAGCGGCCGACGGAATGGTGGTGTGTGATCGTCCCGCCCAGGCGGAGCAGTGTCTCGGAGGCGGCATGCTTGACCGCGGCCCACTGCTCCAGCTCGGAGCCGGGCCGTCCGGGCGCCACCACCGTGTAGTACGGCGCCGGCCCGTCCGGGTAGACGTACGCGAACCGGCACGAGACGATGCCGCCGCCGCACTCCTCGCGGAGCGCGCGCCGGGTCGCCTCCAGCACGGCCGCGTGGAACTCGGGGAAGCGGTCCCACGTGATCGCCGTCTCGAACGTCTCCTGGACGAGCCCCAGCCGCACGTACGCGTCGTGCAGGTGGCCGCCGCGGATGAAGGCGCTGCGCCAGAGGCCGGCCGCGCCCTCGTCGCTGCGTGTGGCGGCGGCCTCCGGCAGCTCCCCGCCGTGGCCCTCGCAGATCTCGGCCGCCCTGGCCAGCCAGGGGTGCACCTCGTGGTCGGCCGACTCGAACGTGACGATCAGGATCGCGCGGGAGCCGTCGCCGGAGCCGGAGATGAGCGCCTCGTCGTGGTCGAGCAGGCGGCAGTTGGCCGGCCACAGGCCCGACAGGGCGATCTCGCGGGCGGCCTGCCAGGCGTCCTCGAACGACGCGAACGTGACCGACGCCGACGCGCGGAACCGAGGCCGGTCCTGGAGCCGCATCCACGCGCGCGTGATGACGCCGAGCGAGCCCTCCGAGCCGATGAAGAAGCGATCCGCGGACACGCCGGCGCCGTCGCCGGGCAGGCGGCGGGTCTCGACCACGCCGCGCGGCGTCACCACTCGGAGGCTCTCCACGAACTCGTCGATGTGCGTGTGCAGCGTGGCGAAGTGGCCGCCCGAGCGGGTCGCGATCCAGCCCCCGAGCGAGGAGACCTCGAAGGACTGCGGGAAGTGGCGCAGGGTCAGGCCATGCGGGCGCAGCTGGTCCTCCAGCGCCGGGCCCAGGGCGCCGGCCTCGATCAGCGCCGCCCGCGAGGCTCGGTCGATCTCCAGCACCCGGCCCATCCGGCGCATGTCCACCGACACCGCGCCGCGGCGACCCGGTCGTCCGAGGCCCACTCCAGCACGGCCGCGAGCTGGTCTTCGTCGGCCGGGTACGCGACCACGTCGGGCGGGTGCGCGTACTCGCGCCGGAGGCCGCGGACCAGGTCGTGGAACGACTTGCCCAGCGTGTGCTCGGCGCGGTCCCACGGGTCGGCGGACGAGAACGCGGCGACGGCTGCCGGTGCCGTCACCCGCGGCGGGCGCAGGTCGATCTCCGAGATGTCGGGCGGCTCCTGCGCGTGGAGGTCGTCGAGGCCCAGGCGCGGCGCCGCCAGCCGCGCGATCAGCGCCAGCTCGTCCGCGGTCAGGCCCTCGCCCTCGTAGCCCCAGCCCCAGAACTTGCGCCGGCGCGTCGCCGTCACCGCTCTCGTGGCGGGTCGTCCGCTTTGACCATGATGCGGACGGGCCGGTCCAGGAAGATGTAGTCGTACGCCCAGGCGAGCAGCGTGGCCGCGCGGGCTCGGAACGTGACCGTCTTGGCCAGGTGCACGACCAGCCAGAAGACCCAGCCCGGGAAGCCGGTGAAGCGGAACCGGCCCAGCTGCGCCACCGCCGAGTTGCGGCCGATCGTTGCCATGGTCCCCGGGTCGTGGTACTCGAACGGCTCGGGCGTGCGGCCGGCGATCAGCGCCTCGATGACGTGCGCCGCGTGCTTGGCCTGCTGCATCGCCACCGGGCTGAGCATGGGCAGGTCATCCAGGCCGGCCAGGTCGCCGATGACCTGCACCTCGGGCCGGCCGGGCAGCTGGAGCGTCGGCTCGACCCGTACGCGGCCCTGGCGGCCCGGCTCGACGCCCAGCATGCGGCCCACGTCCGAGCCGCGCACGCCCGCCGTCCACACGACCGACCCGACCTCGATGCGGCGCCCGTCGGTCAGCTCGACCTCGTGCGGCCGGACCTCCTTGACGAGCGCGTTGAGCCACACGTCGACGTGCTTGTGCCGCAGCGACTCCAGCGCGGCCTGGCTGAGCGAGGGGTCGAACGTGCCCAGCACGCGGTCGGAGCCCTCGAGCAGCAGCACGTGAGCCTCGGACACGTCGAAGCCGCGGAAGTCCCGGCGCAGGACCAGCCGGATCAGCTCCGACAGCGCCCCCGCGTACTCGACGCCGGTCGGACCACCGCCCACCACCGCGAACGTGAGGAGTGTCTTCCGCCGCTCGGCCGACTCCGTCCAGCGTGCCTCCTCGACCAGCTCCAGTACCTCGTTCCGGAGCGCCATCGCCTCGGGCAGCTCCTTCAGGTTCAGGGACCGCTCCTCCAGCGAGCGGTTGCCGAAGTAGTTGTTGACACTGCCGGCCGCCACGACCAGGTAGTCGTATGGGAGGCTCCCGCGGTCCGTGTGCACCACCCGGCCGTCCAGGTCGATGCTCGTGACGTCGCCCAGCCGGAACTCGGCATTGCGCACGGGCCGGATGAGCTTGCGGACCGGCTGCGCGATGTCGCCCGGGCTGAGGAGGGCCGAGGCGACCTGGTACAGGAGCGGCGTGAACAGGTGGTAGTTGTTCCGGTCCACCAGCGTCACGTCGACCGGCAACCGGCGCAGCGCGCGCGTCGCGGTCAGGCCGCCGAAGCCGGCACCGATGATGACGACTCGCGGTCGTCGCTGCTCGCTCATACCGACGCCGGCAGCTTCTGCTTCAACTTCAGCAGCGGCGCGAAGAGGTCGCCGTGCCGCTCGACGCGCTCCAGGACTGCCCTGGAGTCGAACGCGAGGACGTTCGGGTCGCCGGCCTCCAGGCAGTGCTCGACCTCGTCCCAGCGCACGGGCGTCGAGACCGTCGGGCGCGCCCGCGCCCGCAGCGAGTAGACGTTGATCGTCGTCTTGTTCTCGTCGTTCTGGCTCCAGTCGATGAGCACCTTGCCCTCCCGCAGGGTCTTGCGCTGCAGGCTGACCACCTCCTTGGGGTGGTCGCGCTCCAGCTTCTGTGCCAGGCCCCGCGAGACGTGCTTGGTCAGGTCGTAGTCCACCGGCCGGTTGACGGGGACGTACACCTGCAGGCCCTTGTTGCCGGACGTCTTGGGGAACGCCTGCAGGTCCCGCTCCAGGAACCAGTCGCGCAGCCACATCGCGACCTGGCAGCACTGCACGATCGTGGCCGGCGGTCCCGGGTCCAGGTCGAAGACCATCGCCGTCGGCTGGGGCAGCTTCGGGGCGAGCGACAGGGACGTGTGCAGCTCGATGGTGCCGAGCTGCGCCACCCAGACCAGGCTGGGCAGGTCGTCCACGACGCAGTAGTACATGTTGCGGTCGTTGACGTCGCTCCAGACCTCGGCCGTGTGCATCCAGTCGGGCCGGTGCTTGGGGCAGTTCTTCTCGTAGAACATCTGGCCGTCCACGCCCTCGGGGTACCGCTTCAGCGTCAGCGGCCGTCGCCCCAGGTGAGGCAGGAGCACGGGTGCGATCCGGCTGTAGTACTCGATCATCTGGCCCTTGGTGAAACCGACCTCCGGCCAGTAGATCTTGTCCAGGTTGGTCAGTCGGAGGACGCGGTCCTCGACGCGGACCTCGACGGTTCCTTTGGTAGGGCTCACGATCCCGGCCGCTCCCGCTCGACCTCGTGCGGATCCACGTCGGTACGCAGGCCCTTGAACGCGCCGGCGCGCACCTGGTTCGCCCGCGTCCAGTCGGAGAACTCGAAGTCCCCCACCAGCCGCGGCTCGATGAAGTGGGCGCCGGCCGGTGGGCGGCCGCGGTCGAACGGCGAGCTCTCCATGGCCAGCGGCTGCATCAGCTCCGCCAGCCGGGCCAGCGTGGCGTCCGTGAAGCCGGTGCCGACGCGCCGATCACGAGGTCCTGCCGCTGCCGGTTCTTGATCTTCAGCCAGAAGGACGAGCGCCGCGACTCCTCGTACGGGCTGTCGAGCCGCTTGGCGACGACCCCCTCCAGGCCCGACGCGCGGCTCGCCTCCAGCATGGCCTGGCCGTGGCCGACCTGGTGCTCGGGCGTCTGCCAGGACGGGCCGGCCAGCTGCAGCGACTGGAGCCGCTTCCGCCGCTCCTCGTAGGCGAGGTCGGTGAGGCGATGGCCGTCCAGGTAGAGCAGGTCGAACGCGAAGTAGTAGACGGGCACCTGCTTCATCTTGCGACGGACGTCGGCCTCGGTGTTGAGACCGATCCGCTGCTGGAGCTGCTCGAAGCGGGGCACGCCGTCCTCCGCCAGCGCGACGATCTCGCCGTCAAGGATCGCGGTGTGCGACCCGAGGGCCTCGGCCAGCCGGCGCAGCTCCGGGTAGCGCTTGGTCAGGTCCTCGCCCGTCCGGCTGACCACCCGGAGCGAGCCGGGGTCGTTGAACACGAGGGCTCGAGCGCCGTCCCACTTGAACTCGTAGCCCCAGCCCCGGTCCGGGTTCGGGACCGACTCCGCGAGCTTGGCCATCATGGGCGAGATCTCGGCCGGCATCGCCTCTCGCTCGGGGTCCTCCGGCGGGTCCATGCGGTGGATCATCCAGTTGCGCTCGTCCGTCTGGAACAGGACGTAGCGGCCGTGGACGCGGCCGCCGTGGAGCGTGATCATCACCTCGCCCTTCGGGCCGTCGAGCCGCCACTTGTGCGTCTCGTACGTGCCCCGGTCCCAGATCGTGACCTGGCCCGCGCCATAGTTGCCGCGCGGGATCTCGCCCTCGAACTGGCCGTAGTCCAGGGGATGGTCCTCGACGTGGACGGCCAGGTGGTTCCGGCGCGGATCCTCCGGGACGCCGCGGGGGAGGGCCCAGGAGACGAGCACGCCATCTCGCTCCAGGCGGAAGTCCCAGTGCAGGCGCCGGGCGTGGTGCTCCTGGACGACGAACCGCAGCAGCTCCGCGGACGAGTCCTCGGCGCCCGCCTCGCCCGCCGGCTCCGGCGTCGCCTGGAAGTCGCGCTTGGCCTGGTAGGGCCGCAGCGTTCCCATCCTCTCCAAGGTAACCGGTCATTCCAGCCTCAGCAGCCAGCGGCGGAGGGGTTCGTGCCGGCCGAACGCGTTGACCAGCAGCTCGGGGAGCAGGGGGCCGAGGATCGCCTCCGGCACCGCCTCGGGCAGCGACTCCGTCCGCTCGACCCGGAGGCCGAGCTGCCGCAGCAGCTCGGCCCGCTCGTGGTCGGCGGGGAAGGGCGGTGGAACCCGCCGGAGCCGCGGGCCCTCCACGCGACTGCCGGCCGCCTCCAGCCCCCGGAGCAGTGCCACCAGCTCGCGGCCCGGGCGGGGCTGGTCGACCTGGTCGCGGTACCGGAGCAGCACGTGCGGCGGGAAGAGCGTGAGGCCGGCGCCCAGGACCAGCTCGTCCGCGCCGAGCCTGATGAAGAAGCCGGGATGCTGGTGGCTGGGTCCGCGGCCCTCCCAGAACCAGAGCTCCAGGTGGGTCCGGAACGGGCGGTCGCGCATGAACCGGGCGTCGTGGCGCATGCGCAGGATGGAGCCGCCGACCCGCGGCTCCGCCCGCAGGCCGTGCCCGACTTGCTGGCGGAGCAGCGGGCCGATCTCGATCACGAGGTCGATCGCCGGCTCGACCAGGAGGTCCTTGAACAGCTGGCGGCGGGCCTCGAACCAGGCCACGTCGTTGTTCGCCTCGAGCTGCCGGAGCAGCTCCAGGGATTCCCGGCTGAAGCCGGCGAAGCGATGGGGGACGGCGGGGGGGACTGCGTGCATGTCTCGAATACCTCCGGCCCGCCATGCTGGCGGCCGAAGGTGCCCCCGCCAACCCAACCTGTTAAGACCGTCTTAACAAGTTAGGTTGACCTCCGCCCCTGCCTCGAGCACCCTTCCGAGCGCGCCTCCAAAGCCCCCGGGTGGGGGGTCCCGGTTGGAGGGGCCGGCCGCAAATGGGGGGCCGGCGGGCGCCTCCGGCAAGGCTGTCTTTACGGGTCAGGTCGATCCCGGCCCCTGGCACGAGCATCCTTCCGAGCCCGCCTCCAAGGCCCCCGGGTGGAGGGTCTCGGTTGCAGGGAGCCCGGTCGCCCGGCACGGGCCGGCGGGGCTGGTACCGGCAAGGCGGTCTTTACAGGTTAGGTTCCCATCCGGGCCGGCTCGACCTAGCGTGGGCGGCGCCCGTCACGGGCGCCGCCCAACCGCAATCAGGAGGTCGCCAACCATGTCGCCCGACACCGTTCAGCCCATCCAGGACGTGCTCGCCCGCTGGATCCTCGTCGGCCAGGCGCTGGTCGGCTCCATCGGCGCCCTGGCCTTCGTAGTCGCATTTCTCTGGAAGATGCTTGCCGTCCAGCCCCAGTCCGTCCTCCAGGCCAAGCAGTGGATCCAGCGCATCGTCGTCGGGACCCTGGGCGTCGAGATGGCGGGCACGCTGGTGCACGTCCTGACCGGGACGGTTCCCGGTCACTGACATGGGCGACGTGCTCCAGGCCCTGGACGCGATCCGCCGGGCCATCGACCTCGGCGGCAACATCCAGGCGTTCATCGTCGAGAACGTCCAGCTGGTCCTGGCGGCACTGCGGGCGTTCCTCCTGAGGACGGGCAACCCGGCCTCGCCCAACGACCCGTTCACCACGGTCGGGCCGATCCGGACGATCACGCCGGTGGTGCAGATCGCCGCCAACTCGGCGCTCACCGCAGTGATCACGTTCGCCGGCTTCCGCATGATGTGGGGCAGGACGACGATGCGCAGCCAGTTCGTGCTGCGCGTCCTGTTCCCGAGGCTGCTCCTGGCGGCCATCCTGATCAACTTCGCGGTGCCGCTGATCCAGGCGGCGGTGGACGCGAGCAACGCCCTCAGCGACTCCGTCGTGCTGGCCACGAAGCAGCAGCTCCTGGTCGAGGGCAGCGAGTTCGGCACCACCGCCGCGACGGGCGGCCTCGGCCTCGAGACCGTCACGCTGATCCTGCTGTTCGCCGCCTACGGGGTGCTGGCCTTCGCGTACGTCGTGCGGTTCGCGCTGCTGGTCGTCCTCACGATCCTGGCCCCGGCGGCGGCGCTCCTGTTCGTCCTGCCCTCCACCCAGCGCTACGCCAGGGAGTGGGGCGGCCTCTTCG
>VBJR01000006.1:13482-19402 GCA_005880175.1 Chloroflexota bacterium
GCACCACGTTCGCCCTGGAGCCGGTCGCCCCGGCCTGCCCCGGCGGCCACTTCCACAGCGGCATCGACATGGCCGTGCCGGCGGGCACACCCATCCACGCCGCGGCCGGCGGCGTCGTCACCGTTGCCTGGAGCCCGAACGGCTACGGCCTCTACCTGCTCGTCCAGCACGGCGGAGGCGTGGCGACGCTCTATGGCCACCTGGAGACGACCCCGCTCGTCAGCGGCGAGTCGGTCGCGGCCGGAGCCGAGATCGGGCGTGTCGGCAGCACGGGCCTCTCGACCGGGCCGCACCTGCACTTCGAGGTCCGCCGGAACGGCCGGCCGGTGGATCCGGTCTCCCTGCTGCCGGCTCGCTCGTGAGGACTGCACCCGATGATCAACAAGGTCATCCTGATCGGCCACCTGACCGCCGATCCGGACGTACGCGCCACCGCGGCCGGCAAGCACATCACCAGCTTCCGGCTGGCCACCAACACGTTCGCCGGCAAGGACGACGAGGGCTCGCCCCGCGAGCTCACCGACTTCCACTCGCTGGTCGCGTTCGGCAAGCTGGGCGAGTTCGCCGCCGAGTACCTGCGCAAGGGCCGGCTGGTCTACGCCGAGGGGCGCAGCCGCACCCGCTCCTGGGAGACCAACGACGGCCAGCGCCGGTACTCGACCGACGTGGTGGTGGACGCCCTCAAGCTGCTCGGGCCGCGGCCGGAGGAGCGGTCGTGAGCCGGGCCCGCGGCTCACGGCCAGCTGGTCAGCTCCTCCTCGCGGAGCGAGGCGATGCGGCGGCGCCTTCCGAGGGCCGCCTCCTCGCGCCGCCGCCGACCCACCCGCTGCCCGACGGCCGTGGCCTCGCCCTTGAGCTTGCGGTAGCTCTCGACCCGGCCGGGCGCCAGCTGGCCTGCGGCGATCGCGTCCAGCACGGCGCAGTCGGGCTCGTTCGTGTGGCCGCAGTCGGCGAACCGGCAGCGAGCGGCCAGCGCCTCCACGTCGGCGAAGAGTCGAGCGACGCCGCCGGCCTCCTCGAGGTCGCTCCAGACCTGGAGCTCGCGGAGACCCGGCGTGTCGATGAGCAGCCCGCCCCAGGGCAGGGCGACGAGCTGGCGGTGGGTGGTCGTGTGGCGGCCCTTGCCATCCGAGCGCACGGCTCCCGTCCGCATGACGTCGTCGCCGGCCAGCCGGTTCACCAGCGTGGACTTGCCGACCCCGGACGGGCCCAGCAGCACCGCCGTGCGGCCCGCCGGGACCAGCTCCGGAAGGCGGTCCACGGACTGGCCGGTGAGGGCGCTCACCGCGACCACCAGCGCCCCGGCCGCGGTCTGCCGGACCTCGGCGGCGCGTTCCTCGGCCGACTCGCCGGCCAGGTCCGCCTTGCTGAGGAGCACGACGGGCCGGGCGCCGCTGGACAGCGCCATCGCCAGCGTCCGCTCGATGCGGCGCAGGTTGGGGGCGGCGTCCAGCCCGGCGACGACGAGGGCGACGTCCACGTTGGCCGCGAGCAGCTGCTCCTGGCTGGCGCCGCCGGCGACCTTGCGCCGGAACGCGGTGCGCCGTTCCAGCACGGCCTGGACGAGCGCGTCGCGATGGCCCGACCGGGTGATGGCCACCCAGTCGCCGACGGCCGGCAGCACCGGCTCGCTGCTGCGCCGCGCCGCGGCGGTCAGCCGCCGGTCGAGCTGTGCCTCCAGGCTCTCGGCGCCTGTGTGGACCACCCGGCCCGTGCCGTGGTCGGCCACGACCCGGGCGGGCACGAGATCGGCCGCCGGGAGCGCCGCCAGCGCGGCGAACCGGTCGGCGAACCAGTCGTCCCACCCGAGCGTCGCCAGGTGGGAGTCAGGGTTGGAAGCAGGCAAGGGAGATCCTCCAGTACGGGGTGAGCGCGCCAGCGGCGGTCGCTCGGGAGGATCCGGCCTGAGCTTCAGGCTCGAGCGCCGGAGGTGAGCGGTGACCGGCTGGCGGGGGTCAGGACCCGGTCGTTCGATTCGGCCACGATGCACACCTCCTCACTGCGTTTTCGGTGATCAGGCCTTCCGAGGGAAGGCGGCAGCAGCTTACCAGAAGCCTTTCCGAAGCGGAAATGTAAGAATGTAATGCCCGTGGCCACTGACGACATTCCCGGCTGGGTGCTGGGCCGCCTCCCGGACGGCTGGTTCGTGCAGCCGGCCCGGGTCGAGTGCGACGACGACGAGATCCTGATCATCGGCGCGCTCGACGACGCCCGCGCCGCGGAGGTGGGCCACGCGGCCCTCGTCCAGCGGTTCCGTGCCGAGACCCGGGAGCAGCGCATGCGGATCGCGAACGAGATCGAGCGGCGGTTCGACCGCAAGGTCTCGTGGGGCGCCGAATGTGGCGACCTGCGGGAGCTCTTCACCACCCTGTCGCTGCCGGTGATGACGCGGCTGCGGATGCCCGAGCGCTCGGTGCTCGACACCCTCGTCTCTTCGGGCGTGGCCCGCAGCCGCAGCGAGGCGCTGGCCTGGTGCGTGCGCCTGGTGGGCAAGCACGAGGCCGAGTGGATCGAGGAGCTGCGCGACGCGTTGGTCCGGGTCAACGAGCTCCGGCGCCGCGGGCCGGCGTAGCGGCGCGAGGGCGCCGGCCGATCAGCCCCGGTCGACCTGCTCGCGAGCCTGGCGGATCAGGTCGCGCGCGCCCGCGAAGTGACGCCTGAGCGCGCGGTCCTCGGCCGACTGCAGCAGCGCCAGCACGGGCCGCCAGCGGTCGGCGTCGGCCTCGGCCAGCGCTGACCGGACCTGGCCGACGGTCTGCGCGGCGAACAGCAGGCCCCCGCCCGGGTTGTCCACGATCTGGCTCGCGATCTCGAGCTGGTTGTGCACCCACGTGAGCAGGTCGGCGCCGCCGTAGCGCGCCGGTCCCTTCGGGCCGAGAACCTCCACGGCACTCATGGTAGGGAGGGTACTCGACGGCTGGCGCGCGGCGCCGCGCACCCGGTCAGGCCCGGATCCGCGGGTCCAGCGCGTCGCGCAGGGCGTCGCCCAGCCAGTTGAACCCGAACACGGCCACGCAGATCGCGAGGCCGGGCCCCACCGTCATCCACCAATCGCCGTTGATCAGGAAGCTCTGGCCAGTGTTGATCATGAACCCCCAGTCGGCCGTGGGCGGCGGCGCCGACAGGCCCAGGAACGACAGCGTCGCCTCCGCCAGCATCGCGCCGGCCGCCGACAGGGAGACCTGGACGATCAGCGGGTTGAGCAGGTTGGGCAGCATGTGCCGGCCGATGATCCGGGCCGGCCCGGCGCCCAGGGCGCGCGCCGCCGTCACGAAGTCCAGCGACTTGATCTGGAGCACCTGGGCCCGCGTCAGCCGGGCGTAGATCGGGATCTGGACGACGCCGATCGCGATCATCGCGTTGCGCAGGCTGGGCCCCAGCGCGGCGACCAGCGCGATCGCGAGGATCAGCGCGGGGAAGGCCAGGATGCCGTCGATCAGGCGCATCAGCAGCAGGTCCGTCCCGCCGCCCCGGTAGCCGGCGACCAGCCCGGTCAGCCCGCCCACCGTCAGCCCGACCCCGACCGCCACGAACGCGACCGGCAGCGAGATCCGACCGCCCCACAGCACGCGCGAGAACACGTCGCGGCCGAGCTCGTCCGTCCCGAACAGGTGGCCCGCGCCGGGCGGCAGCCGCGCGTGGTCCGCGTCCACGGCGATCGGGTCGTGCGGCGCCACCCACGGCGCGAGCAGCGCCAGGAGGACGAGCAGGAGCAGCAGCGCCAGCCCGACCAGGATCCGCGGGTGCTCGAGCAGCAGCTCGCGCAGGCCGGCCGGCCGCCGCTCCTCGATGGAGACCGGCTGCTCCTCGACCGCGCTGAGCGTCGGCGCCGCGGTGCTCACGAGTACGAGATCCGGGGGTCGAGCCAGGCGTAGGCCAGGTCGACCACCAGGTTGGCCACCATGTACGAGAGCGCCGCCATCAGGACGATGCCCTGGACCACCGGGAAGTCCTTGGAGAAGATGCTCTCCACGGCCAGCTTGCCCACCCCGGGCCAGCTGAAGACCGTCTCCGTGACCAGTGCCCCCTCCAGGATGGCGCCGATCTGGAGCCCGACGATCGTCACGACCGGGATCAGGGCGTTCTTGAGCGCGTGCCGGTTGACCACCCGCCACCAGCCCGCGCCCTTGGCGCGGGCGGTGCGGATGTAGTCCTGGCCCAGCACCTCGACCATCGACGAGCGCGTGAAGCGCATGTTGCTCGCCGCGCCGAACGTGCCGAGGGCGATCGCGGGCAGGATCAGCCGGGTCAGGTTGTCGGGGGGCGAGTCGGTCAGCGCCACGAAGCCGCCCACCGGCAGCAGCCGCAGCACCAGGCCGAACAGCAGGATCAGCAGGATCCCGAGCACGAAGTTGGGGATCGAGATGCCGGCCACCGTGAGCCCGGACGCGATCACGTCCAGCGCCCGGCCTCGGCGGAGCGCCGCGATGGCGCCCAGCGGGATGGCGACCAGCAGCGACCAGAGCAGCGCCGCGGCGCCGAGCTCCAGCGTCGCCGGCAGGCGCTCGCCGATCGCCTGGGTCACCGGCAGCCGGTTGCGCACCGACGTGCCGAGATCGCCGTGGGCCAGCTTCCCCATGTAGATGAGGTACTGCTGTGGAAGCGGCTTGTCGAGGCCGAGATCCTTGTGGATCGCGGCCGCCGCCTCCGGGGTGTACGACTCCGCAAGGATCACCGTCGCCGGGTCCCCGGGGATCAGGTGGATGAGCATGAACACACCCACCGTCACCAGGAACGCCGTCGGCACCATCAGCGCCAGGCGGCGGACGATGTATTCGATCACGTGCGGGCTAGCTCAGCCAGACTCCCGCGAAGCGGTTGATGCCGTCAGGGATGAGCTGGAAGCCCTGGACCTTCTTGGAGCTGATCTGGGGCACCGTCGGATCGGTGGTGAACACGTACGCCGCGTCGCCGACGATGGTCTTCTGGGCCTCCTGGTACAGCTGCTTGCGCTTGCTCTGGTCGGTGGTGGCCCGGGCCTCCTCGAGGAGCTGGTCCACCTGCGGGTTCGAGTACCGGCCGTCGTTGAAGCTGCCGCCGGTGTGGAAGAACGCGTACATGTTCCCGTCGGGATCGATGCGGCCCGACCAGCCGGAGAGCGCGGCGTCGAACTGGTGCTGGACGCGGGTCTCCAGGGTGAGCTTGCCGAAGTCCTCGGGCAGCAGGTTCACGGTGATGCCGGCCTTGGCCAGCTGCGCCTGGATGAGCTGCCCGGTCTGGATGGAGTCCTGCGTGTTGGCCGTCTTCAGCGTGAAGCTGAAGCCGGTCGCGGAGGCCTTGGCCTTGGCGGGATCCGGCTTGTCGTAGATCTTCTCGCTCGAATCGAACGCCCAGCTCGCCGACGTGATCGGGCCGTAGGACACCACGCCCACGCCGAAGCCCACGTTCTGCAGGATCTGGTTGCGGTCCACCGCCAGCGCGACCGCCTTCGCCTTGGCGGGATCGTTGAAGGGCGGGGCCGAGTGGTTCAGCTCGAAGCCGCCGTAGCCGAGGCTCGGCGTGTCGCGGTAGACGAGCGTCGAGTCAGACTTGACCGCCGCGACGTCCTTGCCGGCCACCACCCGGGCCATGTCGATGTCGCCCGTCTTGATGGCCGCAAGTGTCGCGTTCAGGTCCGTGATGGGCCGGTAGACGATCTGGTCCAGGTAGGGCAGCGCCCGCCCGGACGAGTCCTTCCGCCAGTAGTTGGGGTTCCGCTTCAGCGTCAGGTGGTCGTCGCGCTTCCACTCGACGAACTCGAACGGCCCGGTGCCGGCGTTCACCGGCGCGGTCGTCAGGCCGGCGCCGAGCTGCTTGATCGCCGCCGGCGAGAGCATCATGCCCGCCCGATCGACGAGCGCGGCCAGCAGCGTGGCGTCCGCCTTCTTGAGATGGATGGTCACGGTCGTCGCGTCGGTGGCGTCCACCGACTGCACCGAGG
>VBJR01000007.1 GCA_005880175.1 Chloroflexota bacterium
CGCCCTTCAATACGCCCTGGCTACCACCGGGTTACGGACAGAAGTTGTGGAAGGCTGCTTAGCGGCCGGCCGGGCGCCCGCACGGCGCAAGCATCCGCAGCGCCGCTGGGCCGGGACCGCTCGTCAGCCGCCCCACGACCGGGAGCGCCGCTTCCTCCGGCGACGATCTGCTGGTGTCGACGGTGAGGTCGTAGGCCAGGTCCCAGCACACGTTCTCGTACTGGTGCCTTGCCGTCCCCTCGGCCCGGTCCGGCCGCGAGGCCTCGCGGGCCTCGGCGACCTCCAGGTCAGCGCACACGCGGACGAAGAGGAGCGGCAGGTTGCCGAGAACCTCCCGGCAGTCCTCGACGTGCCCGTCGGTCCACAGGATCTGCTCGGCGATCACCCCGTACCCACCATCGATAAGGGAACGGACCATCACCAGGTAGGCGCGGGCCCAGCGGCGGTTGTCCTCGGGCTGGAAGCTCGGATGGTCGAAGGGGTAGCGGCTCAGCGCGGTGTCGGCGTCCAGGACCAACCACGGCTCCGGCAGTCCGAGCTGGATGGCACGCGCCAGCGCCGACTTCCCAGAGCTCGACGGTCCGTGGAGGAAGACGCCTCGCGTGGACATGATCGACCTCGATCCCGATGTGCTCACCATGCCGCGTTCCTCGGGCTTCTATTCGCCAGATCGACCCTTGAGCCCTGGCTGGATGGGTTCACCGCCATGCTGGCTTGGTCGCGCACAGCAGAAGCGTGCACGGGAACCGCTCAGCCGCGTGCGACATCGCCTCCAGCTCGCGTCCGCAGTACCACCGTGCGAGCGATGCACGCGGCACCCGTAGCTCACGCACCTCGTCGACATCGAAGCCCGCCTCGCGGCAGAGAGACCACCACTTCTCGACTGGGAAGCAGTAGCGGACGACGGTCGACGGGCCGGCGGCCGTCAGTTGCAGGCCTACTACTCGCCGGCCGGCCGCGGATCGGGCGTCGCGGCTGTCGAGCGGCTCCTCCGACGGGTACGGCCAGAGCGGGTGCCTCACCGCGAACAGGAGCCGTCCCCGCGGGCCGAGCACGCGGTGGACGACGGGCAGGAGGCGGCTCGGATCCGCGTAACCAATGGCGCCGAAGACGGAGTACGCCACGTCAAAGTGCCCCTCGGGGAGGGAGGTGAGCACGTCGGCGGCGTCGCCGTGGAGGAAGCGCACGCGGCCACTGAGTGGTCCCGACCACCGTGACAGCGCACGCTGGATCTGGCGTTCGGAGGCATCCACACCGACACCGACGGATCCCCGGCTGGCCAGGAACGCGAGCGCGTCGCCCGCACCGCAACCGAGCTCGAGGACCAACCTGCCGTCCAGAGGACCGAAGAGCTCTTCCCCTGGTCCCTGGCCTCGGAACTGCATCCAGTTGAATCTGTCCCGCGTCGGGCGCGGCGCGGTCTCCGCGTCCTCCTGCGCGTCAGCGATGGCGTCCCAGGCGATGCCGTTGACGACGTGGTCCAGCATGGGGTCGTCGAGAGGACATCCGGCCGTCGGTGCTGGTACCTCCTTGCCGATCAATTCCATTCAGAGCGCCCCGGAGCCGCTGCCGTAGAGGATCTCGTCCAAGTCTCGCACCGCCGGATCGTCGCGCCATTGCTCGAGTCGGGCACGGACTTCCCTCACCCGCTCGAAGCCCGTGGCGTAGCGGGTGATCGCCAGGTTGGACAGCGCGTCGGCCAGCAGCCGGCAGGCCTCCTCGATCTCGGAGACTTCGATTTCGACTCCCGCCATGTCGGCGAGGAGGATGGCTCGCTGCTTGCTCTCGGCCGGCAGCGCCTGCAGCGCGGACGCCAGCCTTCCGCGGGCAGCCGGAAGGTGGCCCGCCCTGAGGTGCGCATATCCGGCGAAGCTGGCGAGGTGCTGCCGGCTGAACCAGTCGAACCACGGCGGGGCGGCATCATCGGCGACGGCCTCGTACCGCTCCTCGGCCCTCAGCGCCGCGGCCAGGCCTGACGTGATGTCGCCACCACGGGCGTAAACCTCCGACTCGGCTGCCGCCAGCCACGCCTCGACGTCAGCGGCAGCCTGCCGTTGGGCGTGGTGGCGCGCTCCGCGCATGCAGTCCTGGGCTCCGGCGAGGTCGCCAGCGAAGCCTGGGATGAACGCCATGTGCCCGAACACCGCGGCAGCCATCTGGTGGTCTCCCGCATCGAGAGCCAGGTCGAGTGCAGTCCCCAGGCACCTGCGGGCATCGGCCTCCCGGCGCAGGTCGAAGAACAGGACCCGTCCCGCCAGGAGGGCGGTCTCGGCGCCCGCCAGGGTCACCCTCCTCCTGAGTGCTGGCGGCCCGACAGAGCCTCTCATCAGGCTGATCCCGAGCCCGAGGTGCCCGATCACCGGCCGGAGGAGGTGTACGGCAGGGAGCATCCAGTACAGGGTCCGGTGGCAGTTCGTGATCGCCTCCACACCTTCCACGACCGGGATCGTCAGATTCGTCGGGATGCCTTCCGGGCGGAGCGCCTCCCGATCGGCGCCGAACCCCCTACTGTGGGCGTCGAGGGGCCCGCCGGGGGCGGTGTACTCTACGCGGTCTCGACCACTCGATCGGGTGGTCTCCCCGGTTGGCCTGGGGGTGTGGTCGGAACCGAACCCGAGTCGGTCTGGCCGTGTCCGGTAGACACGGCACAGGTACTCGCGGCGCTCGTCGCTGGGGCGGCGCTGGCCGTGCTCCCAGCGGCAGAGCTCGGCCGAGCTGAGCTGCGGAGGATCGAGCCCGTCGGTGACGTAAAGGAGGTCAACTGCCTGCGACAGCTCCTCGCGCGTCCACCCCCGAGCGAATCGATGCGCCTCCAGCGGTGTCACATCAGGCAGCCGCCGGAGCACCTCGTCCACGATAGTGTCCCTGGGCCATCCCTCGATGCCGCCGCGGAGCCTGATCCGTCGCGCTTCCGCCTCTATCTCCTGTCGGCGGCCGCGGCTCGGAGCCGCCCCGTCGCGCCATGCCGCCGGTGTCAGCTGCGCCTCCCCCTTCGATGCCTTCGTCATCGATGACGTCAGGGTGAAGGATGGCTGCGCGCTGGGCGACGGTCAATGACGCCGGCCGTCAATGCCGGCCTGCCTCCCCCTGATCGCCTCTGGTCGCCCCGCGCTCAAGCCGAGATCCACCGGCTTGAGCAAGGATCCGGGGCAACTCCAAGAGGGAGTCGATCCGCGCATCGGCAGCTGCCGCGGCGGGCTGCTCCGTTGTCCAGGTCCCCCACGGCCCGCGGCGGATGAAGACAGTCCGCATCCCGGCCGCCTTGGCGGGCAGGATGTCGTTGTCCAGCCGGTCGCCTACGTAAGCCACCTCGGACGGCGGGACGGCGCACTCAGCCGCGACGCGCTGGAAGAACTCGGTCCCAGGCTTCTCGACGCCCCAGCGCGACGAGGTGCCGATCCAATCCACGGGCAGGCCGAGGCTGAGGAGGATGTCGTGGGCTCGCGGCGTCTGGTTGCCGGCGACCCCAATCCGGTAACCGAGCTGCTTCAGTTCCAGAAGAGCGGGCATCGCATCCGGGTAGAGATCGCCGATGTCGAAGGTCTCGGCGCAGTCCTGATCCACTCTGCGCTGCCGCTCCTCGTCGAGCCGGAAGCCTGGCCGGAAGACCTGGAAGGCCTCGCGATAGTCCCGGCCGGTGGCGATCACCGCGCCGAAGACGGCCGAGAACGTGTGCCGAGGGACGCCAAGCCAATCCGCCCACGTCCCGTACTCCCGCGTCTCGTCGACCAGGGTCTCTCCTACGTCGAAGACCACGGCCCGCACGTGCAGCCGTGCCGATCCGTCCACGATGGCGTCGCCCCCTTGTTCACGTCCCAGCAGATTGATCGAAGGTAGCGATTATCGACTGACCGGGCCACACAGTGGGTCGACGGCCCTGCCCGGCTGCGAGTCCGCTGCGCGCCGGCCGATGGAGTCGTCGCCCTCGGCTGGAGCGACAACGGCGCCAATCTACTCGGCCGCAGCTTCCCATCACGTAGCGATCGGGCGGCTGAAGCGCCCCTCGAACGCTCGCAGGGCGCCGCGGGTGCGGGTGCGGTCGTAGACCGCGAAGACCACGCGTTCAAAGACCCCGGAGACGTCCTGGCTGCGCAGCCAGTCGTCGAACACGCCGGCCACGTTACGCGGGTCGTTGCGGAAGACTCCGCAGCCCCAGGCCCCGAGCACCAGCGTCCGGTGGCCCTGATGGGCGGCGACGGCGAGCACCTTCCCCGCTCGCGACGCCAGCACCGCGCGGAGCTGCGGCCCCGCGCTCGGGTCCCGTCGCAGCGCTTCGCCCGCGTTCGGCGCCGGCGCCGTGATGATCGAGACCGGGAATGGCTCCTCCAGGAGGCGGTGGTCGTCGTCGCGGAAGAACGGGACGGCGGGCGAGTAGATGACGTGGTCGGTGTAGAGGAACGACGGGTGGGCCCGGTTGGCCTCGTAGTAGCGCGGCTGGGCGAGCAGGCAGCGGTACAGGGCTGAACAGCGCGCCAGGTCCTCCTCCTGCGCCCGGGCGCCGCCGAGCCAGCCGCCGCCGGGGTTCTTCGCCGAGGCGAAGTTGAGCGCAGCCACCCGCTCAACGCCCTCGACGTGGACAAGGCGGTGGGCGGCCGCCGTCGTGGTCTCGGGCGTCACCTCCATGCAAGGCGGGCCGCCAGCAGCCCTCGGGTGGATCGGGACCAGCGCATCGAGACCTGTGGTGTGTACAGGACGGTGCCTCTCGCCGAGGCGTCGATCGCCTCGCGCAGATCCACCATGGTGCCGGAAGGGGCGCGGTAGGCGCCCCGCTCGATGATGGCCAGCGTCTCGGCTGCGACGTCCCGCAGGTCCACGTCAGCTCCGGTCCGGCTTCTGGCCCCAGGCCACGGCCACTGGGTACGTCGTGTGGCACTCCTCCCACTCCTGGCCCGCGGCCCGCACCAGCTCGACGCATTCGGTCGCTGGGACGTGCAGATCCGCCGTGAAGGTCGAGCTCATCCGGGTGAAGAGCGCTCGGAAGTCCGATGCCATTAGCGATCCGACCCTGCCCGCCCACTCGCCGATCGGTAGCTCCACCGCCCGGCGCTCCACGCCGGTCGCCCCGGCGTCGAGCAGGTACCGGTGCAGGCCGCCGAACACCGCGGATTCGGTGTCCAGTCCCGCTCTGCGGTTCACCTCGAGCAGGAGATCGACCAGGCGAAGGGTGGCCGGCCCCGGCCTTTCGAGCCGCGTGGCTCCCTCGACCAGCTCCACCCAGCCCGCGCCGCGGCACACGCGCACCAGCTCGGCCACCTCGGCGGGCCACGATGTCACCGGCACGCCGCTGAAGAGGAGCCGCTGGTGCACGAAGTCGAAGCTGTCGCTCCGGAACGGCAGTCCCTGCAGCACGTTCCCTCGCACCGCACGGTAGGCCGCCGGGGCGCCGGGCTTGGGCCGCACCAAGTCGAACCCGACGACCAGCGCGGTACGCGGGCTCCGCACCGGCGCCAGGTAGTGAACGCCGTAGTGAACCCCGCCGAGCGCTTCCGCCAGCGCGTAGTGCTGGAGGTCGAGTCGAGCCACCTCGGCCGGATGCCGCGGCAGCACGTACGCGACGTCCTCGCCGACGCCTTCCCCCACGTCTTCGCTCATCGCCCGCCAATCATGAACGTCGAGCCACCAGTCGATCAGGCCGCAGTTCTCCGCCACCCGCACCAGCGTCCCCAACGTCGTCAGCCGGCGCTGGATCGTGGCCGACGCGCGCTCCCGACGCCTCAAGTGCGCCGCGTACCTCAGCGACAGCTGGCGGGCGTTCTCGGCACCGCCCGCCAGGAGCTGGCAGATCGCCTCGTGGCGCGAGCAGGCCCGCCAGCGCGCGAAGTCGTCGAGATCGACGATGTACGCCTGCACCGTGCGCGGCGACCGCGCGTCCAGGAGTCGATCGACCAGCTCCCCGACGCGGCCGGCGACACACATCACCTGGCGAGTCGGCGCTCGAGGACCGCCGAGGTCCTGGTCAGCGGGAGGCAGACCAGGAAGTACACGACCATGACGGCGCTCAGGATCTGCAGCGCGTGCGAGTCGCCGAGTACGGTCAGGCGCGCGATCTGTCGCTCGGCGCTCGCGGTCAGGTCCAGGACGCCGATGACCGCGGCCAGCGCCGAGGACTGGACCAGGTTGGCGAGCAGTGAGACGAGCGGCGGCAGCATCCGGCGCGCCGCCTGCGGCAGGACAACGTGGAGCATGGCGGCCGCCCAGCCCATGCCCAGCGCGGTAGCGGCCAGGCGCTGGCCGTGGGCGACCGAGCGGACCGCTCCCCGCACGATCTCGGTGCAGTTGGCGCTCGCCCACAGGGTGAGGCCGATCAGCGCCGCCGGGAAGGCATCGAGACGCACCCCGACGGCCGGCAGCACGAAGAAGACGAGGAACAGGGTGACGATGATGGGCAGCCCGCGCCAGACCTCGACATAGGCGCGAATCGGGACGGTGACGGCCGGGCTCCGGAGCGTGGCCAGGGAGCCCAGCACAACTCCGAGCAGGATGGCCGCGGCCCCGGCCAGGCCGGACAGCAGCACGGTCGTGGCGAGGCCGCCCGCCATGGCCGCCGCCACCGGAGGCACCCAATCGGGCATCTTCAGATCCCCTCCGGCAGCGCAAACCGGCGCTCGATCGTGGCCGCGGCGCCCGAGATCGACCAGACCAGGACCAGGTAGATGACGGCGATGGCGCCGAACATCTCGAACACCCGGAAGGAGAGGGACACGATGTTGATCGCCGTGGTCGTCAGCTCGGGCAGGCTGATGGCGATCAGGTAGGACGAGTTCTTCAGCGTCGAGATGCAGGTGTTGGCCACAGACGGGATGACGACCCTGGCGCCGACCGGCAGCACCACGGTGAGGAACGCGACCCGGGCATCCATCCCGAGGGCCTGGGCGCTCTCCCGGTAGCGGTGCGCGACCGACTCGAACCCGGCGCGGAGGTTCTCGACGTGGTACGCGCCTCCCCACAGCGCCAGCCCCAGCCAGCCCACCGTGAACGCGCTCAGACGGACGTTCACCTCCGGCAGGCCGAAGTAGAGGAAGAAGAGCTGGACGATCAGCGGCGTGTTCCTGAAGACCTCCACGTACACGGCGACGGCGGCGTCGAGGACCGGCAGCCTGGCCGCACGTACGGCGCCGCCGGCGACGCCGATCAGAAGCGATCCGGCGATGCCGATCGCGCTCACCGCCAGGGTCAGCCGGAGCCCTGACGCGAGCGCCGGGAGGACCCGCAGGACGTACCCCGGGTCGAAGGTGTACAGGAACAAGACGTCTTCGGCTCAGGCTGCGCAGGCCGTCACCGGCCCCAGGCCGTAGACCAGGCTCTGGCCGGGCCTGGGCACCGACCTCGCGAGCTTCTGCTGGACGCTCCGGTCGGGAACCCACTTCTGGAAGTTCTTCCAGTCGAAGTCCTCCTTCTGCATCTCGGCCAGCGAGGCATTGACCCAGGCCAGCAGCGCCGCGTCCCCCTGGCGGAGGCCGACGCCCCAGGGACCGGCGGCGACGCCGGAGCCGGCGATCGTGAGGTCGGAGTTCGTCCTGACCAGGCCGGCCAGCAGCGTGTCGTCCTGCATGAACGCCTGCGCCCGTCCTTCCTTCAGCGCGGCCAGGCCGTCGGCGGTCTGCTGGAAGGTGAGCACGGTGGTCCCCGGCACACAGTTGTGCAGGTAGGTGTCGTAGACGCTGCCGGTGATGGTGGCGACCGTCTTGCCGGCCAGGTCCCTGGCCTCCTTGATCGAAGAGCCCCTGGCCACCAGCAGACGGCCGGCCGCCGAGAAGTAGGGGTCGGAGAACGCGATCGTCTTCGCCCTGTCGGGCGTGTAGGTCAGCGTGGCGACCAGCATGTCCACCCGGCCGGTGGTCAGGAACGCGATGCGGTTGGCGGCCACCACGCACTGCAGGTCGACGCGGCCGGGGTCCCCGAAGGAGTAGAGCGCCATGCGGTGGACCATGTCGATCTCGTAGCCGACCGTGGCCCCGCTCGCGTCTGTGTATCCGAACGGCGGATAGTCGCACTTCACCCCGACCTCCAGCCGGCCCTTCTGCCGGATCTCCGCCGGCAGCGGGACAGACAGCCTCGGCGGCGCCGCCGCCGACGTCCTGGCCGGGGACGCCGTCCCTCCGCAGCCGACGAGCACCACCAGAGCCACCACGGCCGCGAGCCCTGCAAGCAGTCTCATGCCCCCTCCTTCTCGATGGACCGAGTCAACGCAGCACACGGTCCAGGAACCGCCGTGTGCGTTCCTCTCGCGGGCTGCCCAGCACGTCCGCCGGGACGCCCTCCTCCACGACCACGCCGTCCGCGATGAAGGCCAGCCGGTCGCCGACCTCGCGCGCGAACCCCATCTCGTGGGTGACCACGAGCATGGTCATGCCCGAGCCGGCGAGATCGCGCATGACGTCCAGGACCTCGGCGACCAGCTCCGGGTCGAGGGCCGAGGTGACCTCGTCGAAGAGCATCACCTCGGGCTCCATCATCAGCGCCCGGGCAATCGCGACCCGCTGCTGCTGACCGCCCGAGAGCTGGTGCGGGCGGCGGGTCTCCCTCCCGGCGAGGCCGACGCGCCTGAGCAGCTCGGACGCCCGCGCCTCGGCCTCCGAACGGCGCATGCGCAGCACCCGCCTGGGGGCCAGCGTCAGGTTGCCCAGGACGTCCAGGTGTGGAAACAGGTTGAACTGCTGGAAGACCATCCCGACCCGCCTGCGCACCCGGTCCAGGTCGCCGTCTTCGAGGCTGACACCGCCAACGCGGACGCTCCCGGAGGTGGCCTTCTCGAGCCCGTTCACGCACCGGAGGAGCGTCGTCTTGCCGCCGCCGCTGGGCCCGATGATGACCGACACCTCCCCGGCGCTCACCCAGAGGTCCACTCCTCGCAGCACCTCGACGTCGCCGAAGCGCTTGCGCAGGTCGCGGATCTCGACCATCGGCCGCGCCACGTCGACCTCGCCTCGCCCCACCGCGCTGACCATTCTGTGCGATCAGTCCCGGTAGCGGGCCGGTGGCGGCCCGGCATCTGGCCCGATGCGGCTCAGCCAGTGGTTGTAGATGGCCGACCAGGCGCCGTCGCTGCGCATCTGCTCCAGCACCGCGTTCACGAAGCGCACGAAGTCGGGGTGCGACTGCGCGATCCCGAGCCCGTACGGCTCGACCGTGAACCTGGGGCCGACAACCACCATGGACGGGTCCTGCACGGCCAGGCCCAGGAGCACGGACTCGTCGTTGACGGCCGCGTCCACCGTGCCCAGCTCCAGCAGGACGAGGCAGTCGGTCTGGTCGGCGACCACGACCGGGATGGGCTTCCTCGACGCCCTGCTGCTCAGGCCGTCGAGCGCCGTGGTGCCCGCGGGCACGCAGATTCGCTTCCCACCGAGATCTCCTGGCCCGGAGATCGGCGATCCCCGAGGCACGAGCACTCGCTGGCCCGAGACGTAGTACACGGACGAGAAGTCGATCTGCCGCCAGCGCACGCAGTTGACGGTGAACGTGCGCCCGACGATGTCCACCGTTCCCGCCTGGAGGGCCGGGATGCGCTGGGCCGGGGTGATCACTCGGAACTCGATGCGGTCGGGATCGCCGAAGAGCGCCTTCGCCACCTGGCGCAGGATGTCGATGTCGAAGCCCTCGATCCGGTCGGTGGTCGGGTTCACCGACCCGAACAGCAGCGTGTCCCTGGACACGCCCGCCACCAGCCGGCCGCGCTGGTAAATCGCCTGCATGAACGAGCCTGCCGGGAGCGCCCCCGGCGCGGGCGGCGGACCCTGGGGGCGCAGGCTGGCCGTGGGGTCGCCGCAGCTGGTGTCCGGGGCGGCTGCCGCGGGCGTGGACGGCGACGGGCTCGGCGCCGCACCATCGATCGCGGGCCTGACCAGCAGCGCCGGTGTGCCGCAGGCGGCGACTGCCAGCGTCAGCGCCGCGGCACCAGCGATGGCCCACCGGCCGCCGGCCGGGGTCATGCGGTGTACTCCGCGATTCGCGGCCGCACGCCGCCAACCACGAGCCAGACGGCCGAGCCGGAGAGGAATGAGATGGCCAGGAGCAGCGCCGGTCCTGGCCTGGAGCGGCCGATCGCGTCGTCGAAGCGGCGCTGGAGAAGTCCGATCACGGCATCGAGGCTGCCCGCCAGGTCGCTGAACGCGGCCTCCAGATGCCCACCGCGGGCATCGAGGGCGAGCGCCACCGCGCCGTCGTAGTCCCCGGTCGCGGCCTTCGCCCGCACCGCAGCGTCGGCGTCCAGGAACACCTCGTACGCCGCCAGGACCGCCACCGTGGCGTCGCGCTCGCCCGGGAAGTCGGCGGCACGGATCTCGGCCGCGAGCATGCCGCCGAAGCTGACCCGGCCGAGCCGCGCCAGCCTGACGCTGTCCTGGCTCAGCCTGCCGGCCACGATCTCGCTCGTTTCCTTGTTGAACGCGCTGTCGAAGGCTGCCCCGTTGCCGCGGGCGACGAGCGACAGCCACTCGTTGCCGCTCGCGTCCGCGACCAGCGACCGCATCTGCCACATCGCGTAGAGGCGCGGGAACGCCTGGCGCTCGGCCATTGCCAGACCCTCGTAGCTGACGACCGACTGCAGGGCCAGCCAGCAGCCGAGGAACCCCAGCAGCGCCGTCGAGCCGAGCAGGCGCGCGTTCCACCTCCGCTTGAACCGCCGCTTGATGAACGCCTGCAGCGAGACGAGCAGCGCCAGCAGGGCGGCCGTCACGAGGCCGGATGCTGTCACGGTCACCACGACCAGCCAGAGCGAGGAGTCCTCGACGGCGAGGTCGGCGGAGTTCATCCGGTCGAGGGAGTCGACCCTGGCGAGGATGCCGTCCCCCGGCTCGTGCATCAGCGTGGAGGCGCGCCGCAGGTACGCGGCGCCGACCGGGAAGTCCTGCCGGTTGTCGGTCCTCGCCGTCTGCACCAGCCCCTGGTATTCGGCGACGAGCGCGATGATCGAGGCGAGCTGACGAGCGGCCGGCGCGCCATCCCCGTTGTGCTCGGCCGCGCGCTCCAGCTCGTCGCTGGCCGCCGTCACGTCGGACTGGTACCGGCGCTCGGCGGTGCCGGTGCCACCGGTGAGGAAGGCGTCCGCCGCCTCGCGATCGGCATCCGCCAGCGTCGCGTGGATGCGCTGGGCGTCGATCATCGCCGGCACGGTGGTGAGCCCGATACCGTCGATCACGTGGCCGGCAGTGAGGACGGCCGCCAGGCTGATCGCCCAGAGCACGACGATCCCGGCGACGCTGACGGCGCTCCTCGCGCGCAGCTTGCCGGGGGTGGTGGACATCGCCCTTCGGATGGACCGCACGGCGAGGCGAGACGACGAGCTGCGGACGACGGCGGCAGTCACGCGTCCTCCTTGGTGGTCGCGTCCCGCAGCGCCTCCTCCAACTCCCAGGCATGGCGTTCGTCAGGCGCCGCTCCAGGCGGCCCCTCCTCCGGCAACCGGTACATTCCCTTCAGACTCGGCAGCGTCATCTCGGTGACCGTGTCACCGCGGCGAACCAGGAAGGAATGGCCCTGCTCGTGCTCCCGCGCCAACCACCAGTACACGCTCAGCGCGTCCCGGAACAGCTCGCTCGGCGTGACGTGCGTCGCGTTCGCGAGCTGCATCGCCACCCGGTGCCCACTCGGCGTGAACCTGACGGTGACGACGATGGGGGCCTCGTCGTTGGGCAGCGTCATCGGTCTGCCTCCGGTCGCGCGGTCAACTGGGGGCTTGCCTGCGTGGAAGCGCCGGGCCGCGCGCTCCTCTCGAGCTTCGCGTAGGCGTGTGAGCCTGGGTGCAGGCGCGACACCTCAAGCTCCTCCTCGCCGAGGTATTCGGGATGGTACGGACTGGGACTGGCCATCAGGCGGCCTCCCCGGACGATGTCATGAGACGCAGGCCCGGCAGTCGTCGCGGCGTGGCCGTGCCGGCCGGCTGCTACGGCCGGTCGCGGAAGCCGTAGCGCGACCACTGCAGGAGCAGCAGCACCGCCGACACGACCAGCCCCAGCAGGACGAGCAGTACCCACAACGCGGTCAGCCAGGGCCTGACCATCGGCCACAGCACCCTCCTGGCCCATGGTCCCGACTGGAAGATCAGCCAGTTGATCGCGCCGACGAGGCGATCCCGCAATCACCTGCGGCTCCCGCCGATGTCGCCGCTCCGCGGGAGCACGACGCAGAAGGTCGCGCCGTGGCCCGGCGCGCTCTCCAGCGTCACCCGGCCGCCGTGCCACTCGACGATCCGGCGCACGATCCACAGGCCGAGCCCGAGCCCGCTCGACGCGCCCGCCCCCTGGTACCAGGGATCGAAGATGTGCGTGGCGTCGGCGGGCACGATCCCGGGACCGTCGTCGCTCACCGCGATCATCACCGCGTTTGCGCAGAGCTGGACCCCCACCTCGACCGTGGCCCCGGTCGGGCTGTGTCGAATGGCGTTGGCGATGAGGTTGACCAGAGCGACGCGAAGGCGCTCGCCGTCCACCTCCGCCTCCACGTCAGGGCCCGTCTGAACGACGACGACCTGACGTGACCGCGCCTCGTGCTCCACGGCGGCGACAGCCGATGCAGCGACGGTGCCCAGTCGGGTGGGCCGGCAGCGGAGGCTCGCGCGGTCCTCCTGCATGGCCACGGCCGCCAGGCCGTCGACCAGCGCGCCCATCTCCTGCAGGGCGCCGGCCATGGCCGCCAACCCCTGCTGAGCCTGCGGCGACTCCGGCGACGGCCCGAGGCTGCCCTCCTGGATCATCGACAGGTAACCGCCGGCCACGCCGAGAGGCCGGCGCAGCTCGTGGAGGGTGAGTCTGAGCAGCACCGACTGTCGCTCCAGAAGCTCACGGACCGCCGTCGGCGTCAGGGACTCATGGTCGACGGCGGGAGATTGGAGTTGGAGGCACCCTGCCGTCATCGGCAGCGTCCTTCATCAGTCAGATGGCGGCCGGAGGCGCGGGGGACGGCCAACTGGCCGCCCCCCGCTGGGCAGGGAAAGGGTCGAGGAAGGGGAGAGCGGGCCATCCGTCCCGCCCTCCCCAAAGAAAGGAGGATCTGAGCGACCGGAAGAGACGCGGCCAGCGGCTCCCGGAGTCCTCTCACTCGACGGCGCCCACGAATGTCGCATGCACAGCAGTCTGCGACTCGAAATGTGGCTTACAGAGGCGTACAGCCGCTGTTCGGGCGACGAAGGCGGACTTCATTGCCACCTCTCCACGAGCGCGCCCCTCTGTACGGCCACTGCGCAAGTCGGGCACATGCGCGTCGTGAGCCCGTCGGGCTTCTCGCAAACTATGTACGGCTGGCCCGCAGGCACCTGGACTTGGCATATACGACTGTGCCCTTCGGCAGGGCAGCAGCACATGCAGATCACTGTCTGCTCGGCTGTCATCGTCGTGAAGGTAGTCTGGCCCGTCCGATCGTCGGGTGTGGCGCTTCCACCGTCTACGCGCATCGCGACCAAATCGAACCCCTCCCGTGCCAACCGGCAACCCCGCAGCGCGGGTCATCCCCAAGATGCAACGGTTTCACCGTAGCAATGGGCAACCGGCCGCAGCCCGTACAGTTTGTACGGGCATCTCTTGTTGTTATGCTGTGGGTATGGGGGACATACCCATCGGCTCACCGGGATCAGTATCGACTACATTGGATTAATCGAGCGGGGCCTGCGTACGCCGTCCCAGCGATACCTCCACTTGATCGCCGAGGCATTGGGCGTGTCTGCCGACACCCTACGTGGTCAGGCGAGCTTCGAGCCGGGCGGCGTGGGCCACCCCGGCATCCCGGCCATCCAGGACGCCTTACTCGGGCTTGGCGAGCTGGCTGTGCCGATAGAGTTGTCGGAGATGCAGGCCCGCATCGACCTGGTGGGGGATGCATGGTTCGCCGCGACCGAGCGGAACTACGCGCGCACCGCCGAACTCCTCCCTGGTCTCATCCGGCAGGCCGAATGGCTGCGTGGTCGGTACACAACGCCACAAGAGGAAGATGATCGTCGTCGGGCGGCCGCGCTCATCTTCCACACGTACTACCTCGCGCGGCAATTCTCGCGCTCGGTTGGCTCGATCGATGTCGCCGTCGCAACTCGCGAACGAATGTTAGCCGCGGCCGACGCCACCGACGATCCCAGCATCATTGCGACCTCGCAGTGGTCGTTGACGCTCCAACTACTGGCTGACGACTACCTTGACGCGGCCGACGAAGTCGGGCGGCGCAATCTACAGGTCCTGAGCTCGCGGGCCGAGACGATGCAGAACGGCCATGTGTTGCAGGGGATGCAGCACGCGGCGCTGAGCGTCGTAGCTGTACGTCGCGGGCACATCGCTGAGGCACGGCGACTTGTCGAGGAGGCTGACCGCATCGGTCAGCGCACCGGCAGTTCCAACTGGATCTGGTCAGCGTGGGGGCCGACGAACGTCGCGATCTACATGATCGAGATCGAAGCGGAGCATGGCAGTCCGGACCTCGGTATTCGCGTCGCCGATCGGCTTACTCCGGACATGGTTGCGGCCCTGCCCGTAACGGAGCGACGGGCTCGACTATCGACGATCCTGGCGTGGTTGTACGAACAACTCGACCAGGACCCGGGCGTCATCATGCACTTGAAGCGGGCCCAGGCCGAAGCACCCGAGGAGTTCCGCCGCCTGAACTGAACGAACTGGCCGCGCGTGACGGAACTGCGCACCGCGCCACAGCCTCGGACCTTGAAGCGATCGCGCGGAGCGGGCACTGGTGATCGCGGTCGACGAGTTCGCGGAGATAGTCTTCGAGCTCACCGGGCATGCCGGCCTGGCGCCAGCGGTATGTCGTCCGCATCGGCCGTCGTCGTCATCCGCGACTCGCCGGCCGGTTTCGTACGGTGCCTGTCGCGCGGCTCCGGCGGCCTTCTCGGGCCCGCGTCCGCTGATGCCGCTGCGTCCAGGTCCGGCCGGTCGGCGCCGTGGTGGCCGGCCGTAGCGTTCACCGCCGCGTCGGTCAACCAGTACGCGCGCGCCGGCCGTGGCTGCTCATGCTGGCCGGATACCAGGCCCGGCCCCCGCCATCCGGTCGGGACGCGACCTCTGGCTCAGCCGGCCCGCGCCCAAGACCAGTTCGCCGTCGCGCGGCTCGGCGCCCAGCGCGATGCGAGCGGTCATTTGTGCGCGTGCGTCCAAGCGGCGCAGGCACTCCGGCCGATGGTCGCCGCGTGACCGCGATGAGAATGATGTCCTCGGCCGGGCCCTTGCGGGCCAGGGGCTCGAGGTCCGCCATCGTGCCCGCGTCAAGCTTGCTCCTACGGCCCTCGATCGGCCGTTGCCGCCACCCGCTCTGCACTTCCCGGGGTAGCTGGGAGTCCTGGCCCAGGGGATGCGAGCTGACGGTCCACGTCTCGCTCCGGCTCTTATGAGGGCGGCGTGCCGCGATGGATGGCGAAGCGAACGCCACGCTCGTGCTCGATGCGATTCTGCTCGCCGGCATCGAGGGCTGCCACCAGAGCGGTCTGGTCGCCGGGAAGCAGCGCGACGAACCGCCGAGGTGCTCGGGTCTCCGCGAGCACGGCGTTGAGACCGTCGAGCACGCCGAGATCCAGCCAGTCTTCGCGCACTGTCGCTCGGAGCTCCCATCGGCGGTCGCCGATCTCGACATCGAGCGTGACCGGGCCGTCCGGCGTCGCCCAGCGCTCGGCCAGTCGGTCGGGGCGGAACGCGCCCCCAGAGATGGCGGCCCACTCGTTCAGCACGCGCACGTAGATGTCGTTACCGGGCGCGACGTCCGCCTCGAGATCCTGCCACCAGGTTCGGACGCGATCGTAGGCGAGAACTCGCACTTCCGCCAGCACCGGCACGTTCGGGTCCGGTCCGAGCCGCTCAGCCCACTCGTCCTCGTGCTCGTCCTGGAGCAGTTCAGCCAGCTCCGCATCCGACATTGCTGACCTGTCCGCGAAGAATCCGGCAGCGCGATAGGTCCGCAGCGCCGCGAGCAGCCACTCCTGGTCTGTCGCGGCGGTCACCGGCCAGCTGCCATCGGCGCTTCGAGCCGCAGGTCGTCGAAGCTGGGCGCGCGGCCCGGCGGTCGCGGCCGGCCCCCACGAGGCATGATCGGCCTGCTCATTCCGGGACGCCAGAAGGCGCTGACACCCAAGTGCCGCATGGCGGCCTCGCGCGCGGCGACCACATCAGTTCGCTGCGTCTGGTTGTCGAGCAGCGACGGCGTGAGCTGCACGTACCAGCGCTTCGAGCCGAGCTGAGCGATGGCGGCGGACGGCGTAGTGCGGATGGCGTCCTCGCCGAACAAGTCGACGTACGAAGGGCCGAAGATGCTGGCCCAGTACAGGCCGGGGAGGTGGAACTGCAGGGTCCAGGGCGCGACATGGACGCGGGGTTCGCCGTCGTACTCGTTGACCCCGAGCAGCTGGCCAACGTCCTCTGGCGCGAACGCGTGCAGGAAGCCATAGTCGGCGTCGAGCAGATCGGCCAGCCGGTGGAACAATCCGACTGCGGCGTCGGGCGTCACGGATCCAGAGCGCGCCCCAATCCAGAGCTCGCCGTGCGTGGTGCCTCGCTTCCACCTCTTGTGCACCAAGATCTCGGCGGCCCCACGCTCGGCGCTGACGCAGGTGAAGTCGAGGCTACGCCAGACCTCGTCGATGCGGTCCGGCTCCCAGGGACGTCGCGCGGGCTCGGCCACGTCCCATCGGCCCGGTGTCCATGCCGGCGCCGCCGACTCGATCGCCCCGAACACCTCCGACGCGAGCTCGGGCTCGTGCATGGACGTTCGCGACAGCAGCTGCAGGAACAGGTCCCGCCGACCTCGAGCCATCATGGCAAGGGTAGCTCCGGGAGCTCCGGCACTTCCGGCTCTTCAGGCGTCTCGCCTGGTGGCAGGTCGCCAGAGCCTGCTCCCCCACCACTGGGGGGCACCTCCTCCGGCGGGGGGAACCCGCGCGGGTTATTGAGGGTGCCCTTGCCCTCTGGCACCTTCCCCGTGTACATGAACCCGCCGTTCGGGGCCTCGGTGACGGGGTTGCCGGCGTAGTCGGTGACCGTTCCGTCGGACTGCGCCCGCACGATTTCGCCTCCGTACGGATGCTCCTCGATGGCCTGCCGGAGCGGTGCCGAGACCCGAGTCTTGGGTCCGATGATCAACGTGAAGGACTGTTCGTTTTCGGCTGCGGCCGCCATCTCGTTCTGGATCTGGCTCGAGTTGTACTGATATGCGACACCCTTGATCTCGATCATCTGGCCGCCGCGCCCACCCATGTAGTCGGGGATCGAGCCATTGACCATTTCTGTGTTCTTCGTGAGGCCGAAGAGCTTGAGAACGAACCGCTCGAAAGCGGCGCCGGCATCCTGGTTGTCCCTGACTGAGCCCAGCAGCAGCACCAGGAAGCCAGTGTCCGGCGGGGCCTCTCCGCGTGAGCCGGCGGGCCCGGCGGGCGTCGTTCCCGCGAAGTTGCCGATGCCGCCCGCCATGCCAGCGATGCCCGAGAGCGCCGATGCGGCTCGCTGGCCGGCCGCCAGCGCGTCGGCGATGGCCCTGGCGGCATCGCCCTGCGCGACGCCAGCGGTCGCCTGGGCGTCCTGCAGCTTCGTCTGCTGCTGGTCGAAGAACTGCGACACCGCGGCTCCGTTCCCGTGGGGCACGTAGTTGTCCATCGCGCTCTGGGCGGCAGCCGCGTCCGTATTCGCGGTGTTCATCCGATCCATCGCCGAGTGGAACCTCGACCGGCAGTCGTCGATGGTGTTCGCCAGCGTGATCAGGGTGGTGGAGACCTGGTTCAGCGCGTCCCCCGCCCGGTTGAGATCGGCCACGCCCTGGGCGTGGCTCTCGCCGACCGAGGCGAGCGTCGCCCGCAGGTCGGAGCCGTCAGCCTGGCAGATGGCGGACGCGGTCCCGAACCAGCTCGCCGTGCCGCGAAGGGCGCCCGTGTCGACGTTGGGGAAGCTCAGGCCTCCGCCGCCGCCCGGGATCATGCCTCGTTGCACTGGGCCGGCACCTGGCCCAGGAGGTTGGGGGAGCAGTCCACCTTCGGCGGCGCCGGCACCTGCCGGCGCTGCTGCGCCGGCATCGGCATCGCCGACATGTCGGCGTTCTCGTAGACGACGGCGGCGGCGCCGGTGTTAGAGCCGTAGGCGCCGAGGGCCCGCACCAGGCGGTCGAGGGCCGCGCCCCAGCTCGACGTGACGTCCGACCAGGCGCCACCGGCCAGCACCGCGTCCAGGGAGGACTGCGCCGCGCCCCCCTGATGCCGCACCTGGCCGACCCAGAACCGAAGGTCGTCGGCCTGCGAGGTGATCCGCGAGCTGGCGTCGAGCAGCGTGCTCGGTGTTACGTCGATGCCGCCGCCGTCATGCATCAGGTGCTCCCCCCACAATGCGGTGCTGGTGGCCCCGAGGTATCGAGACGTCCGGGCCTTTTGTTAGATTAGTGATCCGGTCGCCGGCAGCGCAACTGCGGCGGCGGTTGGGGAGCAGTCGGCCACGCGTGGGATGCGGATTCACGCTAGCGGGAGGAACTACTTTGGCCTCGAACATTCGGGTAACCCCTGAGCAGCTTCAGTCGATCGCCGGCCAGCTCAACGCCGGGGCGTCCAGCATCGAGGGCACGCTTCGCCAGCTCTCCGGCCAGGTGGCGCCGCTGGGCTCCGACTGGGCCGGCGTTGCGCAGCAGCGCTTCATCACGCTGTGGGAGCAGTGGCAGCGCGACGGCGCAGGACTCCACCAGGCGCTGGTGGGGATCGCTCAGCTCATGCAGCAGGCCGGCTCCCACTACGAGAGCACCGAGCAGGGGATCGCGAGCAGCTTCAACCGGGGTGCCTGAGCCCCGGGCGGCCGTGTAGGAGCGCCACCGCGATGGCGGGGGTCGTCCACAAACGGCCGCAGCGGGCGTATCTGGAGCCGCTGTGTGAGGAGCCGTGCGAGGTCGCGGCGCCGCCGACGCGAGATCGCTCGAGCGGAGGCGGCGCCGGTACCGCGTTGATGTACCTGCTGCCGGCCCTCGCCAGCGGCGCCTCGCTGATCTACCTGTTCACCTTCCGGACCAACCCGCTGATCGTGGTCGCGGTGATCCTCGTGGTCGTCGTCTGCGTCCTGACCGGCGGCCTGATGTGGTGGATGCAACGGCGCGGGGTGCGCCGCCGCCGTCGCTGGGAGCGCGAGCGCTATCTGGCCTACCTGGAGCGTTTGGAGGAGGAGCTGAGCACGGCCGCGGCGACGCAGACGCAGCGCCTGGGCCACCTGTACCCCGACGACGCGTTGCTGGCCGGCCTGGTGACGACCCGGCGCCGCGTCTGGGAGCGCCGGCGCAGCGACCCCGACCACCTGACAGTCACGCTGGGCCGCGGCCGTGTGCCGCTCTCCTGCCAGGTCAGCCTGTCCCTGAACGACAACCCGCTCGTCGAGTACGAGGCCGATCTCCTCGGCCGAGCGCGAGCACTGGTGAATCGGTGGAGCGAGCTGGAGGCCGCGCCCGTGGCGATCGGCCTCCTCGAGCAACGCCAGATCATGGTGGCCGGCGATCGGGAACTGGGCCGGGCGCTGGCCAGGCACGTGGTCTGCCAGCTCGCCGTCACGCAGGGGCCAGACGACCTCCAGGTCGCGGTCATCGGCGGCACGGCGATGTCCTCGGCCTGGGAGTGGGCCAAGTGGCTGCCTCACGCCAGGCGGGTCCGTTCGCAGCCGGACTCGCCACGGCTCCTCGGATTCGACCGCGAGGCCGTCGCGACCGTCCTGGCCGACGCCGTCGCACCGCGGCTCGCGGCCGGGCAGCGCGAGCGCGACGATCCGTCCGGATCCCGATCGGTGCCATCGATGCCACACCTGCTCCTGGTTGTGGACGGCCAGGCAGCCGCCGACACGCTTTCGCTGATGCCGGGCAGCGAGCTGCTGTCGATGCCAGGCAGCGCCATCTCGGTGCTCTGGCTAGGTGGACCTGCCGCCGGCGCCACCGCCCGGCTGACGCTGCGCGAAGGGGGTGCGCTGTCGTTCGAGGAGGTCGCCTTCGGCGGAGCCCGCGTGGAGCCAGTGCGGGCGGCTCTCTGCCCCGTCGAGCTGGCCGAACGGATCGCGCGTGGCCTGGCGCCGCTGCTGCTGGACGAGCGCGAGGGCGGCCGCGACCTGAGCGAGGAGGTGCGGCTGGTCGAGCTGCTGGGGACACCGGCGCAGGCGATCGAGGCGGAGAGGCTGTGGCGCGAGACTCAGGGCCCGCGAGCGCTGCGGATCCCGATCGGCGTGCGGCTCGATGGCCAGCACGCGATCCTCGATCTGAAGGAGGCCGCGGAGGGGGGCATGGGCCCGCACGGCCTGATCGTCGGCGCGACCGGCTCCGGCAAGAGCGAGCTGCTGCGCACCATCGTGACCGCACTTGCCGTCCGCCACGATCCGGACCTCCTCAACTTCGTGTTCGTGGACTTCAAAGGCGGCGCTTCGTTCGCCGACCTGGCCCGGCTGCCGCACTGTGCCGGCATGATCACCAACATCGAGCGTGACCTCACGCTCGTGGATCGGATGCAGGCGGCGTTGTACGGGGAGCAGGAACGGCGCCAGCGGCTGCTGCGTGACGCGGGCAACCTGGACGACATCCGGCAGTACCGCGCGCGCCGGCAGGCGGGGGCGGACCTGACGCCGATGCCCTACCTGCTGATCGTCGTGGACGAGTTCGGCGAGCTGCTCGGCAACCGGCCGGACTTCCTCGACCTCTTCGTCACGCTCGGCCGGGTGGGCCGAAGCCTCGGCATGCACCTGCTGCTGGCCACCCAACGGCTCGACGAAGGCCGCATCCGTGGCCTGGAGGGGCACCTGCGCTACCGGGTGTGCCTGCGCACGTTCAGCGCCGAGGAGAGCATGGCGGTGCTGGGCAGACGGGACGCGTTCCACCTGCCGCCTTACCCGGGCGTCGGTTACCTGCGGGTCGACGGCGATCCCGAGGTGTTCAAGGTCGCGCTCGTCTCCCGGTCCGCGACGGACGAAGTGGGCGAGGAAGGTGTCGTGGACTTCACTTCCGCCCACCAGGCCCAGGCGGCCGGGATCTCGCAGGCGCCCGAGTCTGGCGCCGGCGACACCGACATGGACGTGATCATCTCCCGTGTCGGCGGCCTGCGCCCACCCGCGCACCAGGTGTGGCTGCCGCCACTGCCGACCCGCCTGGAACTGGATGACGTGCTGGCCCGCGAGCCGGTGACCGAGCACCTCCGGGTGCCGATCGGCATGGTGGACGTGCCCAGGGCGCAGCGCCAGGACTCGCTGGTGCTGGATTTCTCGGGCGTCGGTGGGCATCTCGCCGTCGTCGGCGCGCCGCAGTCGGGCAAGAGCACGTTGCTCCGGACGCTGCTCGCGGCGTTCATCGCGACGCACGAGGCGTCGGAGGTGCAGTTCTATTGCGTTGACGTCGGCGGTGGGACGCTGCGCGCGTTCGAGCCCGCGCCGCACGTGGGAGCGGTGGCCGGCAAGGCGGACCGGGAGCGGATTCTCAGGGTCATTCAGCACGTCGGCTCACTGATCGAGGAGCGCGAGCTGCTGTTCAGAGAGAGGGCCCTGGACGGGATGGCCGCCTACCGGCGGGAGCGGGGGGCCGGTCACCTGCCCGGCATGCCGTACGGCGACGTGTTCCTCGTGATCGACGATCTTGCGCAGGTCCAGAGCGAGATCGAGCAGGTCGAGGCGGAGCTGATCAGGATCGCCACCGCAGGTCTCAATTACGGCGTCCACCTCGTGGTCACAGCGCACCGCTGGGGCGACGTGCGGGCCAAGCTGCGGGACGCGATCGGCAGCCGTCTGGAGCTGCGCTTGAACGATCCGACGGACTCGGAGATCGGCCGGCTGCTCGCGGCAAGGCTCCCGGTGGGCATGCCGGGTCGGGGCCTGGTGCGGCCTGGCCTGCAGTTCCAGGCCGCGGTCGCGCAGGTGCCCGGGCGTTTGGTCGAGTCCGCGCGCGCGGCCGCCGGTGGGCAGCAGGCGCCGCGAGTGCTGAGCCTGCCCGCCATGGCCTGGGCGCCGGCGACCCGCACCTGCTGGTCTTCGGTGACGGACAGAGTGGCAAGACGAACCTGCTCCGCGTCATTGCGCGCGGCCTGGCCTCGCGGACGTCCGCGGAGGAGTCGATCGTCAGCCTGGTGGACTACCGGCGCCAGCTCGCGGACGTAGCGCAGCTGGCCCACGTACGAACGTGCTGCTGGAACCCGGCGGAGGCCGCGCAGCTCGTCACCGAGCTGCAGAGGCGCCTGAGCGCGCGGGAACCGGCGCCGCTGGGAGAGCGGTGGCGCGGTCCGCACCACTACCTGCTGGTCGACGACTACGACTGGGTCGCAACGCCCGCAGGCAATCCGCTCGCCCTGCTCGCGGACCTCGCGCTGCAGGGCCAGGACATCGGGTTCCACGTGGTGCTGGCACGTCGCGTGGCCGGGTCGGTGCGGGCGTCGTTCGAGCCGTTCTTCCAGCGCCTCCGCGAGATGGGCCCTCCGGGCCTGATCATGAGCGGCGACCCGTACGAGGGGCCGGTGCTGGCGGGCCAGAAGGCCGAGCCGATGCCGCCGGGCCGGGGCTGGCTGGTGCGGCGAGGTCACAAGACGCTGCAGGTGCAGACGCTGTACGCGACCGTGCGCCCGGCGGTGTACCAGGAGGGGCCCGAGAGCGCGTCTGGCTGAGCTGATGCTACTGGGTAGCGCCGAGCACCGGCCACGCCGTGGCAAGGACTGCGGCCAGCTCCCGAGCCGAACGCCGCCACGACGCCGGCGCATCGTGCCAATCGAAGGTGCCGGCGGCGACGTGCCGTGCGCTCCGGTTCTCAGCCGCCAGGACGAGGAGGCCGCGTACGAACGGCACGTAGTCCTCCAACGCGGGCAGCTTGAGCTGCGAGCGGACGGACGGCATCTTGTTGACGACCAGCCAGATGGGCACTCCCTCGCGCTTGATCAGAGCCGCCGCTTCGGCCACGAGGCTGGCGGTAGCTGGGTCCGCGTCCGTCACCAGCACGACCTGGTCGGCCAGGTGCAGCGCCGCCCGTGAGGCCGGGTCGTGCAGGCCGGTCCCGCAGTCGAGGATGACCATGCCGACCAGGTCCTGGAGCTTGCGCAGCACCTTGGTGTACGCCTCCTGGTCGAGCCGCGACATCCGGTCCGCGGTCGCCGTGAGGTCGGGGCTGTCGATCTCCTCCAGGAGGTCGTCGACGAAGATGTCGTGCGTGGGCGTCAGGCAGCGGCCGAGCGACCCGAAGTCCGGATTGCTGTCCACGGCGACGATGCGGTCGCGGCGGAGGTGGGCGAAGAGGCCGCCCAGCAGCGCCGTCAGCGTCGTCTTCCCTACGCCGCCCTTGGGCGACATGACGGCGATGGTCACGCAGCGGCGTAGTCGTGGGTGCTGGATGGCGTGGTCGAGTCGGCGCTCGTACTCGCTCTCGCGCCAGCCGGCGCGGAACCGTTCCAGCGGAGTGGTCCCGGTCGCCATGATGCTGGCGGGGGGCACCCACTGGCCCGGCTCGAAGTCCCGGGTCTGCGGTGGCAGGGCGGGACCGCCACGCGCCGGGATCTGGCCGAGCGCCACGCTGATGCGGCCGAGCACGCCACGACGTTGGGGTAGCTGGGCTTGCGTGCGCTCCTGAGGCCGAAGGCCGTCGTCCAGCGGTGTCAACACGCGGGGCGACGGAAGCGTGGACAGGTCCCAGCGCGAAGCTGGCTCCAGGCGCAGGATCGTGCCGTCCAGCACGCCGACGTCGGCCAGGGTGACGCCGGGCGGGAGGGGCTCGGTGCCGAGCGGCCCCAGCGCCCACCGCTCTTGGACCGTCTCATCAGGGTCGACGAAGAGGGGCAGCAGCTCCGGGATCAGCCTCTCGACCGTCCAGGTCACGGGTACCTGAACATCGCGAGACCGGCTCGGCGACTGCACGGTGACCCTCACGGTGTCCCCCGCCTGTGGAAGTGTCCATTCCCTCGCCATCTGTCCTCCCCGGGTAACAGCGTAGCGCGAGGCCCTCAGGCCGTACGGCGGCCGGATCCAGGAGCCTGCAAGCATTCTCAGCGGGGCTCGCGTACCGCTTCGATGCGCCGTAGCGGTGGGTTCCGGCGCAATTCGCGTAGTCGCTCGACGTCGATGTAGATGCGGCGGTCCACGCCGGGCGACGTGTACGAGTCGAGCAGGCCGAGCGGTTGACGTGGCCTTCGACCGGCCCGGAGCTCCAGGACAGCGTCAGGCCGGCCACGACGGCATCCTGATCGCGGCGGACGCCGCCCACAAAGGAGCGCAGGTCGGGCAGGTCGTGGGCCCGAACGTCGTCCATCCACCGCGCGAGGCGGTCACCACGGCGCTCGCGCATCATCTCGGCGAAGGCTCTGACGTGGCCGGCCAGGGCATTCAGCTCTGGGCAGCGGTCCAAGACCCGCTGGAGGGACTCCTGCTCGTCGGCTTCCAGGCTGGTCGGCTCCTGCATGATCCAGCTGGTGACCTGCCGGGCCTTGAGCTGCAGCGGCCGGGCGGACGCGGCGGGATCGGCTCGGAACTGGCGCAGGTACCGACGCACAATCTGGACGCCGCCACTGAAGCTCTGAGCGCGGATCTCGTCGTACAGGCGGGCAGTCGGCGGGCGGCTCTCCACAGCTACCGCGGCACCCAATTGCTCGATGGCTGGAGCAGATTCGCTAAAACCAGCGCTGGTACGGTTCGCCATTACAACGAGCCAGGACCACTGGCGTATTGAGTGCAACACCACCGGCCTGATCCTCTAGGCATAGCTCGGGATGAGCCACGCTGTGGAAGGTGTAGGTCGACCCGCTTTTCGATGCGAACCACCACACCATGCTACCGGAACATGCCTGCATGGTGACCTGCCTTCCTTCCAGCGCCGCCGAGATGCACTTGAGATTGCTCAGGCTCATGAGCGTGAAGCGGTTACCATTGTGAGTCTCGACCCATTGCTGATTGGCAAGTCCGTGGCACTTCCAAACCTGTGCCTTCGCAGCGGTGACGTCCTGGTCCAAGCAGAGGTTGGCTTCGACATCGACCCGGTATGTACATGGTTTGCTCATGGCACAAGGAGCGGGCGTTGGAGCGACCGTTGCCTGTTGATGCGAACCAGTGGCTGTCGCGGACATGTGAGCCAACACGATCGGGACCATTGCAGCGACGAGGATTGCCGCAATGAGCCCGATGCCAGCGAACGGGACTTGGCGCGGCCTGTTCGTCTTTGCCTTCGCAACGCGCTTCGGCGGCTGGTCCAACCCCTGTCGAACACTTCTGGAACCACCATCGTTGGTGGCGTCGTCAACCTGCTGGACGTTGGGCCCCGGCGTGAGCACACGCGGCACCGACGATCCGTCCCGGCCGGACGACTCGTTGACCCGAGCCGGATGCTCAAGCTGATCGGCCGAGAGGTTATGGCCCGCGGTCGGGTCGCGATCCGCAGTCTGCACGTCATCAACAAAACCCAATTCCTCAATGGTCTTCCCAAACAGCTTGCCGAGGGCCACGCGGTGATGTGGCTGGGGGACGACCTTGCCTGCTTCCCACCTGCTTACTAGTTCACGAGAAGTGCCCACCTGGTCCGCGACCTGTTGCTGGGTAAGTCCCTTCCTGGCTCGTTCGTACCTGAGAATTCGGCCTCGCTCATCCGATGTCATGACTCATCCCCACGGCTGCGATGTCCGGTGCACAGTCCCCATTTCCTGTGCGGCCTCTGAGTATAGCAAATTGACGTCGCACAAAGAATGCCCATATCTGATACGCGTCTGGCACGGCGTTGGTAGGCAGCCGCTACCTACCGTTAGACCTACGCTCGAGCGCAGGCAACATCCACAACGGCGATGAACGCACCGCGTGCAACGCCCTGTACAGGAGGTCAAGCAACAGTGTCTTCCAATATCGGCGGCCTATTGCGAGCGCTCTCGCGCGTGGCCGTCTCCTTGGGGGTGATCGGGCTCACGGCTTCGTCGGCGCCGGCACTCGCCAGCACCACTCCCGCGCCATCTCCACAGGCGGCCACGAGTGCGCCCGTGTTCGGCGTGCAGGACAGCGCGATCAACCTGTGCGATGGCAGCGAGAGCCGGACGACGGCGCCGCTGTACAGTCTGGCGGCCTCGTCGATGACGGACGCCCACTGGGCCGGGCTCCACGTCGGTACGGCGCGGTTCAGCCCGCCGTGGGACATCGCGTACCACCACGATCTCGATCCGACCGGGAGGGCGAACGCTTCCCTGCAGGTGGAGCAACTCTGCCTCGACTACTGGCTCGCGGTCGCCGCGGCTCACGGCGTGCAGCCCGAGATCGCGTTCAAGCCCGACGCCAACTACCTGAACACCTACACAGGTCCCAAGAAGGACCAGCACATCCTGGTCCCGTCCATCGCCAC
>VBJR01000008.1 GCA_005880175.1 Chloroflexota bacterium
CGCCATCGCCCGCGCGTCGTTGCCGAAGGCGGTGAAGACCAGGTCGTGCTCGGGGACGACGACCAGCACCGCCACCCCGCCCGGCGAGGCGCCGGAGTGGGCGAGCACGGTCGTCTGTCCGAACCGCATGATCGGCCAGCCCAGGCCCAGCGGGGTGCCGCTCAGCGTCCCGTTGTCGTGCGACATGGTGCGCATCAGCGCCGCCGACTCGGCCGAGAGGACGCGCCGCCCCGATGGCGCCACGCCGCGGGCCAGGTGGGTCCGCCCGAACCTCAGGAGGTCGCCGATGGTGAGCATCGGCGAGGCGCCCGCCGGCGCCCAGGTGTCGGGCAGCTTGAACATGTCGGTGCGCCTGACCTTCCCGGTCGCCATGTCGGGGAAGTGGCCGGCCGCGGTGCTGCGCAGGATGGCCTGCTCGGCGCTCGTGCAGGAGTCCTCCATGCCGGCGGCGGCGTACACCTCGCGCTCGAGGAGGTCGTGGTAGGACGTGCCGGTCACCGCCTCCAGCACCCGCCCCGCCACGTTCATCCCGCCGTTCGAGTAGCTGACGTACTCCCCCGCCGGGAACAGCGCGCCGCAGTGCCGCCCGACGCCCTCGACGAAGACGCGCAGGGCGTCCGGGCCCGCCCCGTCGGGGCAGAACAGGTCGGCGTCGATGCCGTTGGTGTGGTTCAGCAGGTTGCGGACGCGGATCTCCTCGGCGGCGCCCGGCGTCGTCAGCCGGAACTCCGGCAGGTACGTGACGACCCGCTCGTCGAGGTCCACGGCCCCGCGCTCGACCTGCTGGAGCATGAGCGTCGCGGTCAGGACCTTCGTCACGGACCCGATGAGGAACCCGGTGTCGTCCAGCATCGGCGCGCCGGTGGCGGCGTTCGCTACACCGTGGGAGACGACGGCCTGGTCGCCGCCGTGGTGGACGCCGGCGAGATAGCCGGGGACGCCGGTGGCCTCGCAGTAGGCGGCGGCCTGCTCGCGGAAGTGATTCGCGATGCCCGACACGGTCTGGTCGCGTTCGGTGGTGCTCATGTCCGCCATGCTCCAACCTTGACCCAGGGTCAAGGTCAAGCCTCGGGTTAGCCTCTTCCTCACGATGACCGAAGAAGGCAGCCCCATCCTGCTGGAGCGGCGCGGTGCGATCGCGCTGCTGACGCTGAACCGGCCCCACCGGCTGAACGCGATGAACACCACGATGGGCGTGCGCCTCGGCGAGCTGGTCGACGAGATCGCCGAGGAGACCGCCGTCCGGGTCGTCGTGCTGACCGGCGCCGGGGACCGCGCCTTCTGCGCGGGCGGCGACCTGAAGGAGCGACAGGGCATGACGCCCGAGCAGTGGACCCGCCAGCACCGCATCTTCGAGCGCGCGCACCACAAGCTCCGCAACCTGCGCAAGCCGGTCTTCGCCGCCGTGAACGGGGTCGCGGTCGGCGGCGGCTGCGAGATGGCGATGAGCACGGACTTTCTGATTGCGGCCGAGCACGCGCGCTTCGGCCAGCCCGAGGTGACCCGGGGCATCATGCCCGGCGCCGGCGGCACCCAGCTGCTGCCCCGGTACCTGCCTCGCGGCCTGGCGTTCCAGCTCCTGATGACCGGCGAGCTGATCTCGGCCGCGGATGCCCACCGCTGGGGCCTGGTCAACCGCGTCTGCCCGCCCGGCGAGCTGATGGGCGTCGCGATGGAGCTGGCCGAGCGGATCGCCGCCAACTCGCCGGCCGCGGTGCAGCAGGCCAAGCGGTCGGCGCGGATGGGGCTGGAGCTGTCGCTGGAGGCGGGCATCGAGACGGAGATCGAGTGCTACCAGCGGATGGTGGACCACCCCGACCGCTCCGAGGGCGTGGACGCGTTCAACGAGCGCCGTCCACCGCGGTTTCTCGACGCCTATTGACACGCGGGGGTCCAAATCGCCACCATGGCGGCCCGGAGGGTGGGCACAGTGCTGAAAATCCTGGCTGCGGTCGGTGCGCTGGCGGTGGTCGCCGGCGGCGTCCTCGTCTTCCAGTTCGCGACGACGGCCATGGCGTCGAGCCGGGCCCGAACCGAATCGGTCGTCCTGCTGGAGTCGATCCGCGGCCAGTCGAACGACGCGGACGGCGCGCTGCGGTCCCTGCCCACGTTCGACGCCTCCGCGGACCTCGCGAAGGAGAAGCAGTCGGCGGACCAGTACGCCTCCCTCCTGGGCGGCGACCGGACCATCGTCCAGGCCGGCGAGGTCAAGCTGCGGGCGGACCGGGACCGGCTGGCGAACCAGGCGTCGAGCCTGCTCGCGCTGCCTTTCCGGCCGGGCCTGGACCACGAGCGGACACGCGCCGAGGCGATGCTCTCCGCCCTCCAGGCCGCGGACACGGGCCTGGGCATCGAGGTGGACCAGATGAAGGCGGTCTCGGCCATCTTCGACGCGGAGGCGAGCTTCGACACGCTCCTGAACGACCACCTCGACAAGAAGGACGTCCCGGGCGCGATCGCCCTGTTCCCGACGCTCGACAGCAAGCTGAAGACGGCGGCGCAGCTGGCCGGCGGGCCGAACACGCCGCCGCAGGCGCGGAAGCTGGTCGGGAACCTGCAGACGCTGTCCACGGACCTCGACGCGTTCCTGGTGGCGGCGCAGCGCCGGGACGCGGTCACGGTGCTGGCGCTCGAGCCGAAGGTCGACGCGGACGCGACGGCGCTGGAGAACTTCGACACGCAGGGCCTCGACGCGTACGAGAAGACGCTGCTCCAGCCGTACGAGGACCGCTACGACGCGGGCGTCCGGGCGGCGGGCTTCACCCCGGTCTCGGAGCCGACGACCACGTCGTAGCCGGCCGCCGAATCGCACATTGGTCCGCACGAGCGGTTCCTGGAGCCCGGGAATCGCACATGGGTCCGCAAGTGCGAAATGGGCCCGCGCCTGTACAACTGGTGCTGTGACCACCCCGGGCACCGGCCACGAGCGGCTGCTGGAGCTGAAGGACGGCACGCGCGTGCACGTGCGGCCGATCCGGCCCGAGGACGAGGCACGGCTCCACGAGGCGTTCGCGCGGATGTCGGAGCGCAGCGTCTACTTCCGGTTCTTCTCGCCCCTGAAGCGCCTGCCCGAGAACGTCGCGCGCCGGCTGGCCCAGGTGGACCACGACCAGCGGTTCGCGCTCGTCGCCACCACGCACCGGCCGGACGGCGCGGAGCACATCCTCGGCGTCGCCCGGTACGACCGCGCGCCGGGCACGACGACGGCCGAGGTGGCCGTGGCCGTCGTGGACGACGTGCAGCGGCAGGGCGTCGGGTCGGGCCTGCTCAGCCTCCTGGCCCAGGTCGCCCGAGAGCACGGCATCGAGGAGCTGACGCTGATCGTGCTGCCCGAGAACCAGAGCATGCTGGGCCTGCTCCGGCGCCTGGGCTGGATCCACCGCGCCGTCCTCCGCGGCGGCGTGTACGAGATCACGTTCGCGACCCCGGCCAGCGCTCCCGCTTGAACTCCTGCTCGAACACGTCGTACTGGTACGCGACCGAGAAGCCCAGCCGGCTGTAGACGTCGTACGCGCGTGTGGGGTTGAGGCCGTCCACGTACAGCGACGCGCTCGCCGCCCCCCGGCCCCGCAGCCGGCGCAGCGCCGCCGCCGTCAGCGCGTACGCCAGGCCGCGCCGGCGGTGCTCCGGCAGCGTCCCGACCACCTCCACGACGCCGACCGGCTGCCGGCGCAGGTCGGGGTCGTGCGTCGCTATGTCGCACCAGACGACCGCCGCCGGCGAGCCCTGGTCCGTGACGGCCATCAGCTCCAGGTCGCGGGGCCGGCTGGCCGGCGCCAGGTCGTCGGGGTCCAGCGCCTGGAACCGCCAGTGCTCGGCGAACGAGCGGTTGAACACCCGCGCGGCCTCGCTCCGATCGGTCGCCGGCGCCAGCCGGTAGCCGGCTGGCAGCGCCGTCGCCGGCACCTCCTCGAGGCTCCGGCGGTCCATCCGCCAGAACGGCCGCGCCAGCCGCAGCCCGAGCTCGACCAGGCCCCGGTGCTGGCCCCGCGGCCGCCACACCTGGGCCAGCGCCGCTCCGGCCGCCCGGCTGAGGCCTAGGCCCCACTTGATCAGGCGCAGGCGATCGTCCTCGTTGCGGGCGGCGGTCTCGACGCGGACGAGCGAACGGCCGCGCATCCCGTGCTCCAGCACGAGCACGGCCGCGCGGGGACCGCTGCCGTCCTCGATGACGCGGGAGCGCCCCGCCCAGTCGAAGCTGCCCATCATCTGCGCGATCATCGCCTCGCTGGGAACGCAGTCGCGGCCGCGGCTCAGCACCTCGTGGGCCCACAGTGTGCGGAGCCCCGGCAGGTCCTGGACGCGGCCCTGCCTCAATCCGGCCGACCGGCCCGCATCAGGGCGCCACCCGGGCCACGACCTCGGAGAGCTCGGGCAGCCGCTGCCGGAGCTGCTCCTCCAGCGCCGTCTCGACCGCGTGCGCGTGCTCGAGCGTGACCGCGCCGGGGAGCTCCGCCACGACGTACGCCACCAGGTCCCGCGACCGCTCGCTGATCTCCACGTCGCGGCAGGCCCGGACCTCCGGGTGCGCCTCGACGATGCGGCAGATCTCGCGCGCGAGGTCCGGCCGGACCTGCGTGACGTCCGCGCCGGCGATCAACTCGGGCTCCAGCGGCTCCAGGTGAACGTCCACGCGCACCACATGGGGAAACTCCCCGCGCAGGCGACGCTCGAGGTCGGCGGACGCGATCGCCGCCTCCTGGAGCGTCATCGTGCCGGGGAGCTTGACGTGCATGCTGAGGTGCAGGTTGCCGTCCCGCTCGCGCTCGACCGTCACGTTGTGCAGGTCTCGAATCATCTCCAATCCGGCCGCCACCTGGTGCACCCGTTCGACCAGGTTGCTCTCGTCGGAGCGCGGCTCGACGACCAGCGACAACTCCAGGTCGGGATGCTGGCGGCCCACCGCCGCCAGCACCTCCCCGCTCAGCCGCTGGGCGCCCTCCACCGAGAGCGTGGGCCGGGCGGAGACCCGCACGTCGCCGAGCATCCGGCCGCCCGACCGCCGCACCCGCACCGCGCCCACGCTCCGCACGCCGGGCACACCCGTGATCGTGTGCCGGAGCGCGTCCTCGACACCGGTCGGAGCACGGTCGATCAGGATGTCGGCGGAGCGGTAGCCGAGCAGGACCGCGGCCCGGGCGATCAGCAGCGCCACGAACAGCGCGGCCGCGACGTCGGCCCAGGCCACGCCGAGCCGCACCCCGATCAGGCCGGCCAGGACGCCGGCCGACGAGAGGACGTCCGCCTGCCGGTTCTGCGCCGCCGCGGCCAGAGCGGGGCTGCCGAACGCGCGCGCGGCCCAGCGCAGCGCCGTGGCGCGGCCCAGCTCGAGCACGATCGTGCCGGCCATCAGGCCGATCGCGTACAGCGCCGGGTCCACCTCCACCGGCGCCCCGAGCAGGCGGCGGACGCCCTCGTACGCGATGCCGGCCGCAGCGATGAGCAGGATCATGCCCTCTCCCAGCGCCGCCAGGTTCTCGGCCCGGCCGTGGCCATACGGGTGCTCGGAGTCGGCCGGCTTCCGCGCCGCCCGGATCGCGAGCAGCGCGAAGCCCGAGGCGACCAGGTCCAGCCCCGTGTGCACCGACTCGCTGAGCATGCCGAGGCTGCCGGTCAGCACGGCGGTGGTCAGCTTGGCCAGCAGCCGGCAGGCGTCGACGGTCAGCGACGCGACCGCGACGCGCTGCGCGGTCAGCCAGCGAGGCGCCTGCCAGCGCCGTCCCGGGAGAGGCACGGACCAACTCTAGGAGAGTGGCGGGCGCCGCCGGAGCGCGTCCGGGAGCCCCCCTCGTGCGCATGTTTACGGGCGCGCCGGGCCTGGGTAAGTCTCCCGACGGAAGCGCTTCCCGAACCCGCACCAAGAACTCTTCAGGAGGTGTGACTGACATGTCGATTCGGTACTGGAACCCGGCCGCGGACCTCGTCAACGCGACGCGCGTGATGGACCGCATGTTCGACCAGTTCTTCGGATACGGGCAGGCGCCCGAGCAGCAGGAGCAGGGCGGCACCCCGACCTATTCCCTGCCGGTGGACGTCATCGAGACCCCCGACTCCTTCCTCCTCTACGCGAGCGCCGCCGGCGTGGCCAGCGATCACGTGGACGTGACGTTCGAGGACGGCGTGCTCACGATCGCGGTCAAGGCCGTGCCGTTCGAGCGCCAGGGCCGGTGGCTGCGCCAGGAGCGCCCGTGGGGCAACTGGACGCGGAAGCTGGAGCTGCCCAAGGAGGTCCAGCCCGACAGGATCGAGGCCGACGTGGAGCACGGACTGCTCCGCATCACCGTGCCGAAGGCCGCCACGGCCCAGCCGGTCAAGATCCCGGTAGGCGCCAGCAAGCAGCCCGAGCAGCAGCTGAAGGCGTGACGCCGACCGGCCCCGGGCGGGACGCGCGGTCTCGCCCGGGGCGGGGCCGGCCCCGGCCGACCTAACATTTCCTGGGCACACAGGTGGCAGTCGAGCAGCCGGCGGGCCTCTGGGTCCAGGACCTGACCCTCGGGCTGGCCGGTCCCAACGGCGCCGGCAAGACGACGACGCTCCTCAGCCTGGCGGGACTGCTGCGGCCGGACGGCGGCCTGATCTGCTGGGGCGGCCGCGCGCTGGGACCCGAGCGGGCGCGCGCCATGGCGCTGATCTCGGAGACGCCCGAGGTCTACGACATGCTCACCGTCTGGGAGCACCTGGTGTTCGTGGCCCGGAGCTGCCGGCTCCACGACGGCTGGCGGGCCACGGCCGAGGAGCTGCTGGAGCGGCTGGGCATCGCCGGGGAGCGCGACTCGCTGGGCGAGGCGCTGTCGAAGGGCATGCGCCAGAAGCTGCTGGTCGGGGCGGCGGTGCTCGCCGGCACGCCGGTCCTGCTGCTCGACGAGCCCATGATCGGCCTCGACCCGCGCGGCCAGCGGGAGCTGACGACCATTCTCCGGGAGCTGCGCGAGCAGGGCCGGGCGGTGATCGTCAGCACGCACCTCCTCGGGTACATCGAGGGCCTGTGCGACCGGATCCTGATCCTCAAGCAGGGCCGGGCCGTGGCGCTGGGCACGATCGCTGAGCTGCTCGACGGCGCGGACGGGAAGAGCCTCGAGGACCGCTTCCTGGAGATCGTGGAACGATAGTCCCGATGCGATTCATGCTGCTGCTCAAGGCGACCGCGGACAGCGAGGCGGGCGTGATGCCCAGCCCCGAGCTGGTCGCCGCGATGGGCAGGTACAACAACGAGCTGCTGCAGGCCGGCGTGCTGCTCGCGGCGGACGGGCTGCAGTCGAGCTCCAGGGGCGCCCGGGTCAGGTTCTCGGGCGAGAGGCGCACCGTCATCGACGGCCCGTTCACCGAGACGAAGGAGCTGATCGCCGGGTTCTGGATGATCCAGGCCAAGTCGCTCGAGGAGGCGGTCGAGTGGGCCCGGCGCTGCCCGGCCCCGATGGGCGAGGGCGTGGACGCTGAGATCGAGGTCCGCCAGGTGTTCGAGTCGGCCGACTTCCCGCCCGACGTGCTGCCGCCGGAGGAGGCCGCCCGCGAGGACGCGGTGCGCGAGGAGCTCCGGCGCCGGTCGTCTTCGTGACCGTCGCCGAGACCCACCGCGCCATCGACGCCGTCTGGCGCATCGAGTCGCCGCGGCTGATCGCGGGCCTGGCCAGGATCGTGCGCGACGTCGGCACGGCCGAGGACGTGGCCCAGGACGCGCTGGTCGCGGCGCTGGAGCAGTGGCCGCGGTCGGGAGTGCCGCGCAACCCGGGGGCCTGGCTGATGGCCATCGGCAAGCGGCGCGCCATCGACCTGGTGCGCCGCGAGCAGGTGCTCGACCGCAAGCTCGACACGATCGGCCACCAGCTGGAGGTCGAGCGCGAGGAGGCGGCGCCGGACTTCGACGCGGCCCTCGTGGACGACATCGGCGACGACCTGCTGCGCCTGGTGTTCACCGCCTGCCACCCCGTGCTCTCCACGGTCGCCCGCGTCGCGCTGACGCTGCGGCTGCTGGGCGGCCTCCGGACCGACGAGATCGCGCGCGCGTTCCTCGTCCCGGAGGCGACGATGGCCCAGCGCATCGTCCGGGCCAAGCGGACGCTGGCCGAGGCTCACGTGCCATACGAGGTGCCCGAAGCCGCCGAGCTCGGTCCGCGCCTGGCCTCCGTGCTGGAGGTGGTCTACCTGGTCTTCAACGAGGGCTACGCCGCGACCGCCGGCGACGACTGGATGCGGCCGGCGCTCTGCGAGGATGCGCTCCGGCTCGGGCGCATCCTGGCCGAGCTGGTGCCGCGGGAGCCCGAGGTGCACGGCCTGGTGGCGCTCATGGAGATCCAGGCGTCGCGGATCCGCGCCCGGACCCGACCGAACGGCGAGCCGATCCTGCTGCTCGACCAGGACCGCGGCCGCTGGGACCACGTCCTCATCCGGCGCGGGCTCGCCGCCCTGCGGCGGGCCGACCGGGCGCGACGGCCGGAGGAGACGGACTGGGCGCGGATCGCCGCGCTGTACGGCGCGCTGGCCGAGGCCACGCCCTCGCCCGTGGTGGAGCTGAACCGTGCGGTCGCCGTCGGGATGGCGCAGGGGCCGGCGGCCGGCCTCGAGATCGCCGACGCCCTGGCCGCTGAGGGGTCGCTCGACGGCTACCACCTGCTGCCGAGCGTGCGCGGCGACCTGCTGGCCAGGCTGGGCCGCCGCGACGAGGCCCGGTCAGAGCTGGAGCGGGCCGCCGCGATGACGCGCAACGCCCGCGAGCGCGACCTGCTCCTGGAGCGCGCGGCCGCGCTCTAGGAAGCTGCTGAACATCAGGGCAGCCCTGGAGACCGGCGCGATGAGGAGGGTGAGGCTGCCACGGCGGCCGGGGAGAGGTTGAAGTGTAGGAACTTCAACGTCTCCCCACCGCTCGAGGCGTGCAAGTATCGACACGTCAACCTTTCCCTCCTCGGGGAGTGGCAGGGGAATCGCGCCGCGCTGCCCCCGGCGCCTCTCTAGGCCCAGCGGCCGTACGCGCGCAGCTGGTCCAGCACACCGATCGTGATCCAGGCGCGCCACTCCGGGCCGGTGGCCGGGGTCCAGATGGGCCAGGGGACGGGCCAGCCGCCGTCCTCCTCCTGACCGTCCACCAGCGCGTCCAGGTGGGCGTCCACCACGTCGTCCGCGAACAGCCGGCGGCCGGCGCTGCCCGGCCCGGGCGCGTACGCCAGCGGCGAGAACCCCTCACCCCCCGCGTCCGGGGCCAGCGCGACCAGGCCCTGCTCGACCAGCTTCGGCCCCACGCGCTCGAACGCCGCCTCGGCCCGGCCGCGGTCGGGGACGTGCTCCAGGAACTGCAGCACGCACCGCATCTCGTACGTATCCGTCGCCTTCAGCCCGTCGATCCGCCGCCAGCAGAAGGCGGTCGCCGGCTCCAGCCACGGGTGGCGCACGCCGTGCTTGTGCAGCAGCCCGGCGATCGCGGCCGTCGGGTTGAGCGCGGCCGGGGGGTCATCGTCCGTGTCCCACCAGGGCGCGCGCGGGTAGTCGCGCACGCTGGGCAGGACGAACGGGACGCCGCCCTCCGCGGTCGTGATCGTGGCCAGGTAGTCGCACGCCATGCCGACCATCGGGTCGTCGAACGCGTCCACCTGGTCGAGCACGTGCAGCGCGACCTCCACTGGCTGAGGCTGGCTGACCGGCGCCCGCAGGTCGGGCTCCAGCGCGTTGCCGAACCCGCCGTCGGGGTTCCGGTAGGGGCGCAGCGCGGCCAGGACGGGCGCGAGGTCGCCGCCCCGGAACAGGTGCGCGAAGCGGTGACGGTCGAGCAGCCGGCCGGCATGGCGCCAGGCTAGGGTCCAGGGGTGCGCCCGGTATTGAACGAATCGGACCTACCGCAGGACTCGGAAGCGGAGGTCCGTCAGCTGGCCCGACTCGGCGACGCCCAGCTTCTCGAGCTCGACCGGGGGCGCGTCCGTCCGAGCGAACAGCCGGACGCCGTCCCCGAGCAGGACTGGCATGACGTGGACCAGGATCTCGTCCAGCAGCCCCTCCTCGATGCACTGGCGGGGGATGCTGGCCCCGAACAGCACGACGTTCCGGTCCCCGGCCGCGGCCAGCGCTGTGGCGACCGCGTCCCGGACGCCGTCCGAGAGGAACGTGACGGCGGGGTCCTCCTCGGCGGGCGGCCGGTGCGTCAGCACGAAGATCGGGCCGCTCCACGCCCCGCCGTACGGCCGGGCGCCGGGCAGGCTCACGCCCATGTCGTACAGGCGCCGGCCGGTCAGGACCGCGCCGGTGGTCGCGATGACCTGGGCGGCGCCGGCCGGCGCCGGGCCCTGGTAGCCGAACATCCAGTCCATGGAGTCCCCCGGTCCTGCGATGAAGCCGTCGAGCGACATCGTCACGTGATAGAGCACCTTGCCTGCCATGGCCTCCACCATGTCAGACCGGCGCGGGCGGCCGCAGCGTCAGGCGGCGACGACCCCCGCGCCGCCGCCCGTCGTCACGTACTGGCCGGACGGCCGGTCGCCCGGGCCGTAGGCGAACCGCTGCAGGTACAGCAGGTAGCCATGGCCGGCGACCAGGACCGGCGCGTCCGGCGTCTCGACGCCCGGGCCGCCGACCTGGCGCACCCAGACCATGTCCACCGCCGGACCCGCCAGGACTCTCGTCACCCGCACCTCGGTGACGACGAACGGCACGCCGGCGACCCTCTCGGAGCGGCGGCGGCCGGTCGCGACCCCGCGCACGACCAGGTCGGACTCGGCGGTCAGCTCGGCCACGCCGGCGGCCGGGCGGGCGTCCGTCGTCACGATCCGCTCCGTCGCGACCGGCGCCGGGCGGGCGCAGAGCGCCAGGGCGGCGGAGCCCGCGGCCACGACGGCCAGCAGGCCGGTGGCGAGCGGGCGCGTTCGGGGCGCGCTCAGCGACCCTGCACCCGGTGCACGACCGCCTGGACCCCGGCCACGTCGTCCGGCTGCGGGCCCACCTCGCCGCAGCTGAAGTAGCGGTCCGAGCCGTGGTACATGATCGGCACCGGGCAGGGCAGCGCGCCGGTGTGGGCGAGGCCCAGCGCGTGGCCGATCTCGTGGCCGAACAGCGACTCCCGGGCCGCGGAGCCGTAGCGGTCGGCGTAGTACGTGTTGTAGCTGGACGTGACGTGGACGAAGTGGCCGGCGCCGTCGCAGCTCATGACCGTGATGCCGTCGTACCCGCTGCGGCCGAAGTTGCGCGCCTGGAACGTCAGCGCCGCGCCGTTGGCCGCGTACAGGCGGACGGGCGAGCCGCGCACGCCGTTCCAGTCCGCCACGGCCCGCTCGGTCGTGCCGGCGTAGGCCCCGCTCTGGTCCGTGTAGGCGATCGACGTGCCCGCCCACGCGCAGGCCTCCAGGGTGTACGCGCGGGCCTGGCCGGGGCCGGCCGTGGCAACGAAGAGGACGGCGACGCTCACCAGCCGCACCAGGAACGAGGACACCACAGCCAGAGAGCATCTTATTTGGTAATAGATTTCCCTGTCGAGCTGGCTACTGGGGCAGGTGGCCCCAGAGCACCCGGGCCAGCGCCAGCAGCCCGACGACCATCGCGGCGGACCACGTGACGGCGGAGACCGTGTGGTCGGTGAAGTCGGTGCCGCCCAGCAGCGCGTGGAGGAACACCATCGCGAAGGCCACGTAGCCGAGCCGGTGGATCCAGATCCAGAGGCCCTGCGGGAGCGCCTTCTTGAGCCAGCCGGTGAGCACGACCAGGGCGAAGATCTCGAGGGTGATCGTGCCCAGTCCAATCGCGATGCCGCCGTACGGCGCCTGGAACGGCACGACCAGGTCGATGGGCGCGATGCGCGCGGTCCGGTCCAGGAGCAGCCCGCCGAGGTGGATCAGCCCGAGCGGCACCCACATCCACTGCATGAACTCGTGCACCGCCCGGACGACCCGGTTGGGGCCGAGCAGGTCCAGGACGCCGGTGCGCAGGGCCATGCCGGTCATCAGGCTGAGCCCGAGCGTCAGGAACGCGGCCAGCCCCGCGACGCGGGCGACGACCCAGAAGAGGAGGTCAGCGTTCATCGAGGCTCAGAACGCCCAGCCGACAGCGCGGGCCGCCAGGAACGCCTCCACCTTCGCCGAGCCGAGCAGCAGGCCGGTCTTGGCCAGCACCTCCGCGTCGACTCCGGTGCGGGCCAGCACCTGCACCTCCTGCAGGTCCGTCTCGGCCGGCCGGCCGGTCCGGGGGTCGATCAGGTGGTGGACGTTGCCCCACCGGC
>VBJR01000009.1 GCA_005880175.1 Chloroflexota bacterium
CACCATCGAGGCCGTGCGGGCCGCCGGCCACCGGGCGATGCCGGAGCACGGGGCGCTGGCCGTCACGGTGCCGGGCAGCGTCGAGGCGTGGGGCCGGCTGGTCGAGCGGTTCGGCACGATGGGCCTGGCGCCGCTGATGGAGGCGGCGGCCGGGCACGCGCGGGACGGCTACGGGGTCACCGAGCGCCTGGCCGAGCACCTGGTCGAGAACGCCGACTGGCTGCTGCGCGACGCGGCGGCGGCGGCGCTGTTCCCGCCGCTCAAGGCCGGCATGGCCCTGCGCAACCCCGAGCTCGGGGACACGCTGGCCGAGATCGGCCGCACCGGCTTCGGCGGCTTCTACCGGGGCGCGACGGCGCGCGCGATCGTGGCGGCGCTGGAGCGCCGGGGCGGCCTGCTGACGCTCGAGGACCTGGCCACGCACCGCTCGGCCTGGGTCGAGCCGATCGCGTTCCCGTACCGCGACCTCGTCGTGTACGAGCTGCCGCCTCCCACCCAGGGCCTGTGCGCGGCCGGGATGCTGCGCCGGCTCGAGCGGCTGGAGCGGTTCGAGCCGGGCGTCGAGTTCGCCCGCGACCTGGTCCGCGTGCGCGACCAGGTCTACCCGCTGCGCGACCGCTGGATCACCGACCCCGACTTCGCGGACGTCCCGCCGGAGCCGTTCCTGGACCCGGACCACGTCGCGGCCGGGACGGCGGCCGCCATCCCCGAGGGCGACACGATCTACCTCTGCGCCGCCGACGAGCAGGGCACGGTCGTCTCGCTGATCCACAGCGTGGCCGGCCCGTTCGGGTCCGGCGTCGTGGTCGAGGGCACCGGCGTCCTGCTCCAGAACCGCGGCATGTACTTCCGGCTGGACGAGGCCCACGCCAACCGGCTGGAGCCGCGCAAGCGGACGATGCACACGCTGATCCCGGCGATGGCGGCGCGCGACGGCCGCTGCTGGGCCGCGTTCGGGACGATGGGCGGGGACGGCCAGCCCCAGATCCAGGCCCAGGTGTTCCTGAACCTGGTCGAGCGCGGGCTGGCCCCGGCCGAGGCGGTGGCGGAGCCGCGGCTGCGCGTCCAGAACGGCGGCGGCGGCCTGCTGGTCGAGGCGGACTACCCGGAAGCGGGCGCGGTGGCCCGCGCCGTGCCCGGCGGCCGGCTGATGCCGGTCCGGCACCACCAGTTCGGCCACGCGGCGGCGCTGGTGGTGGACGGGCCCGAGCGCTGGCGGGCCGGCGCCGACCCGCGCTCCGACGGCTCGGTGGTCGAGACCTGAGCACGCTCGCGGAGGCCCTGGCCGACCTGCGCGCGGCGTGGGGCGTGCAGTCCCGGCCGGTGGCGCGGCTCGTGCGCCTGCTGGGCGACGGGACGCCGGTGACCACCGAGCGGCTGATCGCCGCGACGGCCCTGTCCCACCGCTCGGTGACCGACGTGCTGGGCCGGCTGGAGCCGTGGCTGGAGAGCGGCCCGCGCGGCCACCGCCTGCGCGAGCCGGCCGAGCCGTGGGGGACGACGCTGCGCGGCAGCGCCCGGGAGGTCGAGCGCCGGATGGCGGAGCTGACCGCCGCGGCGCCTCGCCGCCGCCGCCAGCTCGACCACGTGGCCGCCACCGTCGAGACCCGCGTGCGCCGGGCCCGCTACCTCGCCGACCACTACGACCTGGACGGGGCGACCGTGCTCTGCGTGGGCGACCACGACCTGACCTCGCTGGCGCTGGCGCTGCTCGCGCCCCGCTGCCGCGTCGCGGTCGTGGACGTGGACGACGAGCTCCTGGAGCACGTGGACCGCTCGGCGGCCCAGCTCGGCGCCGCGGTCGCCTGCCGGTTCGCGGACCTGCGCCTGGGCCTGCCGGCCGACCTCGCGGCGACGGCCGACCTGGTGTTCACCGACCCGCCGTACACGCCGGAGGGGGTGCGGCTGTTCGCGGCCCGCGGCTGCGAGGCGCTGCGCCGGGACGACCACTCACGGCTGCTCCTGTGCTACGGGCACGGGGAGCGGCAGCCGACGCTCGGGCTCAAGGTGCAGGCCGTCCTCCACGCGCTGCACCTCCTGGTCGAGGAGGTGCGGCCGGGGTTCAACCGGTACGAGGGCGCGCAGGCGATCGGCGGGGCCAGCGCGCTGTACGTGACCCGGCCGGTGGCCGCGACGTGGCGGACGGTCGAGCGCGACCCGCCCGGCGGCGACCGGATCTACACGCACGGCCCGATGGCGGTGGAGGCGGGGGAGCGGCCGCTCCCCGAGGCGCTGGCCCGGGAGCTGCCCGACCCGCTGCCGGTCGCCGAGCTGTGGCGGCTCAGCGAGCGGCACGCGGCGGCCCGGCCGGAGCGCCGGCCGAAGCTGCCCGAGACCGCCGCGGCCGACCTGTCGCTGGCGCCGGCGCTGGCCCCGCGCCTGCTGCTGGCGTACCGGGGCCGTCGCCTGCGCCTGGCGCTCCCCGGCGCCGCCGCGAACGCGCTGCTGGCCGCGGAGGGCTGGCAGGGCCGGCTCCTCGGGGCGTCGTACCGCCTGCGCCTGATCGCCCGGGACGGCGCGCTGGCCGTGATCGAGGCGGAGCGCCGCGACGACGCGGTGACCGGCCCCCAGCTGCTGGCCCGGCAGGTGGCGGAGCACCCCGCGGCCGCGGCGGCGAGCTCGCTCCGCGAGGGCCTGATCGCGGCCGGCGCGGCGCGGACGAAGAACGAGGCGCGGGCGGTGCTGGCCGAGCTGCCGAACCTGGACGCGCGCCCGATGGACCTGCCGCTGCACCAGCTCCGCCAGCTCGCGGACGCCCTCCCGGCGCTCGCCGGTCGGAACGTGAGCCAATCGGTATAATTCCCACCCAGTTTGGCAGTCGAGAACGAACACAAGGCAAAGCTGGCGGCGGAGCATGGCCGTCATGGCACCGACACGGGTTCACCCGAGGTTCAGGTTGCCATCTTCACGGAGCGGATCCTGCAGCTCACCGAGCACCTCAGGACCCACAAGAAGGACCACCACTCGCGTCGCGGTCTGATGCTGCTGGTTGGCAAGCGTCGCAGACTGCTGAACTACCTGGGCCGGCAGGACGTGGGGCGCTATCGAGCGCTCATATCGAAGCTGGGGCTCAGGAGATAGTGAGTGCGGGCGGGGGTACCCCCGCCCGATTGATTTCTGGGGGGTCCGGCACCTGAAACCTGGCCTCGAGGCCGATGCGCTTCGAGCTCAGCTTTTGGGTCCCTGACCTCCTGGGCAGAGGAGTAATGAGTCACGTGGCTGAAGTCACGAAAACGTTCGAGGTGGCCGGTCAACAGGTCACGATCAAGACGGGCACCGTCGCCGAGCAGGCCAGCGGCGCCGTCCTGATCAGCAGGGGGGAGACCGTGGTGCTCTGCACCGCGATGATGTCGAAGGAGCCCCGTGAGGGCATCGACTTCTTCCCGCTCACCTGCGACTACGAGGAGAAGCTGTACGCCGCCGGCAAGATCCCGGGCGCGTTCCTGCGCCGCGAGGGCCGGCCCAGCGAGCAGGCGATCCTCACGTCGCGGCTGACCGACCGGCCCATCAGGCCGCTGTTCCCCGACGGGTTCCGCAACGACGTGCAGGTCGTCTCGACCGTGCTGTCGGTGGACCAGGAGTCGGACCCGCCCATCCTGTCGATCAACGGCGCCTCGGCCGCCCTGACGATCTCGGAGATCCCGTTCCAGGGCCCGATCGGCGCGGTCCGCATGGGCTACATCGACGGCGAACTCGTCGTCAACCCCAAGCAGGCGGACATGGAGCGCTCAGACCTCGACCTGGTCGTGGCCGGCACCCAGGAGGCGATCCTGATGGTCGAGGCCGGCGCCAAGGAGGTCAGCGAGCGGCTGCTCGTCGACGCCCTCGAGATGGCCCACGAGGCCATCGGCGGGATCTGCCGCGCGCTGCTGGAGCTGCGCGAGGCGACCGGCAAGCCGAAGATCGAGTTCACGGCCCCCGAGTTCGATCCGGAGATCGTCGCGGCCGTCCAGGAGCAGGTCGCCGGGCGTCTCGACGAGGCCGGGTACGGCGCGGACAAGGCCGAGCGCGAGGCGCGCATCTCCGCGCTCAAGAAGGAGGTCAAGGCGGCGCTGCTCGAGCGCTTCCCCGAGGCCGGCGACACGATCAGCGCGATCTTCGAGAAGAAGCTGAAGGACCGGGTCAGGCAGCGCGTCATCGAGGAGGGCGTGCGCGTGGACGGCCGCGGGGTGCGGGACATCCGCGAGATCGAGGTGAAGGTCGGCCTGCTGCCGCGCACGCACGGCTCGGGCATGTTCCGGCGCGGCCAGACGCAGGCGCTGACGATCCTCACGCTGGGCACCGTCGGCGACGCCCAGCGCCTCGACGGCCTCAGCCTCGAGGAGAACAAGCGCTACATGCACCACTACAACATGCCGCCGTTCTCGACGGGCGAGGCCAAGCCGCTGCGCAGCCCCGGCCGCCGCGAGATCGGGCATGGCGCGCTCGCCGAGCGGGCGCTGGTGCCGGTGATCCCGTCGGTGGACGACTGGCCGTACACGATGCGGCTGGTGTCCGAGATCCTGTCCTCGAACGGCTCGACGTCGATGGCGTCGGTGTGCGGCTCGACGCTGGCCCTGATGGACGCCGGCGTGCCGCTCCGCAAGCCGGTGGCCGGCATCGCGATGGGCCTCGTGACGCGCGAGGGCCGGTACGCGATCCTGACCGACATCCAGGGCGTCGAGGACGCGCTCGGCGACATGGACTTCAAGGTCGCCGGGACGCGCGACGGCGTCACCGCGCTCCAGATGGACATGAAGATCAAGGGCCTGACCCGCGAGACCATGGCCGAGGCGCTGGAGCAGGCGCGCGAGGCGCGGATGACGGTGCTGGGCAAGATGCTGGCGGTCATCCCCGAGCCGCGCAAGGAGATGAGCCCGTACTCGCCGCGCATCACCACCATCCAGATCAACCCGGACAAGATCCGCGACGTGATCGGCCCGGGCGGCAAGGTGATCCGCAAGATCGTCGAGGAGACGGGCGCGCAGATCGACGTCGAGGACGACGGCAAGATCTTCATCGCGTCGACCGACCAGCAGAGCGCCCGCAAGGCGATCGACTGGATCAAGAGCCTGACCGACGAGGTCGAGGTCGGCCGCATCTATCGCGGCAAGGTCGTGCGCATCATGTCCTTCGGGGCCTTCGTCGAGGTGCTCCCGAACCAGGACGGCCTGGTCCACATCTCCCGCCTGACCGACCATCGGGTCGATCGGGTGGAGGAGGTCGTCAACGTGGGCGACGAGATCGTGGTCAAGGCGACCGAGATCGACAGCCAGGGCCGGCTGAACCTGAGCCGGCAGGAGGCGATCGAGGAGCTGACCGCGCGCGGTGAGGCGATCGATGAGCAGATCGACATGGACGCCGTGGCGGCCGCGATGTCGCTGCCTCCGCTCCCGCCGCGCGAGCCGCGCGGTGACCGCAACGGCGGTGGCGGCGGTGGCGGCGGTGGCTTCCGGGGCGGCCGGGGCGGCGGTGACCGTGGCGGCCGCGGTGGTCGCAGCGGCGGCGGCGACCGGGAGCGGACCCGCCGCGAGTAGCGGCGATCTGGTCAGCGGGGCGCCCAGGCGCCCCGCTGACCGTTCGTTCCCCCCCACCCTCTCTCTCCCGGGAGGTGGCTGTCAGAAACCCCTACCGCTCGGTAATATTACTCAGAGTTAGGGATGTGTCAAGGGGCATTGCAGAAGCCCCTGACCCCGCCCAGCATCAGGTCGAGCAGTCGGTGGGTCATCGCCTCGGCGGAGATGTCGGGGTGGTCGAGCCACCAGTCGGCCAGTGAGCGGGCGGCGCCGATCCAGGCCTCGGCCAGCACCTCGGTGTCGACCGGCTGCCAGGGCCGCGCCTCGGCGGCGACCACCATCGCCTCGATCGCGGCGCCGACGCGCCGGACCAGGCGGTGGCGCTGGGAGGCCAGCTCGCCGCCGGGGTCGCCGATCTCCCGGAAGAGGACCCGGAACGCGTGGCGGTGCTCGTCCACGTACGTGTAGTAGGCGACGGTGCCGAGCCGGAGCTGCTCCTCGGGATCGGAGCCGGCCATCGCGACGGCCTCGTCGATGGCGGCGATCAGCTCCCGGTAGGCGGCGTTGACGTAGGCGAAGTACAGCCCATCCTTGGAGCCGAAGTAGCTGTACAGCATGGGCTTGGACACGCCCGCGGCCTCGGCGATCTCGTCCATGGAAGCGTCGTGGAAGCCACGGGCGGCAAAGATCCGTCCCGCCATCTCCAGCATCTGCGGCTCGCGGACAGCGCGCGGCACCTTGCGCTGCCCGCGAGGGCGCGCAGGGATCGATTCCTCGGCGGCCATGTGAGTCAGGATAGTGGTCCCGGGTTATAGAAGCATCGAGCGAACCGATGGGACCCTCGCGTGTTCGGACCCTGGAGCCCGTGGGCGGGCCACCCAGGCCTCTGCCGTACCTGCGCCACGTCCTCGGGCCTGAATGACGTGGCGGCGGTACGGCAACCCCCTGAAGGCGTCGCAGCGCGCCG
>VBJR01000288.1 GCA_005880175.1 Chloroflexota bacterium
AAATTGTCAGTGCACGAGGGTATAGTAGTACACGTATTGGCCTGGCCCACCCGGGGTGTGGAGGTGCGCTGTGTTGCGAGACCCCGTCCGCCTGCTGATCATCGGTGCCGGACCGTACGGCCTGTCGATGGCCGCGCAGTGCGGACACCTCGGCATCGATCACCTGCTCCTCGGAAGGCCGATGGAATTCTGGCGGTCGAGCATGCCGCGCGGCATGCGCCTGCGCTCCCGCACCGACTGGCATCTGGATCCACTCGGGATCCACACGCTCGATGCCTATCTGCGAACGCTTGGACTGACGCCCGAGGAGGCCGATCCGATCCCGCTGGAGACGTACCTGGCCTACGCCGCGTGGTTCCAGCAGCGGAGCGGGATCCACGCCGACCGGCGCCTGGTGAGGCGCCTCGAAGCGGTCGGGGGCGCCGGTCACCCCTTCCGTGCCACGCTCGAAGACGGCCGGGTGGTGGCCGCCGCGAACGTCCTGGTGACCACGGGCTTCGGCGCGTGCGCCCACGTGCCGGACGAGCTGGCACGCATCCTGCCGGAGGGGTCGTACCGGCACACGCGTGACTGCGCGGACCTCAGATCTCTGGCCGGCCGCAGCTGCTTGATCGTCGGCGGCCGGCAGAGCGCGTTCGAGTGGGCCGCGCTCGCCGTCCAGAACGGCGCGGCGGAGGTGCACCTCTGCTATCGCCACGACACACCCGGATTCGCGCGGGCGGACTGGACCTGGGTCGACCCGATGCTTGAGGAGCTGGCGCGCAATCCTCGCTGGTACCGGGATCTGACCGAGGAGGCCCGGGACGAGATCACCCGGCACATGTGGCGGATCGGGCGCCAGCAGCTGGAGGCCTGGCTGGCGCCGGCGATCGCCGGCGAGGCGGTCCATCTGTGGCCGCGCAGCAACGTCGTCGCCTGCCGCCGCACGCCGGCGGGGCGACTGGAGGTCGGCCTCGACCGCGGCCACTCCCTCATCGTGGACGAGCTCGTGCTGGCGACCGGCTATCGCATGGACGTCGGTCGCCTGCAGTTCCTGGCCGGCGGCGACCTGCTGCCGCGGCTCGCGACCCGGAACGGGTATCCCGTGCTGGACGAGCACTTCCAGTCCACCGTTCCGGGCCTCCACTTCACGAACCGGTTCGCGGCTCAGGACTTCGGCCACTTCTTCGACTTCACCGCGGGTGTGAGGGCGGCGGCGGCGATCCTCGGCCGAGCCCTGGTCGCCTCCGCGGAGAGTGCGGCCGCGCTTCCTGGCGGCCACCGACACTCCCGCGCCAACACGGCGGATTAGGAGGACATCTCGATGACACAGAACTCGTACCGGATCAAGCGAGGCTGCCTGCACAACCTTCGCGTCACGGCGTCCAACCCGACCTCGCAGGACGTGGTTCCGGAGGGCCTCGTGCTCCCAGAGGGGATGATGGCGGCGGCCGACTTCGCTCCGTACGAGCAGGTCATCGTGACGAAGATCGGCGGCTCGAACTGGGTCAACCGGATGTACACGTTCGTGCTTCCGGGCACGGGCGACGAGGTGGAGGCGCGCGGGTCCATCGCGCACCTGCTCGGCCCCGGCGACGTCTGCTGCATGATCGCGGGCAGCTATCTCGACCAGGCCCAGTACGACCGCTACGTGGGCGACGGATACGACGTGCCCACCATCGACGTGAGGCTGTATCCGGAGGAGGAGACGGTCAACGACCTGTCGAAGGCGAAGGTCGTGCTGGAGTACGGCGCGGAGACGCGGCGCGTCGAGGCGCTCTCACCGGCGGTGGTCGAGCGACGCCGGGAGCTGCCACGGGTCGTGCTGTCGAACCTGCTCTCCGGCCTGCGCATCGAGGAGGTCGAGCGCCGCGGCTGCATCGAGATGAGCGCGGAGCTGCCGATCGAGTACATGCGCCGGGCGGGGTTCTGCCCCAACCAGAGCATCTTCGTCTACAACGCCAGCCGGGGCGGCACGTCCGCCGAGAGCTACGTGGTTCCCAGCCTGACCAAGAGGACGGTCGGCATCTCGGGCGCCCTGTCGGCGGTCGCGGACATCGGCGACATCGTGTCCGAAGCGGCCTACGTGACCAACACCGATGGCCTGACGCCGACCATCTGCAACCTGCACCATGAGCCAGCGCTGGGTTGATGAGCGGCGCGCCGGCCGCCCGGTCCTGACCGCCGTTCGCGCGCGCGCCGCGGCGGTCGGCGCCGGGCCCCGGTTCCAGGCGGTCCGGTGGTCGATCTTCGTCGTCCTGATGCTGCCCTACGTGTGGGTGTACTTCCACCGCATGGCCCCGGCCGTCGCGTCGAGCGAGCTCACGGTCGCGTTCGGCACCGGCGCCGGCGCGCTGGGTCTCCTGGCCGCCATCTACTTCTGGATCGCCACCGTGACCCAGATCCCGTCCGGCGTCATCGCGGACACGGTGGGGACCCGGGCGGTGGTGACGGCCGGCAACCTGATCGCGGGCGCGGGGTCGATCGTCTTCGGCCTCGCGCCGACCTTCGCGATCGCGACCGCCGGCCGGCTCCTGGTCGGCCTCGGCGTCTCGGCGGTGTTCGTCTGCTTCATGAAGAGCAACACCGTCTGGTTCAGCGAGCGCCGGTTCGGCCTGATCAGCGGCCTCACCCTGCTCATCGGCAACCTCGGATCGATCCTGGCGGCGGCGCCGCTGGCGGCCGTCCTCAGCGTCGTCTCCTGGCGCCCGGTGTTCGTGGCCATCGGAGTCTCCTCGGTCGCGCTCGCCGGGCTGTCGGCGCTGGTGGTCCGCGACCGGCCGGAGGACGTCGGGCTCCCATCGCCGTCCGGCTCGGCGACCCCGGCCGGCACCGGCCGGCCCTGGCAGGCCGACCTCCTCGACGTGCTGCGCAACCGCGACGTCTGGCCCAGCTTCCTGGTCAACTTCGGGATGCTGGGCAGCCTCTACGCCTTCACCGGGCTGTGGGCGGTGCCACTGCTCCGGGATGCGCGGGGCCTGTCCGGCGCCGCGGCGGCCGACTACACGACGGTCGCGCTGACCGGCTTCGCGATCGGCGCGCTGTGCCTGGGATGGATCTCCGACCGCCTCGGCGTGCGCAAGCCCGTGCTGGTCGTCAGCGCGGCCGCGTACGCGGCGACCTGGCTGGCCGTCATCGTCCTGCCCTGGTCCGCGGGACCGAGCGGCGTGGCGCTCTTCGCTGTGATGGGGCTGGCGGGGGGAGGGTTCATCCTGACCTATCCCTGCGCGAAGGAGGTGGCGCCGCCCGCCCTCTCGGGGATGGCCATCAGCGTCGTCAACACGGGCGTCTTCCTCGGCGTCTCGCTGGTGCAGCCGCTGTTCGGGTGGATGCTCGACCTGGGCTGGCGCGGACAGACGGGCGGGGGGCCGCGCGTGTACTCATGGGCCGCCTACGAGCCCGCGCTGCTCCTGATGCTGGGCTGCGCGCTCCTCGCCGTGCTGGCGGGGCTGGCCGTCCGGGAGACGTACTGCCGGAACGTGACCGGCGCGCGCATGGCCAGTCCCGGGTAGCACCCACCCGGCCGACCTGCGGGGCAACCGCCGGGACGCCGCCGCGGCCTACCCCGTGGCGGCCGCCGCCTGCTGCTGGTACCAGCGCACCGGGTGCTCCACTCCGTGGATGTCCTCGTACTGCGACCAGAGCCGGTCGTAGATCGGGTGGTACTGGCCGGCGACGTCGGCGATCGTGCCGTCGCTCAGGCCCACCGAGCGCAGCCGCTTGGCCAGCGAGTCGATCGCGAAGGCGCGCATCTCGGTCGGGTCCTGGCGCATCTCGTCCGGCATCTCGGACGGATGCTCGTACTCCAGCAGCGTCTCCGGGTCCACCACGGTCAGGACCGCCGGCTCCGCCAGCTCCAGCACCTTGCGCACCACCACGCGCGCCAGCTCGGGATCGTCGCGCAGCCGCCGGCGCAGCGCCAGCACGCCGAAGCCGATGTGCCGCGACTCGTCCCGGGCGACGGCGGTGAACCCGGCCGTGAAGCCCGGCATCAGCCCGATGGCACGGAAGAACCGCAGCAGGGCGCGCTGGCCGGTCAGGGCCAGGTAGCCCTCGATGACCAGGTGGTACGTGACGACCGCCTCGACCCACGACGTGACGTCGCCCGGGTCCTTGCGCACCGCCTCGGTCGCGTCGATCAGGTCCTTCTCGAAGATGCGCCGGAAGCCCTTCGTCGCCTCGGGACCGACGACCGCGAGCGCGCTGCTCAGGCCGCCGCCGACCTGCAGCACCTCGTCGAAGAAGCGCTGGAAGAACACCGTGTGGCGGGCCTCGTCCGCGATCTGCGTGGCCAGGAAGATCCGCTCGTCCTCGTGCGGCGCCGCGTGCAGGATGGGTGACAGGGTGTCGGTGACCGCCTGCTCGCCGATGAAGAACAGGATCATCGTCCGCCGGACGGTGTCGCGCTGGGCCTCGTCCAGCGTGCTCCACTGCTGCTTGTCGGCGCTGAAGTCCAGGTCGGACACCGCCCACTGCTGCTTCTCCCAGCGCCGGTAGAGGGAGGTCGAGTCCATGTCCGGGGCGAGGTAGCTGTCCATCTGGACCTGCACCTCGTCCATCGAGATCCGCACCAGCTCCGGGAGCGGCGCCTCCTCGACCTTGCGGACGATTTCCTGCACCGAGTTCTGCATGTACTGGATCGTACTGCACGCCTGGAGCGGCGCAAAGAGGTCGCGCGACAGACCGCCGGACGTACGCTGTCGCCGTGAACGCGATCCGGGCCGTAGACGACGCGGGACTGAGCGCCACGTGACCGCCCTCTTCGAGACCGAGCGGCTGTGCATGCGCCTGCCGGCGCCCGAGGACGCCGCCGCCGTGGCCGACTTCTACGTGCGCAACCGCGACCACCTGCAGCCCTGGTCGCCGACCCTGCACCCCGGCCTGTTCAGCGCCACGTTCTGGGCCGGGGAGGCGGAGCGCCGGCTCGGCGACTACCACGCCGGCGTCGAGATCCGCGGCTTCCTGTTCCTCCGCGCCGACCCGCGCCGGGTGGTCGGCAACCTCTCGCTGACGCAGATCATGCGGGGCGCCCTCCACGCCTGCACGCTCGGCTACTCGCTGGACGTGGACGCCCAGGGCTGCGGCTACATGCTGGAGGCGGTGCAGGGGGCGGTCGCCTACGCGTTCGGGCCGCTCGGCCTGCATCGCGTCATGGCAGACTACATGCCCCGGAACCGGCGCAGCGCCGCCGTGCTCCGGCAGGCGGGCTTCGTCATGGAGGGATACGCCCGCGAGTTCCTGCGCATCAATGGCCGATGGGAGGACCACGTGCTGACCGCGATCACGAACCCGGACTGGCGGTGACCGTCCCGACCGCCCCCACCCCTGCCGCGGCCGGCGAGCCGCTGCTGCGCCTGCGCCCGCTGGGCCTGGGCGAGCTCCTCGACGACGTGTTCCGCATCTACCGCCGCCACTTCTGGGTCCTGGTCGCGATCGCGCTCGTCGTCGCGCTGCCGGGCCTCGCGCTCCAGTTCGCGAGCGGGTCGGCCGGCCAGTTCGGCTTCGTCCTGTCGATCCTGAACGACCTCAACAACCCGAACGCGCTGGCCGGCCAGCAGCCGCCCGCCCTGCCCAACCTGGCCATCCTGGCGCTGACGTACCTGGTCCTGATCGCGCTCATCCCGTTCACGCTCGCCGCCATCCCGCGCGCCGCGATCGACGTCGTCCTGGGCAACCCGGTCGGCGTCCGCTCCACGCTGGCCGGCGTCGCCCGCCGCTACTGGCGGCTGATGGGCGTCTCCCTGCTGTACCTGCTGATCTCGCCACTGGTGATCTGCCTGCCGGTGTTCGTGTGGCTGTTCGTGCGCTGGGTGGTCGCGATCCCGGCGCTGCTGGCCGAGGACGTGGGCCCGATCCGGGCGCTCGACCGGAGCTGGACGCTCACCCGCGGCCACTGGTGGCGGCTGTTCGGCATCCTGGTGCTGATCTACCTGCTGACGTCGGTCGTCGGAGGCGCGCTGGGGGTGTTCTCGCTCCCGCTGGCGGTGGCGGTGCCGTTCATCCCGCCGTTCGTGCGGGGCGCGATCATCCTCACGGTCGAGACGGCCGCGAACGCGGTCGTGCAGCCGGCGCTGTACCTGTGCGTCGCGCTGCTCTACTTCGACCTCCGCATCCGGCACGAGCACTTCGACCTGGACCAGCTGGCGCGGCAGGTGGTCGCCCCGGCGCCGTGACGGTCTGGCGGCGAGCCGCGCTGCTGGCGGTCCTCGCCGTGAGCCTGGCCGTGGCCGCCGGGGACGGCGCGAGCGCCGCCGACCAGGCCGCGTACGCCGACTCGGTGGACCGGGCGCTGGCGATCCTCCGCGACCCCGGCGGCGACGACCGCGCCGCCGCGAGCCGGGCCGCGGACATCCTGGAGGCGGGCACCGGCCAGAGCCAGCGCGAGATCCTGAGCGACCTCCGCCGGTCGCCGCCCGACGTGGCCGACGCCCGGGTCCGCCTGGCCGCGCTCGCCGCGGCCGACCGGGCGCCGGCGTTCACGCCCGAGCCGTCGCGGGCCCGGCGGGCGGTGAGCGACATCCTGGCGCAGCCGCGGTACGCGGGCCTGGGCCAGGGGCCGTCGCTGACCGACCGGATCCGCGACGCGCTGCTCCGGCTCCTCGTCCGGGTCCTGAGCGCGATCGGCTCGCTGCTGGCCAGCGGCGCCGGGATCGCGGTGTTCGCCGCCGCCGCGGCCGGCCTCGTGCTCGTCGGCCTGGTCGTCGCCCGCTCGGCGCGCTGGCGCGGCCGCCGCGAGGCGCGCGTGGCCGCCGGCGGGGGCGAGGACGAGCCGGGCGACGACCGCTTCGCCCGCGCCGACCGCCTGGCCGCGGGCGGCGACCTGGACGGGGCGATCCGGGCCCTGGCCGGCGCCGTCGCGGAGGCGCTGGGCGGCGACCGCGCCTGGGAGGTGAGCCCGCTGACCGTCCGGGAGCTCTTCGCGAACGCGGGCGACCCGGGGGCGCTGCGGCCGCTGCTGGTCGCGTTCGAGGCCGCCGTGTACGGGCAGCGGCCGCCGGACCCGGAGACGTACCGGCGAGCCGACGCGGCAGCGGCCCCGTTCCGGCCGGCCGGCCGGGTGGCGGCGTGAAGCTGAGCGGGCGGACCGTCGCCGTCGGGGCGCTCCTGCTGGCCATCGTGCTCGCGTTCGTGCTCCGCGGCCCCTCCTCGGGGGACTCGCCCGAGCACCGCACCGACAGCGACGCCGACAACGGGGCCTCAGCGCTGGTCCAGCTGGCCTCGGCGCTGGACCATCCGACCGCGATCCTCCAGGACGGCTTCCAGCCCGACCTGGGGATGGGCGCGGTGTTCGTGCTGACCCCGACGCAGGGGTTCACCCGCGACGAGGCGGCGCGCGCGCTCGACTACGTGAAGGGGGGCGGCGTGCTGGTGTACGGGTCCGAGCAGGGCGACCCCCAGCTCGACCTGACGCTCCAGGTGGCCCGCCAGCGCACCCTGGCCAGCGGCGACGCCGACGGGGCCGGTCCTCAGCTCGCCGGCGTCGCCCACGTCGCCGGCTCGGTGGCGGTCCAGCCGCTCACGCCGGCCCGCGCCCAGGTGATCCTGCTCCGGAGCGGGGGCGGCCAGCCGATCGCGTTCGAGGAGTTCATCGGCCGGGGCCGGCTGGTCGTGCTCGCCGACCCGCTGCCGCTGTGCAACGGCCACCTGCGCCAGGCCGACAACTGGCGGCTGGCCGCGGACCTGGTCGGGCTGGCGCCCGCCGGCTCGCGCGTGGCGTTCGACGAGTACCACCACGGCCCGGTCGGCGTGGACTCGCCGCTGACCGGCTGGCTGTCCACTGCCTGGGGCGTGGCGATCGCGTGGGCGGTGATCGTCGCGTTCGCGGGCCTGCTGCTGCGGGGCCGGGCGTTCGGGCCCCGGCTGGAGCTGCCGGGGACGGCGGTCCGGTCCAGCGCGGAGCACGTGGTGGCGGCCGGCGCGCTGCTGGCGCGCTCGCGGGCGGCCTCCGCGACGGGCCGGCTGCTGGCGGCGGCGACGCGGCGGGCGCTGGCCGCGCGGCACGGCATCGGTCCCGGCCCGGGCTTCGAGCTGACGCTCGCGCGGCGGGCGCCCGCGGAGGCGGCGGAGCTGCGCCGCGCCGAGGCCGAGCTGGAGCAGGGCGGCGAGGGGGAGACGGCCCTTCTGGACGCCGCCCGCCGGCTGCACGCACTCGCGTACCCTGACCACCCACCGCCGTCGGTTGCTCGTGAGTGAGGTCTGCGCCTGTGAGGTCGGTCGCGAACGTCGTGTCTAGCACGGGCTTTGCCCTGCGTGTGAGTTGATCTCCCCGCGACCGTCGGCGCCGCCCGCAGACCCGGAGGGATGGACCGAAGGTCCCCCCAACGTCCCGGACAAGAGGGGGGGTTCCGGAAGGGGGGGCCCGCCCCCCCTTGCACCATGACGGGCTCCGAGTTCTACGCCTGCTTCCGGTCGGAGGTCGGGAAGGCGATCGTCGGCCAGCGGGAGGCCGTGTGGCTCTGCGCGCTCGCGCTGGTGGTGCGCGGCCACGTGCTGCTGGAGGGCGTGCCCGGCGTGGGCAAGACGCTGCTGGCGAAGGCGATCGCCCGCCTGCTGTCCCTGGACTACGGCCGCATCCAGTTCACGCCCGACCTGATGCCCGCCGACATCGTGGGCACGTCCGTGTACGACCTGCAGACCCGCACGTTCACCGCCCGCCGGGGGCCGGTGTTCACGAACGTGCTGCTGGCCGACGAGATCAACCGGGCGCCGGCGAAGGTGCAGGCGGCGCTGCTGGAGGCGATGGAGGAGCACGGCGTCTCGCTGGAGGGCCGGCAGCTGCCGCTCCCCGAGCCGTTCGTCGTGCTCGCCACGCAGAACCCGGTCGAGTACGAGGGCACGTACCCGCTGCCCGAGGCCCAGCAGGACCGCTTCCTGTTCAAGGCGGTGCTGGACTACCCGGGGCCGGACGAGGAGATGGAGATGCTGGCGCGCTGGGACGCCGGCGTCGAGCTGCGCGACCCGGAGCGTGCGGGGGTCAGGCCCGTGCTCGACCGGACGGCGCTGGACGCCGTCCGCGCTCGCGCCGCGCGCGTCCACGTCGAGGAGGCGGTCCGCCGCTACATCGTGGACCTGGCGGCCGCGTCCCGGCGGGCGCCCGAGCTGGCGCTGGGCGCGTCCCCGCGCGCCGAGGTGCTGCTGCTCCAGGCCGCCAAGGCGGCCGCCGCGTTCGACGACCGCGAGTTCGTCACGCCCGACGACGTCAAGTCGCTGCTGCCGGCCACCTTCCGGCACCGGCTGATCCTGCGCCCGGAGGCGGAGGTCGCCGGGCAGACGGCCGACTCGGTCCTGGCCGAGCTGGCGGCCCAGGTGACGCCGCCACGCTGAGCCGGATTCCACCGGCGACACGCGGATCAGGCCCGTCCTTCCGCTCGCGCGGTGGAATCCGGCTCAGCGGCCTGGCGCCGGCGCTCACGCTCGTGCCGCGCTGGCGCCTCCTGGCGGCGCTGGCCGCGGGCGCCGCGCTGATCGCCCTGACCGCCGTCTCCGCCCTGCTGTGGCCCGTCGCCCTCGTCTACCACGCGGCGCTGGCCTGGGCCGTCGTGCGCGACGCCCGCCGCCTGCCCGCGCCCGGGCGCTTCGTCGCCTCGCGCGAGCTGCCGCGGCCGCTCTCGCTGGGCGCCGAGCAGACCGTGCTGGTCGGCGTGTCCTGCCCGGAGGCGGCCGGGCTGCGGGCCGTCGTCGCCGACCACGTGCCCGCCGACCTGGCCGCGTCGGCGCGGTCCATCGCGGGGACGTTCGACGCCGCCGGTCAGCTGATCGTGGAGTACGGCGTCCGGCCGCCGCGGCGTGGCGTGTACGACCTGCCCGCGGTGGACCTCCGCGTGTGGGCCCCGACCGGCTGGTGGCGCCGGCAGTGCCGGCTGCCCGTCGCCGACGTCGCGGCCGTGTACCCGGACGTGCTGGCCATCCGGCGCTGGCAGCTGACGCTCCGGCGCGGCGTCCGGGCGCTGCCGGGGCAGCGCCGGGCCCGGCCGCCGGGCGCCGCGACCACCCCCGGCGCGCTCCGCGACTACCTGCCCGGCGACGACGTCCGCCGCGTGCACTGGAAGGCCACCGCCCGGCGCGACCACCCGATCGTGGCGGAGCTGGAGGCCGAGCGCGGGCAGCAGGTCGTCCTCGCGCTGGACTGCGGCCGCCTGATGACGGCGCCGGCCGGCCACCTGACCCGGCTCGACCACGCGGTCAACGCGGCGCTGCTGCTGGCGTGGGTCGCGCAGTCGCAGGGCGACCGGGTCGGCCTGCTGACGTTCGACGAGCGGGTGCGGGCGTTCCTGGCGCCCCGCCGGGGGACCCGCCAGGTGACGTCGATCAACGCGGTGCTGCACGGCGTCCAGGCCAGCTACGCGGAGCCGGAGTTCGGCGACGCGTTCGCGTACCTGGCCCACCAGGTGCGGGGCCGGGCGCTCGTGATCGCGCTCACGGATGTGCTCGACCCGGCCGCGTCGGCCGACCTGGTCACGCACGGCCTGCGCCTCGGCGCCCGCCACCGGCTGCTGGTCGTGGCGATGACGGACCCGACCGTCGCGGCCGCGCTGCGCGAGCCGGTCGGGCGCTCGGGCGACGCGTACCGCTGGGCGGCGGCCGAGGAGCTGGTCGCGGCGCGGCGGCGGGCGTTCGAGACGCTCCAGCGGGGCGGGGTGGAGTGCCTGGACGTCGAGGCGGGCCGCCTCAGCCCGGCCGTCGTCGAGCGCTACCTGGAGCTGAAGGAACGCGGCCTGGTCTGAGCCGCAGGCTGCCGCTCGCGGCCACCGAGCAGGAGCCAGGCGTACAGCAGGCCGCCGGTGAGCAGCCCCACCGCCGCCTTCGCGGCGAACGGTGCTCCTGACGGGCTCAGGTTGCCCTCGATCACGCCGGCGACCACCAGCAGCGGCCCCAGGCCGACCAGCAGCACGTACGCGCGCCGCGCCGCCAGCACCAGCGCGTCCCGGCGCCGGTAGTCGCCGGGCGAGAGGATCGACCAGCCCAGCATCAGGCCGCTGGCCCCGGCCGCCACGACGACGGACAGCTCCAGCACGCCGTGCGCCACGACGAACTCCAGCAGGCCGCCGCCCACCCCGTAGGCCGTGGTCAGGCCGAGCAGCGCGCCCAGGTTCACGCCGTTGGTGACCAGCACCACGACGGTGGGCACCGCGAGCAGGATGCCCAGCGAGAACGCCAGGCCGCTGACCCACAGGTTGTTCGTCATGATCAGCCCGGACGCCAGCGGCCTCGTGTCGGACGGGATCTGCGTCCACAGCCGGTGCTGCTTCACGCCGTCCACCAGCGCGGGCGGCACGAAGCCGTCGGCCAGGCCCGGCTGGGCGAGCAGCGCCACGAACGCGACGAGCGCCGGCCCGAACAGGAGCAGGGCCGACGCCACCAGGAACGGCGCCGACGCCCGGTACGTCCGCGGCACCGTGACGGCGTAGAAGCGGGCCAGCCGGGGCAGCAGCGCGCCCCGGTCGCGGTACATCGCGCCGTGGCCGCGCGCCACCAGGCCGTTCAGGTAGTGGGCGACGGGCTCGTCGGGCCAGTCGCGCTGGGCGCGGGCCAGGTCGGCGGTCGCCCGCCGGTACAGCCCGGCCAGCGCCAGGGCGTCGTCGGGGCCGAGGCCGCGGGGCCGGCCGGACCGTGCCAGGAGGCCCTCCAGCCGCTCCCACTCGGGCCGCCGCCGGGCCACGAAGTCGCTCGCGCGCACGGCCCCTATGATGGCGCCAGTGTCGTTGCAGAGGCCGCCCGGCGCCCTCCCCGAAGACCTCGTCGTGGCGACGCCGGAGCAGGTGGCGTTCCGGTTCGAGACGGCCGGGCTCGGCAGCCGGTTCACGGCGCAGCTCCTGGACCTGCTGGTGCTCACGGCCATCGTGGTCGCGATCGGCCTGGTCGGGTTCGGGATCGCGACGGTCGGCGGCCAGCCCGTCGTGGGCGCGCTGCTGTTCGTGGTCCTGGCGTTCGCGTCGGTGTGGGCCTACTGGATCCTGCCCGAGGCCCTGTGGTCGGGCCAGACCGTGGGCAAGTACGTCCTGCATCTGCGCGTGATCGACGCCCGCGGCGGGCCGATCACCGTGGGCCAGGCCGTGATCCGGAACCTGCTCCGGGTCGTGGACTTCCTGCCCTGGTCGTACGCGCTGGGCACGATCGTGATGTTCGGCACGGCGCGCAGCCAGCGGCTCGGCGACCTGGCCGCGGGCACGATCGTGATCCGGGAGCGGGCGGCGGTGCGCCTGGACGACCTGAGCGCCGGCCCGGACGAGGCGAACGGCACCGCGCGGGCGGTCGCCCGGCCGGCGCTGCGGCTGGACCCGCGCCTGCACCGGTTCGTCCAGGCGTACGCCCAGCGCCGGCCGGGCCTGCCGCCGGAGCGCCGGGCCCAGCTCGCGGCCGAGGTCGAGCCCGCCCTGCGGGCGGCCCTGCCCGACGTGGTCCGGACGTCGGGCCCGCTCGCGGCGCTGGACCTGCTGGCCGACCGCGAGCTGTCGTAGCCCGGACTTCCCGGCGCGGCGCCCCGGTTCACGACCGAGCGTTGCCGTACCGCAGCCACGTCATGCCCACGTTCATGGCGTGGCGCTTGTACGGCAAGTGGGCGGTCCCCGCCGCCCAGCCTCGACCCGAGACCGCTCAGCGCCTCTCATCGCGTTCTCACGCGACCGTCGCGATACTGGCGGGTTGTGGACCGCCCGCACGTGCTCGTCGTGGACGACGACGCCCGCATCGTCGCCGCGCTCAAGCGCGCGCTGCACTACGAGGGGTGCAGCGTGGACGTGGCGCTGGACGGCCGGGCGGCGCTGGCCAGCGCCGCCCGCCGGCCGCCCGACCTCGTCCTCCTCGACCTCATGCTGCCCGGCATCGACGGGCTGGAGGTGTGCCGGCGGCTGCGGGCGGCCGACGACGTCCCGATCCTGATGCTCACGGCCCGCGACGCGACGTCCGAGCGGGTCCGCGGCCTGGACAGCGGCGCCGACGACTACGTGGTCAAGCCGTTCGCGTACGAGGAGCTGATGGCCCGGGTGCGGGCCCTGCTCCGCCGCCGGGCCCCGGCCCGCCGCCAGCGGCTGGCCTACGCGGACGTGGACGTCGACGTCGGCGCCCGCGAGGCGTTCCGGGCCGGCCGCGAGGTCGTCCTGACCACGACCGAGTTCGACCTGCTCTGCCACTTCCTGCGCAACCCGCGGCAGGTGCTGAACCGGGACCAGCTGCTGGAGGCGGTCTGGGGCGGCGACTTCGACGCCGTCAGCAACGTCGTGGACGTGTACGTGGGCTACCTGCGCGCCAAGCTCGGCGAGCCGCGCCTGATCCAGACAGTGCGGGGCGTGGGCTACGTGCTGAAGGAGTAGCCGGTTGGCGCTGTCGATCCAGGCCCGGATCGCGGTCTTCGGTGCGCTGGTCGTGTGCGGGACCGTGGCCATGTTCGGCCTCCTGCTCTTCCTGGCGATCCTGGGCGGCGGCCGGGCGACCGTGGACCAGGACCTGTGGGCCGCCCGGCCGAACACGACGTTCAGCGCCGAGGCCGGCCCGGACGGGGTGCTGCGGCCGGTGCGGCAGGGCGGCCAGGGGCAGATCCCGACCCGCCTGCCGGTCCCGCTGACGCTGAACACCCCGTACACGGTCTCCGTCGCGCGGAACGACAACGTGCGCGTCCTCGTCCAGCCGGCGCCCACCGGCGGCTACCTGGTCACGGGCGAGCACCTGGGCGAGGTCGAGCGCACCGCCCGCGCCCTGCTCACGTACCTGCTGGTCACGGCCGTGGTCGCGATGATGGCCGGCGTCGCGACCATCTGGCTCGTCGCCGGCCGGGCGCTCGGGCCGCTGCGCACGATGGCCGCCGTGGCCGAGGAGGTGGGCTGGACGCGCGACCTCCGCCGCCGGCTGCCGCCCGTCCAGCCGCGGGACGAGGTGGGCCGCCTCACCGAGGCGTTCAACGCGATGCTGGGCCGGCTGGAGGACGCCCAGGAGAGCCAGCGCCGCTTCGTCGCCGACGCGTCCCACGAGCTGCGGACGCCGCTCACCACCATCCGCGGCAACGCCGGCCTGCTCCAGCGCGAGCCGCCGCTCGAGCCGGGCGACGCCCGCGAGGCGGTGGTGGACATCGCCGCCGAGAGCGAGCGGATGAGCCGCCTGGTGGACGGCCTCCTCACGCTGGCCCGGGCCGACGCCGGCCAGGAGCTCCGCCGCGCCCCGCTGGACCTGGCCCAGGTGGCCGAGCCGGTCGCGCGCCGGGCCGGCCTGGACGCGGCGCTGGAGACCGCGCTCGTGCTCGGGGACGCGGACGCGCTCACCCAGCTGGCGTGGATCCTCGCCGACAACGCCCGCCGCCACGGCGGCGGCACGGGCACGATGTGGGTCCGCCCGCGCCTGCCCGGCGGCGCGACGCTGATCGTGGGCGACCGCGGCCCCGGCATCCCGCCCGGCGAGGAGGAGCGCATCTTCGAGCGCTTCTACCAGCCCGGGGCGTCCCGCTCCGACGGCGGGTCCGGCCTCGGCCTCGCGATCGCGCGCTGGATCGTGGCCCAGCACGGCGGCCGCATCTGGGCCGGCAACGACCCCGCCGGAGGTGCCATTTTCGTCGTGGAACTGTGACGGCGACGCGCCGAGGACAGGCGCGCTTGTCGCAGGCCGGCAGCGGCACGGCCCGCTCTGGTTCAATTGGCCGCCATGGAAGGATGGATGCGCCGACTGCTCGCGACGCAGCCGGAGCCGGTGGCGGTCGGGGGGGCGGCGATCAGCGCGATCCTGATCATCGTCGCGTTCGTGTCCGCGCTGCCGTCCACGACGTTTCGGGCGGCCTCGCTGGCGGCGGCCGGCGTGTTCCTCCTGCTCGTTGCGATCGGCGTGTCCCTGTATGCTTGGCGCCTCGGAGCTCCCGGTCGCTCCGACTGATCCGCGTCCGTCAACTCGACCGGAAATGAGCTGAAAAACGGAGTTCGCGTGGACGTCGTTCTGACGATCGTCTTCTTCCTCTGCGCGATCCTGGCGGTGGCAGGAGCGGTGGGCGCAGCCCTTGGTCCGGCCGCTCAGTGGCGCCTCCTGGGCCTGTTGGTCCTGGCCCTGGGCACCGCGGGCGTGCTGGCCAGCCTCTCCGCGGGGTTCGCCGCCCTGGTCGCGCTGGTGTGTCTCGGTGCCTCGGCGGTGCTGCTCGGCTCGATGGACGCGGCGGCGCCCGCCCGCGGCGGCCGGCGCGCCGCCGGTGACCCCGTGGCCACGCCGGGCGGGGGCCGCGCGGCCCTGTCCGCCCAGCTGGGCGCGGTGGCCTCGGCGGTGCTGCTGGTGCTGCTGCTGGTCGTGGCCCTGGGCAGCACCTTCGCCCGTGGCAGCCACGACGGGTCCGCCTTCGACGCCGTCGGGCTCGGGCGCGTCTTCTTCGGCCGCGACGCGCTGGCGCTCGAGGCCGTGGGCGCGACGCTCACCGCCGCGCTGGCGGTCGGCGCGCTCGCCCGGAGCCGACGGTCGTGACGATGACGTTCGCGGCGGCGCTGGGAGTGGGCGCGGTGCTCGTCGCCTGCGGCGCCTTCACCGCCGCCTGGCGCCGGGAGCCGGTCGCCGCGCTCGCCGCGCTGCCCATGCTGGCGGCGGGTGCGGCCGTGTGCATGGCGGGCGTGAGCCGCTTCTCGGCGGGCGCGGCCGACCCGCAGACGGGAGAGGAGCTGGCCGCCCTCGCCGCGGTCGTCGGCCTGGCGGCCGCGATCCTGGGCCGGGCGATGACGGGACGGAGGGCGGAGCGCTGATTCCGCTCACGGTCGTCACCGCAACCGCCCAGCGGGGCTGGGGCCTCGCGCTCACCGCCGCGTCGGCCGTGTCCACGGCCCGCGGCGGCGGCTTCCACTTCGACCCGGCGAGCACCCTGCCCTGGGTGGTGCCCCTGCTGCTGGCCGCGCCGGTGGTTGGCTACGTGCTCGTGCTGGGCAGCGTGCGCAGCCGCCGGGGCGCCGCCACGACCGCCCAGCTGACGGTCATCGTCATGCTGGCGGCCGCGCTGATGATCGGCTGGGCCCGCTTCCGCCAGTCGAGCCGCTACGAGTCCGCCTATCAGTGGCTGAACATCCCGGTCGCGTTCACGGGCGACCAGCGCTTCCAGGGCTTCGGCATCGACCTGTCGTTCCGCATCGACCACGCGATCCTAGCCGCCCTGCTCACCGTCATCGTCATCGTCCTGGCCTGCCTCACGTGGCACCGCCTGAGCGGCCGGGCCGAGCAGGGGCCGGTCCGCTTCCAGGTCAACGTGCTGCTCCTCACGCTCGGCGCGGCCGGCGTGATCGTCAGCGGCGACCTGGCCGAGCTGCTGGCCTTCTGGCTCGCGGCCGGGCTGGCCACGTACCTGCTCCTCGGCCACCGCTGGGGCACGGAGGGCGCGGGCCAGCGGAGCCGGATCGCGCTCGCGCTCCCGTTCCTGGGCGACATCGCGCTGCTGTGCGCGGTCGGCCTGCTGTACTCGCGGTACGGGACGCTGACGCTCGACACGCTGCTGCCCGAGCTGTCCACCACGCTCGGCGTCGGCCTCAAGTCGCTCACCGTCGCCGCGGTGCTGCTGTTCGGGGCCGTCGCCGTCCGCGCCTGCATCTGGCCGTTCACGGCCTGGCAGACGGGCACGGTCGAGGCGCCGGCCGCCGGCCTGGCCCTGGTGGCCGGCGTGTGGCCGGTGCTCGCCGGCACCCTGCTGCTCAAGACCGCGCCCGTCCTGGCAGCCGCCGGGCCGCAGGCGCCCCGCATCGTGCACTACACCCTGGTGGCGGCCGCGATCGTCGGGCCGCTGCTGAGCCTGCTCGGCGTCGAGCTCCGGCGGACGCTGCTGCTCGCCTCGTCGGGCGCGCTGGCGCTGGCGCTGCTCGGCATGACGTACCCGGTCGCGATCGGCGTCGGGTTCATGGGCGTGCTGGCGGTCGCCGCCGCCCGCACCGCCGGCCTCCTGGCCGGCTCCGCCGCGGCGGCGGCCATGCGCACGGTGGACCTGCGCGCCATGGGCGGCGGGTGGGAGCGACTGGAGGGCGGCGGCTTCCGCATGCCGCTGACGTCGGCGGCGCTGCTGCTGTCGAGCGCCGTGGTGGCGCTGGCGGGCCTGGAGCTCGGGATGCTGCGGCTGGGAAAGGTGATCTGGATCGCGTTCGTGCCGGCGCTCGCGCTGGTGGCGTTCGCGGCCCTGCGTCCGTACCTGGCGGCCGCGCACGGCGAGCTGAAGCGCCGGCGGGCGTTCGAGCCGGCCCGGGTCCGCGAGGCCGCGCCCTCGGTCGTCGGGAGCGCGCTGGCCTGCTCGGTGCTGGGCGTCGCCACGCTGGTCCTGCCGTTCTTCCCCGCCTGGGTCAGCTACCTGGGCGCCGGCGGGCACCCCGTCGAGGGGCTGGGCACCGACGCGCTGTGGGTGCTGGCGCCACTGGCGGGCGCGGCCGCGGCGACGTGGGCGTTCCTGTTCCGGAAGGACGCGGCGCTGGACGTGTGCGCCCGGCTGGGCGAGCGGTTCGGCGTCATCTGGGAGCAGGCCGGCGGCCTGTACGACCGGTTCTTCGCGAAGCCCGGCGGCACGATCGTGACCGGCGTGGAGGACGTCGGCGTCCCGGCGGTGGAGACGGGCGTCGGCCGCGCGCTCACGGGCGCGGGCGGGCTCGCCGGCGTGGCCGAGCGCAGCCTGCCCTGGGTGCCGACGCTGATCGGCCTGGCCGTGATCCTCGCGGTCGTGTTCGGCCTGGTGGCCCAGGGGCTTCGCCCATGACCAGTGCAAGGGGGGGCAGGCCCCCCCTTCCGGAACCCCCCCGCTCGTCCGGGACGTTCGGAGCGCCCGCGGCCCATCGCTTCGCGTGTGCGGGCGGCGTCGGTGATCCAGGGAAGAGCCACTCACACACTCGGGCGGAGCCCTCGCGTACGTCGCCCCCGGGAATTGCTTCTAGCGAGGAGGTCCGACCGTGAGCGGCTGGCTGACCGGGCTGCTGGCCGCGGGCCCGCACATCGTCGCCCCGTGGCTGGAGACGGTCGCGCCCTCGCCGTCCGCGTCGGCCAGCCCGACGCCGGCCACGTTCGGCGCGAACGTCATCGGGTTCAGCTTCCTGCTCAGCCTGCTGGTGTGGGGCCCCGCCGTGATGGCGGCGGTCACCGCGATCATCCCCGAGCCCCGGCCCGGCCAGGGCCGCTGGTTCCTGGGCGTCGCGTTCTGGACGAACGCCGGCGCGCTGGCGCTGATGATCATCGGCTACTCGCAGTTCCAGGCGTACACCAGCGGCCTGCAGTTCGAGGAGAACCTGCCCTGGCTGCCGGCGCTGGGGGTGAGCTACCACCTCGGCGTGGACGGCATCGGCATGGCGCTCCTGCTGCTGAACGGCCTGATCGGCCTGGTCGCCGTGATCGCGTCGTGGGACGTGCGCGAGCGTGCGCGCACGTACTTCGTCCTGCTGCTGCTGACGCAGTCGACGATCAACGGCGTGGTCGTGGCTCGCGACCTCTTCGTGCTGTTCCTGTTCTGGGCCGCGTCCGCCGTGCCGATCGCCATCCTCGTCGCGGGGTACGGCGGTCCGAGGCGCACGCTCGCGGCCGGCCGGCTCCTCGCCTACTGGGGCCTCGGCACGGCGGCGCTGCTGGCCGGCATGGTGCTGCTCTACAGCGCGGCCGGCTCGACCAGCTTCGACGTGGACACGCTGGCCAAGGCGGCGATCAGCCCGCGCGTCCAGCTCGTGATCGCCGTGCTGTTCGCGCTCGCCGCCGCCACCCGGCTGCCGCTGGTGCCGTTCCACAGCTGGTTCCGGGACGCGCTGTCGGAGGCGCCGGCCGGCGTGGTGATCATCGTGGCGGGCGCCGCCAGCCGGCTCGGCGGGTACGTGCTGGTCCGCCTGTACGCGGGCATCGAGCACGACGCCGCGCGCACGCTGGCGCCGTTCGTGGGCGCCTTCGCGGCGCTCACCGTCGTGTACGCGGTGCTGGCCGCGCTGCGGACGAACGACGTCCGCCGGCTGGCGGCGTACCTGGCGCTGGTCCCGGGCGGCGTGACCGTCCTGGGCGTCGCCGGCCTGACGCCGCTGTCGCTGGACGGGACGGTCCTGTTCCTGTTCGCGGGCGGCCTGGCGGCGGCGCTCGTGGCGGGCGCCGCCGCGACGCTGTCCGAGCGCGCGCAGGCGCGCAGCCTGGGTCTGGCGGCCGGCCTCGCCGGGCGCATCCCGAAGCTCTCCTGGCTGCTGCTGGTCGGCTGCCTGGCGGTGCTCGGCATCCCCTTCCTGGCCACGTGGACGTCCGGGCTGATGGTGTTCCTCGGCTCGTTCCGTTCGCAGCCCGCGGCCGTGTTCGTGGTTGCCATCGGGCTCGTGATCGGCGCCGCGGCCTGCGCCCGGCTGATGCACCGCGTGGTGTTCGGCGCGCCCAACCCGGACGCTCCCACGCCGTCGGACGCGACGCTGTCCGACTCGTGGTACCTCGGCATCCTGGTCGGCGCCCTGCTGTGGGTGGGTCTGCTCCCCGGCGGCCCCAAGCTCTTCGGGATCCCCGTCGTGGACCCCGGCCTGGTGAACATCGTGAACACATCGACCGCCGACCTCGCCTCGACGTACGCGACCACGCCGACGCCGACCCCGTCGCCGTCGCCGACGCCCAGCCCGTCCCCGTCCGACACGGCCTCGCCGACACCCTCGCCCGCGCCATGAGGACGTGGGTGCTCGCTCCCGAGGCGGTGATCGTGGCCTCCGCGGTCGCGCTGCTGCTGGCCGCCCGCCTGCTGCCGCGCCGGCGCTGGCTGTGGCTGCGCATCGGCGCCCTCGTCGCCGCCGTCGTCGCGCTGGGCCTCGAGCTCTGGCTGGGCGCGGCGGTCGGGACGCTGTTCGGCGGTGGCTGGCAGCAGGACCGGTTCGCGCTGTTCGCCAAGGGCGCCCTCCTGCTCGGGCTCGTGGTGCTGGTCGCCGCCGACCTCGAGGCCGGCGACCCGGACTCCGGCTGGAGCGCACTGCCGCTGGCGTTCCTGGTCGCGTTCGGAGGCATGGTCGCGGCGTCGGCGACGTCGCTGGTCGGCCTGTGGGCGGGCCTGGAGCTGGCGGCCCTGGCCGCCGTCGCCGCGGCCGGCGTCAGCGCCCGCGAGGTGGGTGCCCGGCTCCTGCTCGTGTCGGGCGTGGCCGGGGCGCTGGTCCTGGTCGGCTTCGCCACGCTGTACGCGATGGCGGGCGGCGCGTCGCTGGCCGCCCTCGCGGCCGGTCTGAAACCGAGCGCGATCGGCGCCCCGCTGGCGTTCGCGCTGCTGCTGACCCTGACGGGCGTCGTCGTCCGCCTCGGCCTGGCGCCCTTCCAGCTCGCGACGCTGGAGGGGGGCCTGGCCGTCGGCCCGGTGGGCGCCGGAGCGCTCGGAGGGCTGCTGACGGGCGTGGCCGCGGTGGTCGCGGCACGTCTCCTGGGCGGCCTCGACGCGGTCAACCTGGCCTGGGCGCCGTGGCTGTCGGTGCTAGCCGCCTTCGCGATGGCGCTGGGCGGTCTGCGCGCCGCGACGGCGGGCTCGGCCCGGGCGATCGTCGCGTGGCTGATCGTGAGCCAGGTCGGCTGGCTCGCCGCCGGGTTGGCGCTGCACGACCGGCGCGGCTCCGCCGCGGCCCTGCTCGTGCTCGGCGCGCTGCTCCTGGCAGCGGCGGCCGCGCCCGCGCTGGCCGCGGACGACGGGGGGGACATCCAGCTCGCCGGCCTGCGCCGGGCCCAGCCCATCCGCGCGGTCGGCCTGACGATCCTGCTGCTCTCACTGGCGGGCGTGCCTCCGCTGGCCGGCTTCGTGGGCCAGCTGGCGGTGGCGGCCGAGCTGATCCGCTCGAACTCGGCGTGGGTGCTGGCGGTCGGCCTGCTCGGCTCCCTGCTCGCGATGTTCGGCGTGGTCCGGGTGATCCGCCAGATGTACCTGGAGCCGGGTCCGGAGCCGCCGAGGGGCGCACGGGCGCAGGCTCGCAGCTGGTCGCCCGCCCCCCTGGCCCCCGCGCTCCTGGTCCTGCTCTACACGCTGCTGGCCAACCCCATCAGCGGACTGGCGCTCCAGGGGGCGGCGGCGCTCAAGCTCCCGTGAGGGCGCCGTGCCCGCAGCCGGTGATGCCACCCGGATCCTGATCCGGCCGAGCACGGTCGGGATCGTCGGCAGCGCCGTCCTGCTGGCCGCCGACCTGACCTGGCTCGCGCTCGTCCGGCCGCCGCAGCTGCCGCTGCTGGCGGCCTGGTTCGCGGCCCTGGCGGTGGTCGGCGCGTTCCTGCCCGGGGTGGCCAACCAGGTCTCGCTGTCCCGGGCGCACCTGGCCGGCCCGGCCCTCGTCTACTCGCTGCTGCCGTCGCGGCTCCTGGAGCTGGCGGCCGTCGTCAGCCTGGCCGGCCTGAGCGACCTGGTGGACGGCGCGATCGCGCGCCGGTTCGGCAGCCCGACGCGGCTGGGCGGAGGCCTGGACCCCGTGGTGGACGGCGTCTTCTTCGGGGCGGTGGCGATCGGCCTGACGCTGGGTGGGGCGTACCCGTGGTGGCTCGCGCTGGTCGTGATCTTGCGCTACGCGCTCCCGGCCGTGGTGGGCGCCGGCCTGATGCTGGCGGGGCGCCGGCCGCAGCTGCACCACACGCCCCTGGGCCAGGTGTCCACCACGCTGATCGGCGTGCTGCTGGGCGGGCTCGCGCTGTTCCGCGGCCTGGGCTGGAGCACCGACGTCCTGCTGGTGGTCGCCGAGGTGCTGCTGCCGGTCGCGGCGCTGGCCACGTTCGTGAACCTGTTCTGGGCCAACCGACCGGCGATCCTCGGCGTCCCGGCGCCGCGAGGGTAGACTTTGTGAGGCCGCGCTAGATGGGGAGCTGGCGGTTCCCTGTACCGGCAATCCGCCGTAGCCGGGTCGAATTCC
>VBJR01000010.1 GCA_005880175.1 Chloroflexota bacterium
GGCTCCACCTGCTCGGCGACCAGGAGGCCGTCGACGCGCGCGTCCGGCCGGTGCGAGCGCACCGCCGCCAGCACCGACGCCCAGGCCGCGCGCACCTCGTCCGCGCCACGCAGGTCGAGGACGACCCCGCCGGCCTCTGATTTGTGGGCGATGTCCGGCGACTGCACCTTCAGGACGACCGGGTAGCCGATCTCCTCCGCGATGGCGGCGGCCTGGTCCGCGTCGACCGCCAGCCGCTCGCGGGGGGCGCGGAGGCCGTACTCGGCGAGGAGGCGCTTGGCCTCCAGCTCGGGCACGACGCCCTGCCAGCCCTGGACCAGGAACGGCGGCTCGCGGTCCGCCGCGGCCGGCCCGACCTGCCGCCAGGCGGCCCGCGCCCGGCCCCGGCCGTAGCCGATCGCGTGGTGCAGCGCCCGCACCGCCATCCCCAGACCGCCCGCGAAGTGGAGGCCGTGCCGCGCCGTCAGGTCGCGGACGAACGGCGTCGGGTCCATGGCGGAGCTGCTGGCCACGGCGCTGAAGATCGGCGCCCGGGCCAGCGCCTCGGCCAGGGCGACCACCCGGCGCTCCGTGATCGCCGGGTTGGGGCCCGGGTCGCGGGGCAGGTCCGAGTTGACGAGGAGCGCGTCGTAGCCGCCCTCGCCGGCGACCGCGTCGATGCAGGCCCCGAGCAGCCCCGGCTGGTCCACGATCACGCCGGTCGTGTCGAGCGGGTTCTGCGGCGTCCCGAAGTCGGGCAGGAGCTCGGCCAGCCGCGCCTTCGTCTCGGGCGCGAAGTCGGGCAGCTCGACCGCGGTCCCGGCCGCCTGGTCGGCGATGATGCCGCACGCGCCGCCGGACGTCGTGATCACGGCGGTCCGCGGCCCTGCCGGCCAGCCCCGCGCGGCGAGCAGCGCGCACGTCTCGACCAGCTCCTCCAGGCTGTGCACCCGGACCACGCCGTGCTGGTGGAACGCCGCGTCCACCACCGCGTCCGCGCCGGCCAGCGAGCCGGTGTGGGCGGCGATCGAGCGAGACGTCACCTCGCCGCCGCCGACCTTGTACACGACCAGCGGCTTGCCGGCGGCCAGCGCCCGGTCGGCCACGGCCAGGAACCGGTCGGGGTGGCGGATGCCCTCCAGCAGCGCGCCCAGGACGCGCACCTCGGGCCGCTCCAGCAGCATGTCGAAGAACCCGGCCGCGTCGAGCATCGCCTCGTTGCCGATCGACACGGTGTACGCGAGCCCGGTGCCGCGGATCTGGGCCAGCCGGTGGAACTGCAGCAGCATCGCGCCGCTCTGGCTGAGCAGCGCGATCCCGCCCGGCTCCAGCGGCGGGTTGAGCACGAGCCCGTACGCCGGCACGCCCGTGTGGTAGTTGACGAAGCCGAGGCAGTTGGGCCCCTGGACCTGGATGCCGAGCTCGCGGCAGCGCTCGACCAGCCGGGCCTCCAGCGCGGCACCATCGGGGCCGGTCTCGCGGAAGCCGGACGTGAGCATCGTCACGCTGCGCACGCCGGCCCGCCCGCAGTCCTCGATCACGTCGAACGCGGCCGCGGTGCCGGTCATCACGTACGCGTGGTCGACGCCGCCCGGGATCGCCTCGACGGTGGGGTAGCAGCGCTGCCCGAACGCCTCGGCGTTGCGCGGGTGCACCAGGTGGACCTGGCCGCCGTAGCCGCAGGTGCGGAAGTTGCCGACGAGGATGGTGGACCAGAGCGAGCGCTCGGTGGCGCCCACCAGCGCGATGGAGGCCGGGTCGAGGAACCAGCTCACCAGGCGCGTCTCGCCACGGTGAGGCTCCTCTCCATCATGCTGCATTGTGTCACCGCCCGGGCGCGGCGTGACGAGGCCCGTGTGGCGGCCCGACTTATTTGATAGGCTGACTATCAGCTATGCGACCATCTTTCCTGTCGGGAATGTGGATCGTCGCGGGCATCGGCACGCTCGCCGCGGCGATCGGCCTGCTGGTCGGGATCGTGGCCGAGTGGGGCGCGATCAGCGGCGCGCTGGCCGACGGCTGGTCGTTCGACCGGTGCCTGGCCATCGAGGTCGGGATCGTGGCGGTCATGGTCGTGGTCCTCATCGCGGCGACGAGGAAGGCCTGGGACCGCTGAGCATCCTGGCCACGAACGCCGGGTAGACGGCGGCCAGCAGCGGGTACACCTCCTCGCGCAGCACGCGGAGATGCTCCACGCTCGGGGGCGACGTCTCCCGCACCATCGGCCGCGCCGCCAGGTCGAACCCGGTCGCGGCCCGCACGCTCTCGACCGACTGGCCCGGGTGGTACGAGTCCAGCACCAGCCGGCCGGCCGCCCGGTCGAACCCGAGCACGGCCAGGGACGTGACGACCCGGTCGGGCGTGCCGGCCGCGGTCACGAAGTCCACCTCGGGCACGAACACGCGGGGCGAGTGCTCGGTCCGGAACAGGATGACGCGGGGCACGATCGGGTACAGGACCGCGGAGCCGAACGCGCCCGCGAACCGGCGCTCGGGCCGCTCGTAGTCGCCCAGCACGTGCAGGTTGATCCGGCCGCGGGCGTCGATCTGCACGCCGGAGAGGAAGAACACGTCCAGCCGGCCGCGCTGGGCGAAGTCGAAGAACTCCCTGGAGCCGATGAACGGCTCCGCGCCCTCGATGCCGGGCAGGCGGAAGCGGAGCGCCGGCGCGTGGGTCCGCCTGGCCAGCAGCACCGCGGCGGCCGGGATCGGCGAGTTGACGCCGACGCCCACGTACTCGCCGTCCTTCAGGGCCCGCGCGATGGCGCAGGCCATCAGCTCCTCAGTGCGGAACAACCACGAGCGCGTCCACGAATGCCGCCGGCACCACCTGCTCCCCCACCGCCAGCGTTCGCGCGGGCTCCTCGCGCAGCTCGTCCACCGAGTAGACGACGTGCCGGGCGGCCTGCGCCACGAGCCGGTCGTCGAACTCGGTCCCGATCACGACGTTGCCGTCCGCGTCGGCCCACCGCCCGTGCAGCAGCGCGAACTCGGGCACGAGGGCCGGCACCAGGACCACCGGCCGGTCGGGCCGGAACGGGTCGGCGATGACGCGGAAGTCCGGCCGCGCGCGCAGCAGGTCCGAGCCGAGCAGGCCCGGGACCGGCGTGAACGACACGCCCGACGCGCCGGCCTGGAGCGCCATCAGCATCGCCGGGCAGCTCGAGTCGATCATGCGCAGCGCGCCCGACTCGACCGCCCGGCCGAAGGCGGGCGCCTGGCCGTCCTCGCCCAGGTCCACGCCGCTGCACTCCAGCGACTCCGCGCAGCCGGCGGCGATCAGCAGCTCGACGGCCCGGCCGCCCGTCGGCACGCCGACCAGGCGCAGGCCGGAGCGGCCCTGCCGGATCAGCTCCTCGACCAGGAATAGGGCGGCCGGGCGGCCCAGCGCCACGCTGGCGCCGTCCGGGATCCCGGCGACCGCTTCCCAGGCGCCGACCGGGCTGACGGCCACGCTAGTTCCTGCTCTCAGCGTACCTGCAGCGCGCGCAGTCGAGCGTCGACCGCGCCACCGGGAGCACGTGCAGCTCGGCGGCCGCGACGCGGGCCTCCGGCGCGCCGGGGTGGCCGGGGACGGACACGACGACGGCCCCCTCCTCGTACCCGGTGACGGCGCCCTCCCACAGGCGGTAGGGCGGCTCCGGGTCGTGGACGAGCACGCGCGCGCCGACCGGCGGCCAGGGCGTGCGCTCGGCGGGGACGCCGGTCCGCGCGCCCTGGAACCTGTCGAGCGTGACGCCCATCTCCTCCAGCACGTGGGCCGCGATGCCCTCCCCTTCCTCGAGCAGGCCGATCACGAGGTGCTCGGGCGTGACCATGGCGCTGTCCTCGCGCCTGGCCGCCTCGAAGGAGATCTCGATCACCTTCTTGACCCGCGAGGTCGGGACGATCTGCTGGATGATGATCCGCTCGTTGCGGCCGAGCACCCGCTCGATCTGGTCGCGCGCCCGGGCGTCGTCCACGCCCAGGCTGACCAGGATGCGGGAGGCCTCCGTGTCGCCCTGCAGCAGCCCGAGCAGCAGGTGCTCGGTGCCGATGTAGCTGTGGTGCGCCCGCTCCGCCTCCCCCTGGGCCCTGGTCAGCACCTTCTTGGCGTCCTCGCTGAACCGCTCGAACGGGTACACGCACTCAGCAGTGTGGCACGGGAGGGGACGTTATGGACGCAGGCGCGCGAGGACCGGGACCTCGGCGATCTTGGCCTCGTCGAGGTGGTCCCAGAGGATGCCCCGCGGGCGGCCGGTGGCGCCCGTGCGGATCGCCTGGTCCGCCGTCACCACCAGGTCCACGCGGAAGTCGTGGTCGGTCTCGGGCAGGTCGCCGTCCAGCACCTGGCTCGGATGCACCGTCGTCGTGAGCAGCGTGGCGGCATCCACCGGCCCGGCTTCGACCAGCAGGCCGAACTCCAGGTCCGAGAAGCCGCCGCCCTTGCCGACCCGGACGCCGGCCCGGTTGACCGCGACCGTGCCGCACACCACCAGGTCCACCCGCTCCATCTCCTCGATCGCCACCGGCCGGCCGTGCTCCAGCGCGCCCCTGATGGAGGCGGCGCGCCGGGGCGGGACGTCGAGCTGGGCCGGGTCGAGCAGCACGAACGGCCGCTCGGCGGCCAGGCGAGGCACGGCCATGTAGAGGCGCTTGCCGCCGGCCAGCGCCCGGGCCCGGGCGGGGAGCTGGGGGAGGTCGGGGTTGGCCTTGATCACGCGGGCCGCCACCCACTCGGGCTGGGCGGCCAGCAGCTCGGCGGCGGCCTCGGCCCCGGTGAAGTTGGGGATGCGGCCGCGGGCCCCGGGAAAGCGGGCGGCGCCCGCCTCCTGGAGCCGCGTCCAGGCCAGCTCGCGAACGGCCTGCTTGGCCGGGTCAGCGCTCGCGGCCGCGCCTCCGTCTCGGGTCGAGCCCGCTCACGGCGGCCGCGACCACGCCGAGGCCGAGCGCGAGCGCCAGCACCATCGCCCACCAGCTTGCCGTGGCGCCCCCGCCGGGCGCCAGCGGGAACCGGTAGAGGCCGCCCGACGTCGCCGCCCACAGGCTGCCCTGGCGGGCGACCGCCTGGCCCGGCACGCCGTCGCCGAGCCCGCCGCCCAGCTGCGTCCAGGTCCAGCCGCCATCCGCGCTGGCCGACACGCCCTCCGGCGTCCCCGCCGCGTACAGCCGGCCGTCCGCCGACAGCACCGTGGCCGCCTGGCCGTGCACCTCGCCGTGGTGGACGTGGACCGGCGCCGGCAGGCCCAGGTCCGTCCAGCGGCCGGCGGCCAGGACCCGCAGGTCGGTCGTGGTCTCCGACGACGCGTACAGCGCGCCGCCGGCCGGGCTGAGCCGGGTGACGCCGGGCATCGACGACGTGCGCTCCCAGGCGGCGGCGCCCGGCCGCCACGCGAACACGCCCGTCGTGTCGCTGACGAACACGTCGCGGCCCACGTACGCGATGGCCGCCGCGTCGGCCGGCCGGCTCAGGCCGGCCGTCTCGGCGGCCCACGACCGGCCGCCATCCCGGCTGACCATCGGGCCCGCCGCCGAGGCCGCCCACAGCGTGTCGCCGGCCATCGCCAGCCCGCGCACGCCGCCGCCCGGGAACGCCACCTGCTGCAGCGGCCCCGCGAAGCCGCTGGCGAACAGGCCCTGGGCGGTGCCCGCGAACACCCGCGACTGACCCGCGGCCAGGGCCGTGATCGGGTTGGGCGGGGCGGCCGGGCCGTGCTGGTGCCCGCCGCTCGGGGCCGCGGCCGCCGGCGCCGCCGACGTCACGGGCAGGTCCACCCGCAGCCAGACCACCCCGTCGCGGCTGAGGTACAGCGCGTCGCCGGCCGCCACCAGCGTGCCGTCGGGCGCCTGCGCGATCGCGTCCAGGTACGCGCCCCGCAGCGCCCCGACCGGCGTCCAGCTGGCTCCGCCCAGCACCGCCGGGAGCTGGGACACGGCCGGCGCGTCAGCCGCCAGCACCGGCATCGGCAGCGCCACCAGGGCCACTCCGGTCCAGAACCGCCGCCCGGCCAGCCGGGAGGCCCAGCGCCGGACGTACGGCAGCGCCCGGGCCCGGTAGTGCCAGACGTGCCAGGTGGTGAGCGGCAGCGCCCACACCGACGTGAGCAGGTGGAGATCGACGAGGTCGGCGTACGGCCGGCCCCGCACGGGCAGCACGAGCAGCACTCCGCTCACGAAGACGGCCGAGTAGAGGACCAGCATCGACCACGAGCCCGACCCGGACGACCTTGGCGAGGACGAAGACGCCGCCGACCAGTCCCACGTACACGTGGATGCCGTCCAGCGACGCCAGGCGGACGGGCGACGACGTCCCCAGCCGCGCCAGCAGGTAGAACAGGCCGGTGCCCCAGGCCACGCTCACGAGCAGGACGAGCGCGAGCCCGAGGGCGCCCAGGGAGAGCCTGGCCCGCGAAGGCCAGGCTCCCGCCACGGACGACCGCGCGAACGCTAGGCCCGGCGACCGGACGCCCACAGCAGCGTCCCTCCCAGGCCGACCAGGATGCCCCCGACGAAGAACGTCCCGTGCTGGATGTTGTGCCACGTGTCGCTGGAGTCGGCCAGCGCGTCGAGCGTGAACTGTGCGAGCAGCACGAGGACGACGCCGATGACGACGGCGGCGATCGGCACGATCAAGCCGCTGCTGCTGCGAGTGCTTGCCTGCGTGGACATGGTTGCTCTCCCTTTCAGATCGAGAAGTCGAACGCGCCCGACTGGCCGCCGGCCACGGTGGTGACGTGGTACTGGCCCTTCGGGAGCTCGATGTTGTTGCCGTAGTGGAAGTCGCGGACCCCCTCGTTCAGGCCCTGCATCGTGACGATCGGCAGCATCTGGGCCTGGCCGGTGGCCGCGTTGGTGACCGTGACGACCGGGCTCAGGCCCTTGACCGGGTAGCCCGACGTCTTGTAGTAGTAGTGGACCTCCATGTGGTACCAGTTGGGCGCGCTCATCCCGGCCATGCTCTGCATGCTCGCCATGCCCGGCGGCATGACCATCTGGCCGGTGAACATGACCTCGCCTGCCCTCGGGTGCTGCGTCGCCTGCTGCTGCGGCGTGTACATCGGCTGCAGCGGCCCCACCTCGAGGCTCAGGTTGAACGACCCCGTGCTGCCGACCTTCGTGATCCCGGCGAACTGGTTCTTCACCACCGTCGTCGAGCTCTGGTCGGCCGGCTGGCCGATGCCGAACGGCGGTGAACGTCAGCGTGGCGGGCGCCGCGCCGGCGAAGAAGTGCTTGTCGTAGCCGTGGAGGTGGATGTCCTCCGTCCTGTCGGCCTGGATGGCGATCGTCAGGGTGTCGCCCTGGTTCGCCTGCAGCGAGTCAGGCGTCATCTGCGACCCCGCGACACGCAGCTGGAAGTCGCGCCGCTGCGGAGCGGGGCCCTGGTTGGCGAACAGCAGCGCCGCGCCGACGACGGCGAACACGACGACGACCGCCCCGACCAGGCTGACGCGAACCCTCGAAGACACGATGCAAACCTCCATCCGTGGACACGCGTGGACGCGCGTCCGTGACTTCTGCTCAGGAAACGGCTAGCGGTTCGAGCAGGAAGGAGGTCCGCGTTTGTGGAACGCGGCAGGGAAGGCCGAGGCCAGCCGCAGCGCGGGCGCCGGCTGGAGCCCGAGCGGCCGCGCCGGCGCCGGCGTCCAGGGTTCGCCGAGCAGCCGGGCCACGCCGTCCACCAGCGCGGTCCAGACCGACTCCAGGCGGGCCAGCAGCCAGGTCAGGGCGGCCGCGGCCACCGCGGCGGCCGGGAGCTGGCCGAGCGCGGCCCAGAACAGCAGCTCCCCCACCGACGGCACCGGGGCGCCGGCGGCCAGGCTCTCGATCGTCTCCTGGCCCGCGAATACCAGGACCTGCGCGGCGAACAGCGCCGGCAGCAGGTCGAAGAAGCGCGCGGTCGGGCGGATTCGCCGGGCGGCCGGGCCCGGCGCCAGCGAGCGGGCGGCGGCGACGGCCAGCAGGACCGCCAGCGCCGTGCCGCCGAGCGCGGCGCTGAGCGCGCCGGTCAGGGCCGGGAAGTAGGCGTGCACGCCGGTCGCCTGCCTGCCGGCGGCGCCGGCGCCGAACCGGGCATAGTACACGATCGCGTGGCCCAGCTGGGATCCCGCCAGGATGGCGAGAGCAACCGCGGCGCGGCGTAGCCTGGTCCCCCACACGATGCCCTCGATCATAGAGGCTGATCGCGCTCGTGCACGAGGTTCGCGCTCAGCAGCAGCTCGCGGTCGCGGAGCACGTCCGCCGGCGGCCCGTCGGCGACCACCCGCCGCTGCTCACCGATGACCACCGCCCGCCCGGCGATGGCCGGCACGACGTCCAGCTCGTGCGTCGCGGTCACCACCGTGCGCCCGCCGGCCCCGAGCTCGCGGAGCAGGTCCACCAGCACCCAGCGGGTCCTCGGGTCGAGCGAGGCGGTCGGCTCGTCGAGCAGCAGCACGTCGGGCCGCAGCGAGAGCACCGACGCGATCGCGGCGCGCTTCTTCTCGCCCAGCGACAGCTCGAACGGCGCCCGGTCGGCCAGGCGCGCGATCCCCATGCGGCCCAGCGCCTCGTCGCACCGCTCGCGCACCTCGGCGTCGGGCAGGCCGAGCTGGAGCGGCCCGAACGCGACGTCGTCGAGCACCGTGGCGCTGAACAGCTGGACGTCCGGGTCCTGGAAGACCAGTCCGACCGTGCGGTGGAAGCGGTGCGCGGCCTCGCCGTTCGGGACCGCGCGGACCGGCTCGCCGAGCACGGTCATCGTGCCCTCGGCCGGCGCCAGGATGCCGTCGAGCAGCTTGAGGAGCGTGGACTTGCCGCACCCGTTGGCGCCGAGCAGGGCGACGCGCTCACCGCGCCTGACGTCGAGGTCGATCCCGTCGAGGGCCGGGCGGCGGCCGTGGTAGCGGTAGCGCACGCCGCGGAGGCCGAAGACCAGGTCGCCGCTCACGGCAGCGCCGTGCCCGCCGCCAGCGCCGCGGCGGCGAGCAGCGCCGCCCCGGCGACCGCCCACGCGTCCGCCCGCCGCAGCCGGAAGCGCCGCAGGGTCCGCACCTCGCCCGTGAAGCCGCGCGCCAGCATCGCCGCGTACACGTCGGCGCCGAGCTGGAACGAGCGGTCCAGCAGCGCCCCGGCGCTGCCGGCCAGCCACGCCCGCTGCTCGCCGCCCCGGGTCGCGCCCACGACCCGGCTCCGGCGCGCCTCCAGCCGGCCGGTCAGCGCGTGCAGCAGCAGGAAGGCGTAGCGGTACGTCATCGACAGCACGAGCACGAAGACGGGCGGCACGCGCAGCGCGTGCAGGGCCCGCAGCAGGTCGGCCCACGGCGTGGTGAGCACGAGGAGGACGGCCGCGGACACGCCGGTCCCCACGCGCGCCACGAAGATCACCGCCGACCACAGCGCGGGCACGGACAGGTGCACCGCCAGGTATGGCGGCCGGCCCAGGAACAGCGACGGGAACAGGACGAACGCCGTGAACAGGGGGACGCCCGTCCAGACCCGGCGCACCAGGAGGTCGAGCGGCGTCCGGCTGGCCACGGCGGCGGCCAGCACGGCCGCGTACAGCGCCAGCAGCACGGTCAGGCTGCGCAGGAACCCGGCGGCCATGACGGTGGTCAGGCAGGCGACCAGCTTGGCCCGCGGGTCCAGGCCCTGGAGCCAGCCGGGGGCGCGGGCGAGCTCCTCGGTGAACACGGCGCGCTCGATCGAGCCGGCGATCGTGGCGGCGGTGCGCTCCAGCCAGTCGCTCAACTGCCGGCGGGTGAGCGCGCGCCCAGACGCTCGACGTACACGAGCCCCAGCACCGTGACGGCCGCCTCCACGAACGAGGCGCCGAGGCCGTGGGCGACGAGCATGGCCGGCACGGCCTGGGCGATCGTGTACGGGGCGTAGACGGGCTGGTGAGGCCGGCGTACGCGCCCACGCCCGCCGCCCAGAGCCGCCGCCGGCCGGCGGGCCGGGCGCCGCCGAGCAGCCGGTAGACCGCCCAGCCGGTCAGCGGCAGGACGACCGCCAGGTTCAGGCAGTTGAGCGGGATGGCCAGGATGCCCCCGTCGCCGAAGAACAGGGCCTGGATGACGAGCGCGACGCTGACGCCGGCGACCGCCGCCCACGGCCCGACGACGATCGCGATGAGCGTGCCGCCGACCGCGTGGGCGGTGGTGCCGCCCGGGACCGGGAAGCTGATCAGCATCAGCGCGAAGCTGAACGCGGACAGCAGCGCCAGCATGGGCACCGACCTGCCGCGCAGGCTCCGGCGCAGGCGGGCGGCCGCGACCGACCACGCCGGCACCGTGACGACCCCGCTCCCCACCGAGAAGAACGGGCTCAGGTAGCCGTCCGGGATATGCACGTGTCAGGACACCTCCCCACTACAGCCATCGCCCACGGCGCGTGGGTCCACGCGCCGCCCATTGTCCGGAGGCGGTGCCAGGTGGGCAAGGGCCAGGGGCGCTATGCTCGCCGGCCATGAGCTCACGCAACACGCTGCTGGTCGTCGGCGCGGCGGTGGTGGTGTTCGTCCTGGTCGGCGCGGTCCTGATCTTCCGGAACCAGGGCGGCGGCGGGACGCCGAGGACGTTCGACGTCAAGGTGACGAACGCCTCCTCGATGTCGCCGGACCACCTGGCGGCGAAGGCCGGGGACACGATCACGATCAATATCACCAGCGACAAGGCCGGCGAGGTGCACCTGCACGGGTACGACATCGCGTTCGACACCGAGCCGGGCAAGGTCGCGAGCCACACGTTCAAGGCGGACCAGACCGGCGACTTCGAGATCGAGTGGGAGGACACGAGCAAACACCTGGGCGACCTGGCCGTCAACCCCTGACAACACGCCTAATTGAGATGAAAGAGCAATAGTCCACCCGCTCACGTAGGCCCGATCGGGCCTTGTATTGCGACCGATTCCTGATATGGTGGGCCGGAGACAGTGCGGTCCCCCAGGAGGAGGTGCTCGATGGCGACGTTCGTGGAGACCCTGAGCCGCGGCTTCGACCGCGGTGAGCGGCGGCGGCTGGGCGGCTTCTTCGGGGCCGTCGTGGTCCTGCACGTGGCCGGCTTCGGCTGTCTCCTCACGTACGGCCTCGCCAACCCCTCGTTCCTGGCGCTGGGCGCGCTGGCCTACTCGTTCGGGCTCCGGCACGCGTTCGACGCGGACCACATCTCGGCGATCGACAACACGACGCGGAAGCTGCTCCAGCAGGGCAAGAAGCCGATGGGCGTGGGCTTCTTCTTCTCGCTGGGCCACTCCTCCGTCGTCCTCCTGATCGCGCTCGCGCTGGGCCTGGCGGTCCGGTCGATCGTCCAGGGCGTCGTCAGCGGCAACGGCGAGCTGCGGAGCATCGGCGGGGTGATCGGCACCAGCGTGTCGGGCACGTTCCTGGTCCTGATCGGCGTCCTCAACCTCGTCATCCTGGTCGGCATCGTCCAGGTCTTCCTCCGGATGCGGCGGGGCGAGTACGACCGCACCTCGCTGGACCACGACCTGGTGGCCGGCGGGGTGATGAGCAGGATCTTCGGCCGGCTCTTCCGCGTCGTGGAGGACAGCTGGCACATGTACCCGATCGGCTTCCTGTTCGGTCTCGGCTTCGACACCGCGTCCGAGGTCGCCCTGCTCGCGGTCTCGGCCGGGGTGGCCGCGAAGGGCCTGCCGTTCATCGCCGTCGTCTCGCTGCCGCTGATCTTCGCGGCCGGGATGTCGCTCATGGACACCGCCGACGGCGCGTTCATGGCGAAGGCGTACTCGTGGGCGTTCTCGAACCCGGTGCGGAAGGTCTTCTACAACATGACCGTCACGGCGCTGTCGGTCCTGGTCGCGCTCGTGATCGGCGTGATGGAGCTGGCCCAGATCCTGATCCAGGTCACGAACGTGCAGGGGCAGCCGTGGGAGGCGATCGCGCGGCTCGATTTCATCGGCCAGGCCGGGTTCGTCATCGTGGGCCTGTTCGTGGTGACGTGGGTCGTGGCCCTGCTCGTGTACCGGCTCGGCCGGGTCGAGGAGCGCTGGGGCGCGATGATCGAGGCCCGATCGGCGGACTGACCCCTACCCCCAGGGCTCAGTCGGTGGCCCCCGCCGCGCCCGCGGTCCGGCTCGCGTCAGCCGTGCATTCCCGCCGCCTTGCGCTGTACCCAACCCTGCGCCTCTGTCGCTCGGGCAGCCAGCTGGGCCAGCAGCCGGTCCAGCCCTTCGTGGTCCATCCAGCTGCGTTCCTCGACGCTCCTCGCGCTCTCGCCGATCTCCGCCATCACTTCCTCCAGGCCCTTCACGTGGCCGAGGATCGCCCCCCGTTCGCCGTCGCTCAGGTCACACATGGCGCCCACGGTATGGCGGCCGCCGCTCTTCGTAAAGCACCACCTGGCCTCTCCCCCGGCCCGCCGGCCCGGCGTGCCCTATGATCCGCTCGATGCGGTGGGGGGACCGCGCACGACGTGCCGCGCTGCCGGTGACCGCCGTCGCCGCCGCCGAGGTCGGGCACTGGCTCGTGTACCGGGCCAGGTTCGGGGCGGGGCCCGTGCCCGGATCGGTGCAGACGGCCCACGGCTACCTGCCGGCACTGCTCACCGTGGTGAGCGCCGAGGGACGGCGCTCGGTTCGGCGCCCGGCGCTCATCGACCTGTGGGCGTGCCTGTTCGTCCTCCAGCTCGTGATCTTCGGAATCCAGGAGTCGATGGAGGCGACGGCGGCCGGCGGCGCGACGCTGTCGCCCGCCGAGCTGCTCCTCTGGGGCGTGCTCGGCCAGCTGCCCGCGTCGCTGCTGGCCGCCCTCCTCTCGCGCTGGGCGGCGACGCGGTTCGAGATCGCCCTCGACCGGCTGCGTGCCGGGCCCTCCGAGCCCGCGGCCGTCCGACTCGCGGCCGCGGCTCCGCCGCTCCGCCGCGCGGTGCATCGCCCGCTGCCGGCCGAGGCCGCCGGCGCGGGCCTCCGCGAGCGCGGACCACCACGGCTCTCCACCTGTCCCGGGTTCACGGCCGCGCCGCCCGCGCGGTCTCACGCCATCGTTGTGGAGAGCACTCATGCGGACATCGTCTAACCTCGTCGCGGGCCTCGAGCTCAGACCCTTCACTCGCGAGACGACGCTGGTGGTCACGCCGTCCGGCGACCGCCTCCTGGTGGCGGCGCCCGTCCGCGGGCTGGAGGCGCTCCTGGAGCGCTGCGACGGCTCTCGGTCCCTTGACCGCGTAGCCGCGGCCTCCGCGGATCCCGCCACCGCGCTTCGTCTGCTCCGGGCACTCGCCGACGCCGGCTGCCTCACCACGACGGAGACGAACTGAACCATGCCACGAAGCCTCGGCCCGATCCTCGCGCTGCTCGCGCTGCTCGCCGCCGCGTGCGGAGGAGGAGGCGGCGGCGCCGCCTCCTCCTCCCCGACGCCGGCGGCCACGGCCGCCGCTGTCAACACGTGCGCGAAGGCCCACCAGTCGAAGCACCTCGCGTACCTGGTCGTCCAGCACCTGGCCGGCCAGACGATCGAGCGCTGCGCCGGCTTCGACGGCGACTCGATCGACGGCGCCACCGTGATGCAGGAGACCGGCACCCAGTTCCAGGCCGGCAGCACCGCGATGTGCCAGGTCGACCACGAGCCGCAGCAGTTCAGCGACTGCTCGCCCGAGCAGGCGCACTGGTCGCTGTGGCTGTACAGCGGCGGGGCATGGACCGCGCAGACCGGCGCATTCGGCCAGCTGCAGCTGCACGATCGCGACGCCCTGGGCTGGCGGTATGTGGCGTCGCCCGTCCCGCCACCGTCGCCTCCTCCCGCGCCGCAGCCGCTGTGAGTCGCTAGCCTCTCAGGTGAGCGGGCCGGGCACGGTGCCCGACCCGCCCTCTGAAGGGGTGAATGTCCGGGTCGGCGCTTTCCGCGACGGGCGGCGCCGCTCGGGCGCACCCGTGCGCGAGACAGCCTCGGGCCTGGAGCTTTCTTCCCCGCCGGCGGGCGGCCCGACGGGCTGCCGCCTCCGTCCTGCGCCTAGTTCAGGACGAGGCCGGAGGGAGGACCCCGCCTGCGGAAGGCGGCGGGGAAGGTCGAATCGAGCCGCGGTCGGCCATCGCGGGCCGCACGGGCCGGGCGAACGACCGCCGGTGCTGGCGGGTCCACGGGCAGCCTCGAGAGGCCATTCGCCACCACGGTCCAGGCAGCCTCCAGCCGGGTCAGGAGCCACGTGATGGCGGCCGCGGCGAGCGCCGCGGCCGGGAGCTGGCCGAACGCGCCCCAGAGCACCTGCTCGGACAGCGGGGTGGCGGCGTGGCCCGCCGCCAGCGCCTCGAGCGTCTCCTGACCGACGAACAGCAGCAGCTGCGCGATGAACGCCAGCGCCAGGACGTCGAGGAACCGCACCGTGCCGCGAGGGCGGAAGCCGGCGGGGGTCGAAGATGCCCAGCGCGCCGCCGCCACGATCAGCAGGGCGCTCATGACCGCGACGCCCAGGACCGCGCCCAGGCCGGCCGTCAGCGTCGGGAAGTAGCCATGCACGCCGGCCGACTCGAGTCGCCCCGCGCCGGCACCGTAACGCGCGGAGTACACGATGGCATGCCCGAGCTGGGATCCCGCCACGATGGCGAGCAGCACCGCGGCTCGGCGCAGCCAGGTCCCCCACACGATCGGTCCATCGTATCCGATGCCGCGCGGCGGCGAGGTCCTGCTATCGTTGGCGGCGGCCGCCAGCCGCGGCCGGCGATGGATCTCGCCGAACGCTCCCGCGTGAGCTGATGGGTCCTACCACCACCCCGATGGAGGAACCATGCTCGCCTCGCTGTCCGCGGCCTTCGACAACGTCTATGCCATCGCCGCCGTCTGGATCGGCCTGGCCTTCGTGGCGTCCGCGATCTCGCTCCGCCTCGGCCTCTCGGTCGCGCTCGTCGAGATCCTCGTGGGCGTCGTGGCCGGCAACGTCTTCCACCTGGCCACCAACACCTGGATCGACTTCCTGGCCGGCTTCGGCAGCGTCCTCCTGACGTTCCTGGCCGGATCGGAGATCGAGCCCGCCTCCCTGCGCCGCTTCCTCGCGCCCAGCCTGGCGATCGGCGGCATCGGGTTCGCGGCGCCGTTCGCGGGCGCCTGGGCGTTCGCCTGGTTCGCGCTGCACTGGCACTGGCAGGCCGCCCAGGTCGCCGGCGTGGCCCTCTCCACGACCTCGGTCGCCGTCGTCTACGCCGTCATGGTCGAGACCGGCCTCAACCGGACCGACCTGGGCAAGCTGATCCTGACCGCCTGCTTCGTGTGCGACCTGGGCACCGTCCTCGCCCTCGGGATCCTGTTCGCCGGCACCAACGTGCTCCTGATCGCCTTCGGCATCGGCACCGCCGTGACGATGCTCCTGCTGCCCCGGGCCCTGCGGTTCGTGCAGCGCACGTTCGGCCACTCGGTCAGCGAGCCGGAGGTGAAGTTCGTCTTCCTCGTCCTGCTCGGCCTCGGCGGGCTGGCCACGGCCGCCGGGTCGGAGGCCGTGCTCCCGGCGTACGTGCTGGGCCTGGTCGCCGCCGGGACGTTCCAGCGCGACCCGGCGCTGATGCGGCGCGTCAGGTCCACCGCCTTCGCGTTCCTGACCCCGTTCTTCTTCCTCAAGGCGGGGACGCTGATCTCGCTGGTCGCCGTCGTCGGCGGCCTGGGGACCGTGGCGGCCCTGTTCGGCGTGAAGATGGCGGCCAAGTTCATCGGGGTGTTCCCGACCGCGGCCGGCTTCGGCGTCGGGGGACGTCAGCGCTGGTACACGACGATGATGATGTCCACCGGCCTGACGTTCGGGTCGATCTCCGCCCTCTTCGGCTACACCCACGGCTTCATCGACCGCGGCCAGTACTCGGTGCTCGTCACCGTGGTGGTCATGACCGCGCTGGTCCCGACGCTGATCGCCCAGGCGTTGTTCCAGCCGCGCGACCACGACCTGGCCTGGGGCCGGAGCGCGGAGGGCGAGCACGCGGCCTGACGGCCGCTACTCGTCCTCGTCGTCCTCCCGCGCGCCGCGGCGGCGGAGGATCAGCAGGGGAACCGCGGCCAGCACGACCACCGCGACCGCCAGGCCCGCCACCACGGGCAGCGTGACCCCGTTCGAGGCCCCGGAGGAGCCCGACTGGCCGGCCGCGTACCCGCCGGCGAAGCAGCCCAGCGCGGCCGGCCTGGCGGCGACGTAGTACGGCGCGGTGCTCCCGGAGCTGCCGATCTTCTGCCACGTGCCGCCGGGCGCGTACTCGTAGACGTCGGTCGGCGCCGTCACGTTCGTCGCGTACTGCAGCGTGACCAGCGGGTCCTTGCCCGGCACCACCGGCGAGCTGCTCGTGATGCAGTACACGTTCGTCGAGAGCTTGAACCCGGCCGGCGCCGGGTACGTCGCCTGCGGCTGGATGGCGATCGAGACCGGCGCGTTCCCGGCCGGGACCTGGAAGCTCCCGGGCAGGAACGAGAGCGCGGCCTGGCCGTCCTGGGTGAACACGTTGCCGGGGTCCAGCACGCCCTGGGCGCCGACCCGGACCGTGCCCTGGCCCGCCTGCGGCTGCTGGTCGGTGATCCGGAGGACGCCCGGCGGCGGCGACACCCAGCGGTACGGCTGGGGCGGCGCGATGCCGTCGTAGAAGCCCGGCGCCACGGCCCAGGCCGCCAGCGCGTACGCGACCACCGCGGCGGCCAGGAGAGCGAGCGGGCGGGCGCGCAGCCGTGCAGCCGCCAGTACCACGGCAGGAGAGGATACAGAGCCCGGGCGGACGGGTCGCGCCGCGGGCCCGAGCGCTAGGCCGACGGCGCGGATCGCGCCCAGGGCGCCACCGACCCGACCTCGTCCGAGAAGTGGCACGCCGACCAGTGGCCGGGCATCTTCTCCTCCAGCGGCGGCTCGACCTCGCTGCACACCCCTGGCACCCGGGCGATCGGGCAGCGCGTGTGGAAGCGGCAGCCGATGGGCGGGGACAGCGGGGACGGGATCTCGCCCTCCAGGTGGACCAGCCTGCGCCGGCGCTCGACCTTCGGGTCCGGCACCGGGATCGCGGAGAGCAGCGCCGCCGTGTACGGGTGGCGCGGGTCCGTGTAGATCCGGGCGCCGTCGGCCACCTCGACGATCTTGCCGAGGTACATGACCATCACCCGGTCGCTGATGTGCCGCACCACCGCCAGGTCGTGGGCGATGAACAGGTACGTCAGCTCGAACTGGCGCTGGAGGTCCTGGAGCAGGTTGATGATCTGGCCCTGGATCGACACGTCCAGCGCCGAGATCGGCTCGTCGCACACGATCAGGCTCGGCTGCACGGACAGCGCCCGGGCGATGCCGATGCGCTGCCGCTGCCCGCCGCTGAACTCGTGCGGGTACCGGTTGTTGAAGTTCGGGTTGAGGCCGACCGTGTGGAGCAGCTCCTGCACCCGGTCGTTGCGCACGCGGCCCCGCGCGACCCGGAAGTTGTCCAGCGGCTCCGCGATGATGTCGCCCACCGTCATGCGCGGGTCGAGCGACGCGTACGGGTCCTGGAAGATCATCTGGAACTCGCGCCGCTGCCGGCGCAGCTTCTCGCCCCGCAGGCGCGACAGGTCCACGTCCTTGAACCAGATGCGGCCCGACGTCAGCGGCAGCAGCTGCGTGACCAGCCGGCCGAGCGTCGACTTGCCGCAGCCCGACTCGCCCACCAGGCCCAGGCACTCGCCGCGCCGGATCTCGAAGCTGACGCCGTCCACCGCCTTGACCGAGGCGCCGAGCCGGGCCGGGAAGTGCTTGACCACGTCCTCGGCCCGCACCAGCGGCGCGGAGGTCGCGGACTGCGGCGTGGGCGTGGGGGCCAGCTCAGCCAACTCGCTCCTCCGTGAGCCCGTGCACACCCGAGCCCGAGCCCGGCCGCACGTCCACGAGATCGGCCGCGCCCATCTCGGCGTAGGCCGTCTCCATCGTCACCCAGCACGCGGCCCGCCGGCCCTCGCCGATCGCGTCCAGCGGCGGCTCCTCGCGGAAGCAGCGATCGACCCGGAACGGGCAGCGGGGGTGGAACCGGCAGCCGCCGGGCGGGCTGATCAGGTCGGGCGGCAGGCCCTCGATCGAGCGCAGCCGCTCGTGTCGGAGCGCGTCGATGCGGGGCACCGACCGCAGCAGCGCCCACGTGTACGGGTGCTGCGGGTGCTCGAAGATCTCGTCGACCGGGCCCTCCTCGACGATCTGGCCCGCGTACATCACGATCACGCGCGAGCAGAGGCCGGCGACCACGCCCAGGTTGTGCGTGATCATGATGATCGCCGTGTTCAGCTCGCGGTTCAGGTCGCGCAGCAGCTCGAGGATCTGGGCCTGCACGGTGACGTCGAGCGCCGTCGTGGGCTCGTCGGCGATCAGCATGGCCGGGTCGTTGGCCAGGCCCATCGCGATCATCGTCCGCTGCCGCATGCCGCCGCTGAGCTGGAACGGGTAGTCGCGGGCCCGCGCCTCCGGGGCCTGGACGCGCACCTTGCGGAGCAGGCCGATGGCCCGCTCCATCGCCTGCCGCCGGGGCAGGTCCCTGTGCGCGAGTATCGCCTCCTCGATCTGGAACCCGTTCTTCAGCACCGGGTTCAGGGAGCTCAGGGGGTCCTGGAAGATCATCGCCATGTCGCGGCCGCGCAGGTCGCGCACGTCCTCCGCGCGCATCCGGAGCAGGTCCTCGCCGCGGAAGCGGATCTGGCCCGCGGTGACCCGGCCCGGCTCGGGCACCAGGCCCATGATCGAGAGGGCGGTCATCGACTTGCCGCAGCCCGACTCGCCGACGATGCCGAGCGACTCGCCCTCGTGGAGGTCGAAGCTCACGCCGTTGACGGCCTGGACGACCCCGTCGTCGGTGAAGAACTGCGTGTGGAGGTCGCGCACCTCCAGGATCGGCGCGCTCACCGGCGCTGCCGCGGATCCAGGGCGTCGCGCAGGCCGTCGCCCAGGAAGTTGAACGCCATCAGGGTGATCGACAGGCCGATCGCCGGCGCCAGCACGCCAACGCCCAGGAAGCTCAGGAACGCCTCGAACAGGATCGCGGCCGGGATGCCGAGCGTGGCCTGGACGATGATCGGGCCCAGCGCGTTCGGCAGCAGGTGGCCGAACAGGATCTTCGCCGGCCGGCCGCCCGACGACCGCGACGCCTCCACGAACTCGCGCTCGCGCAGGCTGAGCGTCTGGCCCCGGGTCAGCCTGGCCATGTCCATCCAGCGGGTGGCGGCGATCGCGATGATGATCGTGCCCAGCCCCGGCTTGCCGATGATGACGATCAGGATCATCGCCACGAGGATGTCCGGGATTCCGTAGAAGACGTTGATCACGAAGCTCAGCGTGGTGTCGATCCAGCCCTTGAAGTAGCCGGCCATGAGGCCGAGCGGCACCCCGACCGCCAGCACGACCGCCTGGGTGGCCAGGCCGACGATGAGCGAGATCTGGGCGCCGATCATGATCCGGCTGAAGATGTCGCGCCCGGCCTGGTCGGTGCCGAGCAGGTGGCCCGGGCCGGGGCCCGAGTACGGCAGCCCCACGCCCTCGTGCGCGTAGGGGTACGGCGTGTAGACGATGCCGATGATCGCGACCACCGCCAGCACGGCCAGGTAGCCGGCCGAGACGAGCGCGAGCCGGTTGCGCCGGAGCCGGCGCCAGGCGTCCTGCCACAGGCCGACCTGGGCCCGCGCGACAGGTGCCGCGATCAGTTCGTCGACGGTGGCGACGGTGGCCATCAGTAGCGGATCCTCGGGTCGATCAGCGGGTAGACGATGTCCACGGTCAGGTTGGCGATCCCGATCAGCGCGGCGTAGCCGGTGAACACTCCGATGACGATGTTGTAGTCCCGGTTCAGGATGCTCTGCACGAACTCCTTGCCGAGCCCCGGGATGCCGAAGATGTTCTCGATCACCACGCTGCCGGTGACGATGCCGACGACCAGCGGGCCGAGGATCGTCACGACCGGGATCAGCGCGTTGCGGAGCGCGTGGCGCACGACCACCACCTGCTCCGTCAGCCCCTTGGCCCGCGCCGTGCGGATGTAGTCCTGCCGGATGACCTCCAGCATGCTGGCGCGCGTCAGCCGGGCCACGAAGCTGGCGTACGGGAAGCCGAGCGCGAACGCGGGAACGATGATCTCGCCCAGGTTGCCGTACGAGCCCGTCCACCCGATCTCGTAGAAGAAGTTCCCGCCCGTCAGGTTCTGCAGCCAGATGCCGAAGACCAGCAGCAGGAACGTCGCGATCACGAAGTTGGGCATGCTGAAGCCGACGACTGACGTGGCGCTGAGCGCGTAGTCCACCCAGGAGTTCTGGCGGATCGCGCCCGCGACGCCGAAGAGCAGTCCCAGCCCGACGGTGAAGATCAGGGCGGCGGCGCCGATCTCGGCGCTGACGGCGGCCTCGCGGAGGACCAGCGGCGTGATCTTCACGCCGCGGTTCGCGACCGACTGGCCCAGGTCCCCGTGCAGGACCAGGTTCGTCATGAAGTCGCGGTACTGGACGAACAGCGGCCGGTCCAGCCCGTACTGGTGCAGCAGCGCCGCCTGCTGGCTGGGGCGCAGGCGCTCGCTGACGAACGCGTCGCCGGGCAGGCGGTGGATGCCGATGAAGACGATGGAGGAGACGGCCAGCGCCGTGAACGCGATGAGCAGCGTCCGCTGTCCGACGTAGAGGAGGGTGCCTCTCATGGCGGTGGGGGCGAGAGGGGCGCCCCGCGGGCGCCCCCCTCGTGATTGGACCTCACGTTAGTGCTGGAGGATCTGATACTGGTTCCACCAGAGGTCGAAGAAGTTGTTGGTGCCCGCGCCCTTGACGTAGGGCTTGATCATGAACGCGCCGACCGAGTAGTAGAGCGGGATGTAGGCGACGTTGTCGATCAGCATCTGGCTCAGCTGCTTGTAGATCGGCAGCGCGTCCTGGACCTGCTTGGAGTCAGCCGACGCCACGAGCTGGTCGTACTGCGGGCTGTCGAAGCCGGACGCGCAGTTGCTGTCCGGGCAGCCGGCGATCTTGCCGTACAGGTTGTCGAACCAGTCTTGCGGGTGGTCGTAGTCCGCCTGCCAGCCCGAGCGGTTCATCACGAACTTGCCCGAGAGGTAGTCCTTGATGAACTGGGAGTGAGACTCCGCCTGGAGGCTGATCTGCACGCCCAGGTTCGTGTTCCACTGGTCCTGCAGGTTCTCGGCGACCGCCTTGTTGAGCGGGTTCTCCGGGTCATAGACGTAGGTCAGGCCCTTCGTCTTGCTGCCGTCGGGGTCGGCGCTCTTGAGCAGCGACTTGGCCTTTGTCGGGTCGAACTTGGCCAGCGGGTCCGTGTTGTCGCCCAGGTAGCCCTTGAGGCCCTTGGTGATCAGGCCGCCGGTGGCCGGGACGCACACCAGGCCCTGGCAGACGGTCTGCGTGAGCTTGGTCTTGTCGATGGCGAGCGCGAACGCCATGCGCAGGTCCTTGCCCGACGTCGAGCCGGGCGTGTCCACGAACGGGCCCTTCGCCGCCCGCGAGCTGTCCGAGACCATGTTGAGGTTGACCCACGTGGTCCGCACCTTCGGGTGCAGCAGGAGCTGCTTGGACAGGCTCGACGTGTTCTTTACGCGCAGGATGTCCTCGACGTTCAGGTTGCTGTAGCCGCCGAAGCCGTTGAGGTCGTACTTGCCCTGCTCGTACGCGGTCTCGCGCGTGCCGGCGTCCTTGATGATGTCGAGGTGGATGTTCTTGACGGTCGGCTTCGGCGAGCCCCACCAGTTGGGGACCGCCTGGAAGTCGATGGACTGGCCGGGCGTCCGGGCGCTCATCTTGTACGCGCCGGTGCCGATCGCGGTGTCCGGGGCGGTCCACCAGTTCTGGGGGTCCTTGGACACGACCTTCTGGTCCACCACCATGCCGGTGGTGCCCGCCAGGCTGATGGCGCTCAGGAACCAGCCGGCCGGCTGGGCCATCTTCACCACCACGGTGCTGTCGTCGGGCGCGGTCAGGCCCGACATCGTCACGGACGGGTCGTTCTTCGCGAGCAGCTGCTCGATCTGCTGCACCGACGGCGGCTTGGTCGAGAGCTTGGAGAACCCGTCGATCGCCGACAGGTTCGTCGAGTACGGGCCCTGCTGCGCGGCGGCGCGGTTCCAGGAGTACACGACGTCCTTCGCGGTCACCTTGTCGCCGTTCGAGAACTGGACGTCCGGGCGCAGCTTGAAGGTGTACGTCAGGCCGTCGCCGGAGATGGTCGGCATGTTGGCCGCGAGGTCCGGCACCAGGTTCAGGTTGTTGTCGAACTTCAGGAGGCCGTCGAACATGTTCTGAGAGACCTCGGAGTCCGTCTCAGAGTTCGTCTGCGCGGGGTCGAACGTGCCGAAGTCGTCGCCGATCGGGAACTTCAGCGTCTGGTCGCTCGCCAGGTTCTGGCTCTGCGCGGTCGAGCCGCCGTTCCCGCACGCCGCGGCCAGCATCAGGCCGACGGCCGCCATGCCCAGGATCCGGGCGTAACCCGAGGATCTTGCCAAGTTCTTCCTCCTTGATTCGCGTCCGCGGTCGAACCTGAGGAGCTCGGTTCCCCAAGGGGGGCCGACTGCGGGGACGCGGGTAAGCGGCAGCGCCGCACCAGCTCCGGGCAAGCGCGCCATGACGGGAAACTCTACCGATCGATTCGAGCCGAACACCTCTCTCAACCGTTCGGTTCGCTGTGCCCGCCCAAAAGCCACGCCCTCACCTGGTCCATCCCAACCGGAGTCGGGGGTCCTAGGTTGCGCCGACGAGGGAGTGCAGCCCAGCTACCGGGTACTTCGGGTAACTATCGGTGCGCAAGGGCCGGCATGTCAAGTGCGGTCATCCTGGAGACGCCCGTGCGCGAACTGCTCGGCCAGCACCTGGTCGGCGGCCGCGGTGAAGGCGCGCAGGTCCGCGTCCGTCATCGGCGTGCAGACCGCGCCGAGGCCCCGGGACGCCATCAGGACGCCGTGGTTCAGCATGCCGAGGACGAAGCGATGGGCCAGGCGCGCCGGCTGCGAGCGGCGAACGGAGCGGTGGTCCACCAGCTCCGCGTCCGTGAAATGGACGTTGAACAGCGAGCCGAGACCGGTCGCCTGGCCGGGCACCCGGTGGTCCGCGAACAGCTCGGCGAGCTGGTTGCGGACCCACTCGCCCCGCCGCTCCAGCTGCTCGAACGCCTCCGGCGACAGCTCGCGCATCGCGGCCAGGCCGGCCGCCATGCCCAGCGCGTGGCCGTTGTACGTGCCGCCGTGGGGCATCGGCCGCTCGGACTCGGGGTCGAGCTGGCGCATCAGGTCGGCGCGGCCGCCGAACGCCGCCACCGGGAGGCCGCCGCCGATGATCTTGCCGAGGGTCGTGAGGTCGGGCGTGACGTTGTAAAGCTCCTGCGCGCCGCCGCGCGCGAGGCGGAAGCCGGTCATCACCTCGTCGAAGATGAGCAGCGCGCCGTGCCGCGTCGTGATGTCGCGCAAGTGTTGAAGGTAGCCATCGCGCGGCGGCACGCAGCCCATGTTGCCGACCACCGGCTCGACAATCACCGATGCCGGGCGACTCGGCGACGGGCAGCGGCGCGTCGTCGGGCCCGGCGGCGTCGAGGGCGATCGGGGCGACGCTGACCTCGGCGGCGTCGTGGCTGCCGTGGTAGCAGCCCTCGAACCGCGCGATGGCCGGGCGGCCCGTGTGGGCTCGGGCCAGCCGCATGGCGTACATCGTGGCCTCGGTCCCCGAGTTCGCGAAGTGCAGGAGCTCGACGGACGGCAGGCGCTCGCGCAGCTCCCGGGCCAGCGCGACCTCCTCCTCGGTGGCGGCGGCGAACGCGGTGCCCCGGGTCAGCTGGCGCTCGAGCGCGGCGACCACCGCCGGGTGGCCGTGGCCGTGGATCAGGGCGGTGTAGTTGCCGATGTAGTCGAG
>VBJR01000011.1 GCA_005880175.1 Chloroflexota bacterium
GCGCGACGCGGCGCTACCTGCCCGGCGCGGGACCCGCCGGACGTGTCGACGAGGACCTGCTGCTGGCGGAGCTGGACCAGCGCTCCGACGCCGGCCCCCGCCTCTTCGGGTTCCCGGCGCAGTCCAACTTCACCGGCACCCAGCACCCGCTGCGCTGGATCGAGCTGGCCAGGGAGCGCGGCTGGGACGTGCTGGTGGACTGCGCCGCGTTCGTGCCCACCAACCCGCTCGACCTGGACCGGTGGCGCCCGGACTTCGTGCCGCTGTCCTTCTACAAGATGTTCGGCTACCCCACCGGCGTGGGCTGCCTGATCGCGCGCCGGGCCGCGCTGGAACGGCTGCGCCGTCCCTGGTTCGCCGGAGGCACGGTGTGGGCGGTCACGGTGCACGGCGACCGTCACCTGATGGCCGACGGGGAGGCCGCCTTCGAGGACGGGACCGTCAGCTACGCAGTCCTGCCGGCGGTCGAGATCGGCCTCACCCACCTTCGCGGCATCGGCATGGAGGTGATCCACGAGCACGTCATGGACCTCACGGGCCGGCTGCTCGCGGCACTGGGCCGGCTCCGCCACACCAGCGGTGGCTCCCTGATCGACCTCTACGGCGCCGGCGACGTGCACATGCGCGGGGCCACCCTCGCCTTCAACGTGCGCGACCCCGACGGCCGCCTCGTGGACGAGCGGGTCGTGGAGCAGCTGGCGGCCGCGGCCAACATCTCGCTGCGCACCGGCTGCTTCTGCAACCCCGGCGCCGGCGAGGTGTCGTTCGACCTGACGCCGGCCCGGCTGACCGCGACCTTCGCCGGGTCCGGGTGGATGAGCTACGAGGAGTACCTCGGCGCGCTGGGCCTGCAGAACGCCGGCGCGGTCCGTGTGTCGCTCGGCCTGGTGAGCAACGACCGCGACGTGCGGCGCCTGCTGGCGTTCCTGGAGGGCTTTCGCGACCGCCGCCACGACACCGGCCACCTGGGCCCGCGCACACACTGCTGAGCCCGGGCGGCGCGAGGCCGTCAGGCGACTGGTGAGCGCCGTGCGCGCTGCTGCGGGGACGGCACGTTGACGCACTCGCGGTCGCGATCCGACGGCGGCTCGCCGGTTGCCGGATGCAGGCGCGCCAAACCATGGTCTGGATGAGCGAACGCGCGCCCGCGCGCCCGCGGCCCTCGACCACGTGGCCCGCGACCGCGCTGCTCCTGACCATCGCCGTGGTCCTGGTGGTCCACCCGATGTGGATGCTCCACCACTACGGCGGGAACCACGTCACCACGATGGTCGACGACCTGGTGCCGGTCGCCGCGGCCACGCTGGCCGTGGTGCTGACCGCCCGGCGCGCGCGGCTGCCGGCGGACCGCACCACCCGTCTCGGCTGGGCGCTCCTGTCCGCGTCCTGCGCCGGTCTGGCGGGCGGGCAGGCCATCTACGCGTTCTACGAGCTGGTGCTGGGCATCCATGCCCCGTTCCCGTCGCTCGCGGACATCTGTACGTGGCCGGCACGACGCTGGGCATCCCGGCCGTGCTCCTGCTCGGCGGCCGGTCCGTGCTGACGTCGCGGATCCGCCTGGTCCTCGACGGCAGCATCGTGGCGCTCGCGGTCCTGCTGGTGAGCTGGCTGACCGTTCTCCACACGGTGTGGGCGGCGGGCGGCGCGGACTCGTTCACCTTCGCCCTCGGCGTCTACTACCCGGCCGCGGACGTCGTCACGGTGGCGGTCGTCCTCTCGACCATCTCCACCGCGAGGCACCTCAACCCGGCGCTGCTGGTGGTCGGCGCCGGCCTGATCTGCTTCTCGTTCAGCGACAGCGCGTACGCCTACCTCACGGCCGTCGGCGCCTACAGCGGCTCCAACGTGATCGACGTCGGCTGGGTGGCCGGCTACCTGCTGCTCGGGCTCGCCAGCCTCATCGGCCGGGACCAGCACACGATCACCGACGCGCGGCTGGCTCGCTGGCAGATCGTCCTGCCGTACGTACCGCTGGCCGTCGCCCTGTCGGTCGTCATCGCGAACTTCACCGGCAGCACGCCGATACGAGATCGGCGAGCTGGCCCGGGCGCTCCAGGCCTGGCGGGACGCCTCCGCCGAGCGCGAGATCCTGATCGAGCAGGCGCCGGTCGGCATCTGCCGGCTCGACGCGGGCAGGCGTCTGCTCGCGGCCAACGCCGGCCTCGCCTCGATGCTCGGCTGCTCGCCCGCCGGGCTCGCCGGCCGCTCCCTCTTCGAGCTGGTCCACGAGGACGACCGGAGGCCCGTGTCGGACGCGTACGCCGACCTGGGGGCCGGCGCGTCGAGCCGCCTCGAGCTGGAGCGCCGGCTGTTCCACGGTGACAACACCGTCATCCACGTCTCGATGCTGGGCGCGGTGGTCCGCGACTCCAATGGCCTGCCGGTGAGCTTCATCACGATCGTCGAGGACGTGACGGAGCGCCGCCGGGAGGTCGAGCGCGCCGCCCAGATCCAGCGGCAGCTGCTCCCCCGCACGACCCCCCACCTGCGCGGCTACGAGCTGGCCGGCGCGTGCCTGCCGGCCCGGGACGTGGCCGGCGACTTCTACGACTGGATGGCCGGCGACGACGACTGCCTCGACCTCGTCGTGGCCGACGTGATGGGCAAGGGCGTCGGCGCGGGGCTGGTCATGGCGACGCTGCGCGCCGGCCTGCGGACGGCGCCCAGGAGCATCGACCCGGCGGCCCGGGTCCAGAGCGCGGCCGACACGCTGGTGGGAAGCGACGCCGGGCTGTTCGTCACGCTGTTCTACGCCCGCCTGCAGGAGCATACGGGCCGCCTCAGCTACGTGGACGCCGGCCACGGGTACGCGGCGATCTGGCGGACCGGCGGCGAGGTGGTGCACCTGCGACAGCGGTCGCTGCCGGTGGGGATCCTGGAGGAGGAGGTGTTCCACGAGGGCGTGGAGTGGCTGCGCCCGGGCGACACGCTCATCGTCTACAGCGACGGGCTGGTCGAGCGCGGCGACGAGACCATCGAGCTCGGGGCGCTGCTGTCCGGCCTGGACCGGTCCGCCGCCGCGGCGGCGATGGCGAGCCACTTCATGGGCACCGCCACGACCTCGCCCGCGGACGACGTGACCGTGCTCGTGCTGCGCCGCCTGGCCGAGGTGGACAGCCGCGAGTCGCCACACGGAGCCGGCGCCGCCCCCGTCCTGACGGCGAACGAGCCGGACGGGGGGCGCGGCCATCGCGCTGGTCACCGCCATCGCGGTCCTCGGGGTGCGCCCCGCCGCGTGGCTGCAGTGGGCCCTGCTCGTCGTCGAGTACGTGGGGATCGGCGCGCTGGCCGTCACGTCCCTGTGGACCGTCCTGCACGGCGGCGCCCGGTCGGTGCCGTTCAGCTGGAGCTGGTTCTCCTGGCAGACCATGAACGGCTCCACCGGCTTCGTCTCGGGCCTCCTGGTGGCGGTCTTCATGTACGCCGCGTGGGACAGCGGGATCATGCTGAACGAGGAGACGCGGAACGCCCGGCGCAACCCGGGGACCTCGGTCGTGGCGTCCGTGATCGGGCTCGCCCTCCTGTACACGTTCCTCGTCTTCGCGCTCCAGGGCGCCGTCCCCACCAGGGACCTGGAGGCGAACGGCAACGCCCTCGCCTACATCGCCCAGGTCATCTCGGGCACGGCCCTGGCCCGGTACATGGTGCTGGCCGTCGCGCTGTCCGCCATCGGGTCGGCGCTGGCCGGCATCGTCGCCACGGCGCGGCTCGTCCTGGCGATGGGAGCCGACGGGGTGCTGCCGGCCGCCGTCGCGCGGACCCATCCGTCGCTGCGGACCCCCGTCCTGGGCACGGTCGCGGTCGCGGCCGTCGTCGCGATCGGGGTGGTGCTCGACGCGCTCGGCTCGACCACCGTCCAGGGGTAGTTCACCACTGTGGTGAGCGTGGATGGAGTGCTGTTCGCCCTCTACTACGCGATGACCGGCCTGGCGACCGCCGTCTACCACCGCGGGCTGGCGGCCCGCGGCCTCCGCGAGGCCGCGCTGTTCGCCGCCCTGCCCCTGGCCGGGTCGGCGTTCCTGCTGTACGTCGTGTGGGCGTCGGTGCCGGGGCTGGGCGGCTGGACCGGGCGGGACATGCTGACGCTGTACGCCCTGCTGGCGATCGGAGCGGCGATCCTCCTCGCCACGCGGCTGCGCGCGCCGTCCGACTACTTCACCCGTCCGACCGAGGCGTTTCAGGCGGACGCCTGAACGGGACCGACGTCCCGGTTCGTCAGGGCCGATCGACTCCGGCATCCGACCCGTCGCCGGAGCGACGATGGTCCTGCAATGCAAGAGACGAGAGACCAGGAACGGCCCGCCGGTCCGCTCCGCCTGATGCTCGTGGATGACCACGAGGTGGTGCGCGGTGGGCTCCGGGCGATGCTCGAGGCCACCGGCGAGGTCCGGATCGTGGCCGAGGCCGGCGGGGTCAGGGAGGCCATCGCCGCCGCCGACCGGGCCCGGCCCGACGTGATCATCATGGACGTGCGGCTGGCCGACGGCAGCGGCATCGAGGCGACCCGCGAGATCCGCGCCCGGCGGCCGGAGACCAGGGTGCTGATGCTGACGTCGTTCGCCGACGACGAGGCGCTGTTCGCGTCCATCATGGCCGGGGCCAGCGGCTACGTCCTCAAGCAGATCCGCAGCGCCGACCTGGTCCGCGCCATCCGGCAGGTGGGCCACGGGCAGAGCCTGCTCGACCCGGCGGTCACCGCGACGGTGCTGGAGCGCCTGCGCAAGGGCAAGCACCTGTTCCGGGACGAGCGCCTGGCCCGGCTCACCGCCCACGAGGAGCGCATCCTCTCGCTGGTCGCGGAGGGACGGACCAACCGGGAGATCGGGCTCGAGCTCAAGCTGGCCGAGAAGACGATCAAGAACTACGTCTCGACGATCCTCTCCAAGCTGGAGGTCGGCCGTCGCGCCGAGGCCGCCGCCTACCTGGCCCGCCACACGGGGACGCCTGGCGCGGAGGGCTGATCGTCGGGGACGATCGGCCCTGGCGGGCTGCGCCGCCTACAGCGGCATGCGCAGCGTCACCGTCGTGCCCTCGCCCGGCACCGACTCGATGTCCAGCGTGCCGCCCATCCCCGCGGCCCGCTCGCGCAGGTTGCGGAGCCCCCACCCGCCCTCACGGGGCTTGCCGGGGTCGAACCCCTGGCCATCGTCGTCCACCTCCAGGACGGCGGCGCCGGGCTCCGCGTACAGCGACAGCCGGCACGTCGTCGCCGCCGCGTGGCGGCCGACGTTGGACAGCGCCTCCCGGGTGATCTGCACGACGTCGGCGGCGCGCGCCGCCAGCCGGGCCGCCAGGGCCTGGTCGATGTCGACGGCGCAGGCCACGCCGTGCTGCTGCTCCAGCTGCTCGGCGAGCTCCTGCAGCGCCCGCGCCAGGTGGCGGTCCGCGGCCAGTCCCGGGCGCAGCCCGAAGATGTAGTTGCGCAGGTCGCGGATCACCTCGTCGAGCCGGCCCACGGTCCGCTCCAGGCGCGCGCGCAGCGCCGGATCGGCCGTCACGGTGGCCAGGCCCTGCAGGGCCATGCCCTCCGCGAACAGCGCCTGGATCGCGCCGTCGTGCAGCTCCCGGCCGATGCGCTCCCGGTCCTCCAGCACGGCGACCCGCTCGAGCTCCTCGCGCACCCGCGTGTAGTCGATCGCCACGACCGCCTGGGCGGCGAAGAGGCCCAGCAGCTCACGATCGCCGTCGGTGAACCGGCGCCCGCCGGGCGCGCCGCTCACCGACAGGCTGCCGATCGCGCGGCCGCCCGAGGCGAGGAGCACGACCAGCGCGCCGTCGAGCAGGATGGGCTGGCGCTCGGTGAGGGCCTGGGCCGTCGCCGAACCGGCGACGGGGACATGTTGACCGACCAGTGCATCAGCGCCCGGTCCGTCGGTGGCCGCGATCGTCAGCGTCTCCTGCTCGGGTTCGAGCAGCCCGATCGTGCTCGCCCCCGCCTCGACGAGCTCCCGCGCCCGGCGGACGATCAGTCCGAGCAGCTCCTGCTCCGCGTGCCCCTCCAGTGCCGCCTGCGCGATCTCGACGACCGCGCGCAGCCGGTCGTCCTGCCGCTTGCGCTCGGTCACGTCCCTGGCGATCTTCGCGAACCCGAGCAGCTTGCCAGTGGAGTCGCGGATCGCCGTGATCACGACGTTGGCCCAGTAGCGGGAGTCGTCCTTGCGGACGCGCCAGCCCTCCTCCTCATAGCGGCCGGCCTCGCCGGCGACCGCCAGCTCGCGGGCCGGCTTGCCGGCGGCCTGGTCCTCGGGCGTGTAGAAGATCGAGAAGTGGCGGCCGAGGATCTCGCCGGCGGCGAAGCCGTTGAGGCGCATCGCGCCGGGGCTCCAGGACCGGACGCGGCCGAAGGGGTCGAGCATGAGGATCGCGTAGTCGCGGACGCCCTCGACCACGAGGCGGAAGCTCTCCTGGGCCCGGACCAGCTCCTCCTCCGCTCGCTTCCGCGCCGTGATGTCCCGCACCGAGGCCACCACCTGGACGCCCTGGTCGGTGACCACGGGGCTCAGAGCGATGTCGGCCGGGAACTCGCTGCCGTCGCGGCGCCGGAACCGGATGTCGAGGTGCGTGCCCATCGTGCGCACGGTGGGCGCTCGCTGGTACGCGGCCCGGTGGCCCAGGTGTGACTGGCGCAGGCCCTCCGGCACCAGCTCCTCGACGGCCATGCCGATGAGCTCGTCCCGCGAGTATCCCGACAGCTCTTCGGCGCGGCCGTTGACACGGACCACCCGGCCGCTGGCAGCCACCACGACGACCGCGTCTGGCATCGCGTCCAGCAGCTGCTCGAGGGCGCCCATCTCCACCGGTCGGGTCGAGTCCACGCTGCGCCGATCATAAATCGGACACGCGAGCTCATCCCGGTTTGCCGAACAGGGCCGGGCGGCCCCGGGGCGCAGGGGACGTCGGCCCTCCTGGTCCCGGGCCGGGCGGCTGTCGCTCCGAGCCCGTGCAGCCGCTTGACTGGAGCCAGAGAGGGAGCCCGCACAGGGCGGCTCCGCACAACGCAAGGAGGACGTCAAGTGACCAGGGGACTTCGCTGGAGGATCGTCAGCCTCCAGATCATCGTCGTGCTCGTGCTCGGCTTCTGCGCCGGCTTCGCCTTCTGGGGCAACGGCTTCATCAACGGCATGGTCCACGACCAGCTCGCCTCCCAGAAGATCTCCTTCCCGCCCGCCAGCGAGATCAGGGCCGGCGGCGCCCTCGACCCGGCCGAGTTCCCCGCCGAGATCCGCAACTACGCCGGTCAGCAGGTCGACAACGGCGACAAGGCTCGCGTCTACGCCAACGACTTCATCGGCATCCACCTCGAGAAGGTCGCCAACGGCCAGACCTACTCGCAGGTCAGCGCCGCCTCCCAGGCCGACCCCAAGAACACCGCCCTCCAGAACCAGGCCAACACCCTGTTCAAGGGCGAGACCCTGCGCGGTCTGCTCCTGTACGCCTGGGGCTGGTCGCAGGTGGCCCTGTACCTGCTCTACGCCGCCATCGGCCTGACCGTGGCCGCGATCGTGGTCCTCGCCACCCTGGCGTTCGAGGTCCTGGTGGCCCCCCGCACGGCCCGGGCCACCCGGCCCCAGCCCGTCCCCGCGTGATCACCACTCCACTGGACGAAGCGGCTCCGGCGGTCTCCGCCGGAGCCTTCGTCCACGCCGGGACGCGAGGCGGGGTGTTCGCGCCGACGCTGAGGCCAGAGGAGAACGAGATGTACAGCAAGATCCTGTTCGCGGTCGACGACGACGAGGCGCTGGACGGGGCCGTGCCAGTGGTGGCCGCCTTCGCTCGGACATGGGGCGCCGAGGTGTGCGTCCTGCACGTCCACCGGATCGATCCGAACGCGGCCAACGGCGCCAGCCGTAACCTGGTCACGACCGTGGTCGAGCGGCTGCAGGCCGGGGGCGTGCGCGCCCACGGCGAGATTCGCCTGGCGGACCACCGCGATCGGGTGGGTCCGGTCGTCGCGAGCGCGGCCGCCGGAACCGGCGCGGACCTGGTCGCGATCGGCTCGCACGGCCGCTCCGACCTGGGCGCGCTGTTCCTCGGCAGCGTCAGCCACGATGCCTCCGGCGGGCTGGAGGCGCCCGTGCTCGTGGTCCGGGCCTCGTGCACGGCGCCGGCCGAGCCCCTGACGGTGCTGGTCGGCGTGGACGGTTCCACCGCGTCTGACGAGGCGCTCGCCGAGGCCGCCGACGTCGCGGCGTCGTTCGGCGCTCGCGTGGTCGTCGTCCACGTGAACCAGGTGATGACCGCCGAGGGGGTCGCCATCGTCGAGCCCGAGGAGCGGGGCCGGGCCATCCTCCGCCACGCTGTCGCGACGGTGGAAGCTCGCGGCATCGACGCGACGGCCGAGATGCCGGTGGACCACTCGGCGGCGAACGGCGTCGTGCTGGCGGCCGAGCGGCACCACGCCGACCTCGTGGTGCTGGGCTCGCGGCGGCCGTCGCACCTGGGTGGCCTGCTCATGGGGAGCGTCGCCCACGAGACGATCCACCGCCTCCACTGCCCGGTCCTCCTGGCCCGGCGCGTCCGAACCGCTCTCGCTCCAGCCGTACCGCAAGGAGATCCGCGATGAACACGTCCGCAGCCGAGATCGAGGTCCTGTCGGAGGAGGAGTGCATGGAGCTCCTGCGCTCGCGCCACGTCGGTCGCGTGGCGGTGGTCGACCACGGCCAGCCGCTGATCTTTCCCGTGAACTACGCGACGGACGACCGGGCCGTGGTGTTCAGGACCGCGCCGGGCATGAAGCTCCAGGAGGCGCGCATGGCCCGTGTCGCGTTCGAGATCGACGAGGTCGACACCGCCACCGGTACCGCCTGGAGCGTGCTGGTGAAGGGCGTCGCGTACGAGATCACGGAGGCGCTCGACCACCTGTCCGAGCGACTGCGGGAGCTCGTGGTGGAGCCGATGGCGCCGGGCGAGCGATCCAACTGGGTCGCGGTCGTGCGCCACGAGATCTCCGGCCGCCGGTTCGCGCTGGAGAGCGGTTCCTGACGCGCTGACGGCCGTCACTCGGGCGCGGGCGCGGCTCCGCTCGTCGGCAGCACCCACTGGCCGGTCACCGGGTGCGGGTAGTGGAACGGCAGCACGCGGGTGTCGGGCCACATCCGCCAGTCGTCGGCGGCGATCTCGTCGGGACCGTCCGGGTCCTCCGGGTAGCAGACCGAGACGTAGTCCTCCCAGATCGGCGAGTACGCCCAGCCGCGCTCGTACGTGCACAGCCACGCGTGGCGCAGGTCGATGACCGCGATCCGCCACCCGCCGTCCTGTTTGACGTAGCGGTTCTCGTACAGCGCCGACTCCCAGCGCTGGAACGTCCCCGCCTCGTGGGTGGCGGCCGCGGACTCGTGCACCCCGAGCATCATCAGCGTGCGGAACCGACCCTGGGCGGTCAGGCCGTCCGGGGCCACGTGGATCACGGGCTGGAGCTGCGGGTGATCGAGCAGGTGCCCGTAGGCGGGGCCGTTGCGGCCCGCGGCCCAGCGCTTCATGAACCGGCCCAGGAACAGCCGCCGGATGCCCTCGCGGCCCCGGTAGACCCCGCGCAGGAAGCGAACCTCGGGCTCGCCGGCCGGCCGGCCCGCGAACAGGTCCACCACCTCCTCGTACAGACACTTGTCGAGGTAGTAGCCGTACTGGTGCTGGAGCCGTTCGATCGCCTGCACGTCCGCGACAGCGGTGAGCTGGCGCTCCAGGTCGGCCACACGCGCTTCCAGTGCCGCGATGCGCTCTTGGCTGTCCATCCCGGCACCGTATCGCCTTTGGCGGCGCCCCGGCGCGGTGACGCGACCCGGTCCTCCCGGGTCGCGTCACGATCCGTCACCGCCGCGAGATCACGTCACAGCGGCACCAGGTCGGGCTGCGTCGTCGCGTACAGGCGGAAGATGCCCCACATCCCGGCGCGGGTGAACGGGAAGCGGTGGTCCAGGTACAGATAGTCGCCCGGCGCGGCGATCGTGCCGCCGGCCCCGCCCACCAGCCGGGCGTCGATCGTCTCGCCCGACGTGATCGTGCGGTCGCTGATGACCTGTGACCCCGGCATCAGCGGCTCCAGCGGCCAGGAGTGGCCCTCCAGCGAGAAGGCGTGGATGTTCGCGGCGAACGGCACCCCGACCCGGAACCGGACGGCATCGCCCGGGTACGCGCGCATCAGCGTCGTCGGCGGGTCGCCCTGGACCGCCGAGCTGAAGACGAGCGACGGGTCCGCGTTCACGCCGAGGCGGGGGTCGAGCGGCGCCGCCCGGTAGTTGATGGCCGACAGGCCGCCGGGCACGCCCGAGTCGTAGTCCATGATGCTGCGCGAGATCTGCACGGCGTCGTCCTGCATCAGCGCCACGAACTCGCGGAACTTGCCGCCGGGCGCCCGGATGTCGGCGAGCAGGCCGGAGCCGAGCGTCGAGTTGTCGGTGACGGAGGTGTACGTCGAGCCGGTCGGCTCCACGATCAGCGCGCCGAACGCGCCGTGGATGATGGACGACTCGTTGGCCCAGTTCATGAACAGGCTGGTGCCCAGCTCGCGGTCGGCCCAGAACCGGTACGTGAAGCTCTGCCCCGCCGCCGCGCTGGAGTCCGGGTCGAAGCCGATCGGGGCGCCGGCCGAGCCCAGCGGGTCGGCCGGCAGCAGGCCCAGGCTCAGGCCGGCCCGTGACGACGTGTCGTTCTTGAGCGTGATGCTGACGCAGTCGCCCGCGTTGGCCCGGATGGCGAGGGGCACGACCGGCAGCGTCCCCGCCTTGATCGCCGCCTCGTCGCTGGTCAGCGAGTAGACCACGCCGTTGGCGTCCGCGGTCCCGTCCATCGGCAGCGGCTTCGGGAACACCGAGACCGAGTAGCTGCGCGCGGGCGCGCTCGATGGGCACGGGTTGCCGCCGCTCGTGGCGGCCGGCGGACTGGCGCCCGTCTTCGTGAGCTGCGGGAACCCGGCGCCCGTGGGCGGCGCCGAGACCCCCGGCAGAGCCTCGAGGTCGCTCTGCTTGGTGTCGTGCACCCGGAAGATGCCCCAGGCGCCGGCCTCCAGCTCGAAGTTGCGGGTGCTGTAGTACAGGTAGTCGCCGGCCTTGTGGGCGGGGCCGCCCGCGCCGCCATCGAGCACGTAGTCGAAGCGTTCGGAGATGCCGGTCGTCGCCGCGTCCATGAGCGTGCCGTTGGGGTTGAACCGCTCGGTGCGGAACCGGTGGCCCTGGATCCGCAGGGCGCCCACGCGCTCCACCAGCCCGACCGTCCTGACGACCACCGGGTCGCCGGCGTACGCGCGCCAGAGCGGCGTGAACGGGTCCCCGTGCGTCACCGACGAGAAGATGTTGGGGTCGTTCGTCGAGTCGATGGACGCGCAGTCGTTGTTGAACAGCGGGTTCCGCACCTTGCCTGTCTCGTCGTTCGCGACCACGTTGTTGGGCGCGCGCTCCTTGAACGGCTCGGCGCGCAGGTTGATCGTGGCCGTCTCGCAGCCCGGCAGCTGGGCGGCCGCGCCGCCACCACCGCCGCCGCCGCCGCCGTGGTCCAGGGGCACGCCGCCCGGGCCAGGGCCGCCGCCGCCCCCGCCGCCGCCCCCGCCGCCGCCACCGCCGCCGCCACCGCCGCCGCCGCCGCCCCCGCCGCTGCTGGGCGCCCCGGCGCCCGGACCCTGGGCGCGGGAGTCGTTGTGGAGCCAGACCACGAACTCGCGGAAGCTGCCCGACTGGCCGGTGCCCGCCGAGCCACCCGACGTGTTCCAGATGTCCACGATGGTGCCGCTGGTCACGACCGCGCCCGTCTTCGGGTCGTGGTAGGTGGAGCCCCTGGGCTCGATGATGTGGGCGCCGAACAGGCCGTGGCCCCACGACGTGATGCCGTTGACGTGGTCGTGCCAGAAGACGGTGCCCGAGTCCACGTCCGAGTACCAGCGGTACTGGACGAACTCCACGCCGGCCGGCTCGCCGGAGGCGTGGGCCTGGCCCAGCGGCGCCGCCAGCGTCAGCGTGCTGCCGCTGATCGCGGAGATCTTCGCGACCTCGATGTCGGCCAGGCCCTGCCCGATCGCGATGCCGATGCCCGGCCGCAGCCGCGCGGTGCTGCTGACCGTGACCTGGGTGGCGCCGGCCGCGGCCGCGGCGGACAGGGTCCGGCTCTCCGTCGCGAACGGCCGGACCGACTGCTCGAACGAGCGGCCCGTGATGACGCCGTCCGAGGCCTGCGGGTCGAACTGCACGAAGTGCGTGTGCATGTTGACCTTGGAGTTGTTGCCGTTCTCGGCGTTGTCGACGAGCTGGCTGGTCAGCGTGATCGCCACGCAGTCGCCGACGTTCGAGCGGATGGCGAGCGGGACCGCCGGCTTGGTGCCGTTCAGCACCGCCTGCTTGTCCTCGTTGAGCACGAAGATCTCGCCGTTGGGATCGACGTCACCGGCCGACGTCTCCTTGATCGGCAGCGTGATCGCAGTGATGTTGTACGTGCGCAGGGGGACGCCGGCGGGACAGAGGCCGTCCGGCCGCGTGGTCGCGTCCCCGTTCGGGCCGAGCCAGGGCGCGCCGCCGTGGCCGTTCGGCGCGAACGGCGGCCGCTGGCCGAAGTGCGGCCTGAGCAGCGGCCACGTGTAGCGGCCGTTGGCCGGGTCGAACAGGATCTGTGGCCGGGTCCCGTTCAGCGGCGGCGCCGGGCCCTGCCCGGGCACCGGCGTGGCGCTGCAGAAGTCGGCCCAGCAGTGGGTGTCCTCCGCCTCGCCGACGTAGACCGGCTGGGCCGCCGTGCCCTGCTTCTGCCAGTCCCACGTCGTGGCGTCCTTCGCGTCCAGGCGGGCGCCGGGGGGCGGCAGCTGCGACTCGACCCAGGACTCCAGCGAGACCTGCGTCGTCGGGTCCGTCAGCTGGGCGGCGGGCACGATCGTCTTGTTGCCGGTCGCGGGCAGCCGGAGCCCGATCAGGCCGGCCGAGTTGACGGCCTGTGGCGGCGCGACGCGGCCCGGGAGCACGGCCAGGTCGGGCTGCATCGTGTCGAACACGCGCCAGATGCCCCACATCCCGGCGATGTAGTGCATGGCGATGTGGCAGTGGTAGAGGAAGTCGCCGGCCGCCTGCTGGCAGCCGCCGGCCCCGCACTCGATCTCCGCGGTGTACGTCTCCATCGGGCTCAGCGTCTGCGAGTCCACCCGGATGGACTGCGGGTCCTGGACCGGGTCCTTCTCGAGCCCGCCGCTGATGTCGTTGGTGGGGTCGGCGCCCGGGTTCTCGCGCCAGCGGTCGCCGCCGCCGTGCAGGTGGTGCACGTGCGCCTGCTCCGTGCCGGCGTGCATGAGCCGCCACTTGGTCGGCTCGCCCAGGTACGACCGCGGCATCGGCGTGGCCGGGTCGCCGAACGTGTACGAGCCGTATCCCTGCGACTCGTCGAAGTTGCCGAACGTCGCGTTCATCGCGCCCATGCGGTCGAAGAACGGCTCGCTGCGATAGTTGATCGCGCGCGACATCGGCCGGTAGGCGGTGGTGAAGTTGTCGATCTGGGGGAGCTCGTTGCCGTTCTTGTCGCGCGGCTTGAACTCCTCGTCGCCGACCTCGTGGTACATGATCGCGAACTCGCGGAACGTCGGCGTCGAGCTGCCGGGCGGCATCTGGATGATCGCCTCCCAGTTGCTCTGGCCGTTGAGCGGCTGCGCCGTCTGGGGGTCGAGGAACGTGGAGCCGGCCGGCTCGGCGATGATCGCCCCGAACAGGCCGTGGTTCTGGAGCTCGCTGCTGGCGCCCGGCGCCGCGAAGCTGTTGGCGTCGTTGCCGACCGCGCCGCCGGCGCTGGTGGACTCGTAGGCGACGCCGTGCACGTGGATCGAGACCGGCGGCGCCGCCAGCGGCGTGGTGGCGTCGTCGGGCAGCGGGCCCTGCGTCAGCCGGTTCGTGAAGTTGATCACGACGCAGTCGCCGAGGTTGGCGCGGAGGACGAGCGGCTGGATCGGGTCCTCGCGCAGGCCGCTGGTGACCAGCCCGGACGCCTCCTGGTTGCGCACGGCCTGGATGTTCTGGTCCAGCACGTACATGAACGCGTTGGGGTCGTTGTCGCCGAAGTGGTTGTACGTGATCTTGAGGTTGATCGCGGAGACGTTGAACGTCTTCGTCGGCGTGCTGCTGGACGAGCACGGGTCGCTGGCGGCCTGCACCTTGCTCACCGTCGGCAGCCCGCTCTGCAGGCCGCCGCCCATCACCGCGAACGTCGCGAGCGCGGCCGCGCCGGTCAGCGCGAACCGGCGGCCGCCGGCCCAGCGGCGGCGGGTCTCGCGCGGCGGCTCTCCACGCCGGCGCCGCAGCCGGCCCAGGCCGCCGGGCGCCAGCAGCAGCACGCCCAGGAAGCCGAGCGGCAGCGCCGCCACCTGCCCCATCACGCCGTCGTGAGCGCCGTGCAGCAGCTGGCCGGTGAGGCTCTGGTCGGCCTCGAGCTGGAGCAGGCCGGGATCGGGCGTGAGCCCGAGGTGGGCGGCGTGCTCGTCGAGCGGCAGGCTCAGCGTGGGCTGCAGCGCGTAGCTGGCGCCCGTCGCCGCGTCGATCTGGTTGTGGACCGGCGCGGACGGCACCAGCAGGAGGCCGAAGAAGAGAGCGGCGAGCGAGCCGCGGGCGAACAGGTCGAGCGTGGTCTCGCCGAGCCGCAGCACGCGGGCCCAGAGCAGCGCGACGGCGCTGGCGACGAGCGCGACCGGGAGCGACAGCAGGCTGTCGCGGAGCACGTGGACCAGGTGCCCGGCCAGCGTGTCGTCGTGGCCGAGCAGGTACGAGTGGAGCACGTGCTCCCACGCGATCACGCCGACTGCGAGCAGGACGCCCAGCAGCGCGATCTCACGGACCGCCACCAGGGTTCGACGCTTCAATCGCATGTGGGCCGCTCCTCTGCTAGCCGCCGGAGTGGTCGTGGAAGGGCGGCGGCGTGGCGCCGACCTGGACGGACTGGAGCTGGCCCGAGTGCTGCCAGACCAGATCGAGCGACGCCGCCTCGAAGGTGGCGGGCTGGTCGAGCGGCCACGTCGCGCCGCTCCCCGAGCGGACCGAGAAGTCGCGCGGGGCGAACCCGGCCTCGGCGGCCCCGGTATTGCTGAGCACCGCCTCGAGATAGAGCCGGTGGATGCCGGGGTCCGGCATGCCGGGCATCATGCTGGCGGGCATCTGGAAGCCGTTCGCGACGCTGGCGGGCACCGGACCGCCGATGTCGTCGTGGGTGATCCAGCCGGCGCCCTGGAGTTCGAGCACCAGGTCCCCCGCCACCAGGCGACCGTGCACGACGGGCGGGTCGGGGCGCGGCGGCGCCACGAGGGAGAGGAACAGGACGAATCCGGCGACGCCGATGACGATCGCGAGGCCGATGATGAGAACCGCGGCGCCCCGCGATGGCGCGCGCGAGCGGCGACGGACGGCCGCCGACCCTTGGCCAGCCATAGGTTCCCCCCTCTCTATCCGCCCGGACGCTGTGCCGAAGCGGGGGGAACGCTAGCAGCGACCGAGGCCGCCCTCGTGAAAACTGCATGAGATTTTCCTCATGAGGCGACCAGGGGCTCTGAGGTCGTGACATCGAGATCGCGATAACCTCACAAATTCGGCGCGACA
>VBJR01000012.1:0-4371 GCA_005880175.1 Chloroflexota bacterium
AGCCGTGCGACGGCGTCGGCATGCCGCTCCTCGGCCAGCACCAGGTCGATCTCGCCGTCCACCGGCAGCACGAACATGAAAGAGCAGGCTACAGCGGCCGACTTCAGTGGGGCCTCTTCCCCACCGTCGCGATCAGCTTCGCCGACAGTCTCCATGTAACTATTCGGCGTTGTATGCGGAAGCTTTTGCTCACGCTGTGCTAGAAAGAGCGGGGTGGCGGTCGAACGGCCGTGCCAGATGAAAGGACTCCACTACTCACACCGGAGAGGGGGGGCGGCGTCATGGTCGCCCCCCCTTGCGTCTCACTCGAAGAGGAGTGCGTAGCCCTGCTGCCGGCGCGTCACCAGCTCCGCGGGGACCTCGAGCTCGGCGAGCTTGCGGCGCAGACGCCCGACGTAGGTCCGAACCTGCTCCTCGCTGAGGTACGACGCGTGCCAGGCGCGCGTCAGCAGAGCGCGGGCCGGGTAGTACGTGCCGGGACGCTCCATCAGGAACCGCAGGAGCTGCTGCTCGCGGTGCGTCATCACCACGCAGCGGCCCAGGTACCGCACCTGGCCCGTCGCCGCGTTCATCTCGATACCCACCTGGTTGCGGTGCAGGCTCGACCAGTGGTCGCGGCGCGCGCGCAGGTGCGCCAGCCGCGCCTCCAGGGGCCGGACCTCCGCCTCCACCAGGTGCTCGCGCGCCACTCGGGACTGCGCCCTGGCCCGATCGGCCGCATTCTCCAGCAGCGCCTCGGTCACCGACGTCAGCTCCTCGTAGATGCCCAGCCAGCGTCGCGACAGCGCCGCGTCGCCCTCGGCGGCGGTCTCCGGCTCCAGGATCGGCCGCTGGAGGTCGGTCAGCGTCCAGTGCGTCTCCGGCCGGTCGCTGCTCGGGTCGGAGCGCCGCCGGTACCGCGCGTGGACCAGTCGGGGTTCCGGCCGGCCGACCAGGAGGACCACGTCCCCGTCTCGCCCGGACCTCGCCTGCCGCAGCCGGCGCGTCCCTTCGGACCGGCTGCTGGCGGCCAGCAGGTCGAGGAGCCGGCAGCCGAGCAGGGCCTCCGCGGGCTGACCCAGCAGCTCGCCGGCCGCGCGGTTCGCCTCGAGCACCACGTCGGCGCCGTCCGTCACCAGGTACCCGTCCGCCGCCAGGTCGAACAGGTCGCGGTATCGCCGCCGCTCCTCCTCGAGGCCGGCCAGCGCGAGGAGCAGCTCCTCGTTCTTGACCTGCAGCTCCTCCGATGCCACCTGGAGCTCCTCGATGGAGCTCTCCAGGCTGGCCAGTGCCTCCTCCAGCATCGGATTGCGCCGGGCAGCCGGGCCGGCCCATTCCTGGAGCCGCGCGACTTCGGCGAGCAGGGGCCCAAGTCGAAGCTCGTCACTCATTCTGGATGCACTCCCGCGGCCACATAGCGCGGAACCTGTAGATGAGTATGCGGCTTTGACACCGACCCCGCCCGACGAGGACGCGCCGAAGCGCGACATCGCGGTCGTCGGCGGCTCGGCCGGATGCCTGGACGCGCTCTGTGACATCGTCAGCAAACTCCCAGCGGACCTTCCTGTGGCCATGTTCGTCGTCGTGCACGTCCTGCCCACGGGCCAGAGCCGGCTGCCACAGATCCTGAGCCGCGCCGGCGTGCTGCCCGCGCGCCACGCCCGCGAGGGCGACCGCATCGTGCCGGGCCGCATCCTGGTCGCACCGCCCGACCGGCACCTCGTCCTCGACCCGGACCGGGTCCACGTGAACCACGGCCCCCGGGAGAACTCGACCCGGCCGGCCCTGGACCCGCTCTTCCGCAGCGCGGCGGCCGCCTTCGGTCCGCGCGTCTGCGGCGTGGTCCTGTCCGGCCACCTGGACGACGGCAGCGAGGGGCTGCGCCTCGTGGTCGCCGCCGGCGGCCTGCCGATCGTCCAGGACCCCGATGAGGCGCCGCACCCGGAGATGCCGCTCAACGCCCGGCGGCGGGCGCCCGACGCCGAGGTCCTCCCCGCCGGAGGCATCGGCTACCGGCTGGCCAACCTGAACAGGAGGCCGGCCGCGCGGGGAGGCGCCTCCCCGCGGCAATCGCGATCCGCGCCACCGCTCCTGGACGTCCAGATCGGCGCCGCCGACCCCGGGGGCGTGCCCACCGGGCTGACCTGTCCGGAGTGCGGCGGCGTGCTCTGGGCGGAGCCGGACAGCGAGAACGTGCACTGCCGGGTTGGCCATCGGTACAGCCTGGCGGCGCTGTGGGACCACAAGAGCCTGGCCGTCGAGCAGGCGGTCTGGGCCACCGTGCGAGCGCTGCAGGAGGACGCCAGCCTCGCCGAGCACCTGGCGACCCGGGCTCGCGAGGCCGGCAGCGCGCACACCGCCGCCCGCTTCGAGCGCCGGCACCGACAGGCGGCGCGCCACGCGGAAGTGCTGCGGCGCCTCATCGTGGAGCGCGAGCCGCCCGACTAGGCGAGAAGCGTTGCCGCGCGTGAGGGTGGTCATTGGCCGGGCATGGCCACGCTCACCGACAGCAACGACACGCCATCCGGATCCGAAGCCAGGCTTCCAACTCACCGGCGTTGGGGCTAGGCTCCTTTGATCTCCTCCATCAGCAGCACGACGTTGGGCGACCCGTTCTCCGACAGGCCGGACGCGCTGGCCACCACCCGGCAGCGGATCGTCCGGCCCCGCCGGTTGGTCGCGTTCAGGACGACGTCCTGGCTGGAACCCTCGGCAAGCGTCCGCCGGACGAGCGCGCGGACCTCGTTGAGGGGCAGGCCGAAGTCGAGCCCCATCAGGGGTTGATCGTAGACCTCGGTGGGCCGCAGGCCCCACAGCTCCTCCGAGCGGCCGTACCACATCTTGACGCGGAGGTCGGCGTCCACGACGACAACGCCGAGCTGCAGGCCGCCCAGCACCGACTCCATGAACGTGTTGACCTGCTCCACCTCGTCCGTGCGCTGGCGCAGCTCGCCGTTGATGGCCTGGAGCTCGCTGTTGGTGGACTCGAGCTCCTCGTTCATCGTCTCCAGCTCCTCGTTGCTGGACTGGAGCTCCTCGTTCGTCGTCTCCAGCTCCTCCACGGTTGACTGGAGCTCCTCGTTCGTCGTCTCCAGCTCCTCGTTGGTGGACTGGAGCTCCTCGTACGCCGTTTCCAGCTCCTGGCGCGACCGCTCGAGCTCCTCCTGGAGACGGTGGAAGCGCGTGACGTCCGTGAAGACGATGCTGGCGCCCAGCACGCCGTGGTCGTTCTCCAGGAGCGGCGTGACGCACAGGTCCAGGAACTGCACCTCCGCGTCGCCGCTGCGCCGCTCGATGTTGGACACGACGATCTGGCGCCGCTCGCCGTACGCCTGGTCGATGATCGACCGCAGCTCGAGGGGGCGGTACGAGACCTCGAGGTCCTGGAGCGGGCGGCCGACGTCGCGCGGGTTGAGACGGAACCACGAGCGAGCGCGTTCGTTGGTCAGCACGACCATGCCGGACGAGTCGATCACGATCTCAGCGGCCGGCATCGCGTCGTTCACCAGCTCGAGCATCCGGATCTGACGGCCCAGCTGGTTGCCGACCTCCGGCTGCCCGGCCTGGCTGACGACCAGCAGCCGGTCGCGCAGGCTGACCTTGGGCACCTTGGCGAACATCCGGTGCCGGAGCTCCACCGGGGTGAACAGGTTCGTGTGCGTGAGCAGCATCTCCGCCTTGCCCAGGAAGAGGAAGCCGCTGTCGTTGAGCGCGTAGTGCAGCCTGGCCAGCACGCGGGCCTGGGTCTCGGCGGTGAAGTACATCAGCGTGTTGCGGCAGACCAGCAGGTCCAGGCGCGAGATGGGCGCGTCCTGGACCAGATCGTGGCGGCCGAAGATCAGCGACCGCCGCAGCTCGCCGCGGAACACGTAGCGCGCTCCCATCAGCTCGAAGTAGCGGTCGATGTACTCCTGCGGCACCGACTCGAGGTCCCTCGCCGGGTACCCCGCGAGCCGGGCCTGCGAGAGCGCCTCCTCGTCGATGTCGGTGGCGTAGATCTTGACCCGCTGCCGGAACTGGTCCAGGCCGAGGGCCTCGGCGAGCAGGATCGCGAGCGAGTACGCCTCCTCGCCCGAGGCGACGCCGGCGCACCAGCAGCGGATGGGCTCGTCCACCTCCCTCGTGTCGAGGATGCGCGGCAGCACCTCCCGGGCCAGGAAGGCCCACGCCTCGGGGTCGCGGAGGAAGCTGGTGACGTTGATCAGGATGGTGTTGAACAGCTGGGCGAACTCGTCCGGGTGCACCTGCAGGTAGTCGAGATACTCGGCGAAGTCATGGAGTCCCACGGTGCCCATGCGTTTCAGCACCCGCCGCATCAGCGTCGAGCGTTTGTAGCCGGTGAAGTCGAAGCCGCGCGACTGCTGGAGGTACAGCAGCAGCGACTCGAAATCC
>VBJR01000012.1:4381-15907 GCA_005880175.1 Chloroflexota bacterium
CGGAGATCTCGTTGATGGGGAGGACCAGGTCCGCGACGCCCGTCCTGATCGCCGCGTCCGGCATGCCGGTGAATCGTGCCGTCGTCCGGTCCTCGACGATGACCATGCCGCCCGCCGACTTGATCGCGCGAACGCCCACGGCGCCGTCGCTGCCCGAGCCGCTGAGCACAACCGCGATGGTGTGCCTGCCACACGTCCGCGCGAGCGACTCGAACAGCCGGTCGGCCGATGGCCGCACGAAGTGTAGCGGTCCCTCACGCGACAGCCGCAGCCGGGGACCGCGCCGGACGGAGATGTGCGCCCCGGTCGGGCAGACGAGCACCAGTCCCGGCAGGACGGCCTCGCCGTCCACAGCCGCGCGCACCGGGATCGCGCACTGGCGCGCGAGCACGCGCGCCAGCTGGCTGGAGGGCGACGGCCCCAGGTGCTGGGCGACCAGCATCGCCGCCGGGAACGCCGTGGGGAGCGCGCCCGTCACCACCAGGAGCGCTTCGATGCCGCCGGCGGACGACGCCACGCCGATCACCACGAACTCGAGGGATCGCTCCACCTCGAGCTCCGCCGGCTGGGTCATCAGCCCAGCCTACGCCTGATCCGGATCACAACCGCCACCACTCCACATGGCAGTATGGGAGTAAGGAGCCGAACTATTGGCGCGGGAACCCCGACCCCTCATCCCCAGTTGGTTGCAGGCGTGCGACGCGTACCTGAGCGCCACGCTGGCCCGTGCGAGGTATCTGCGAGCGAAGGGCCGGCTGGCCGATCCGGAGAGCGCGACGGACATCGCGGCGCTGGAGGCGGAGCGGCGGTGCATTCGGAGGCACCTGGACCGGCTGCGCTCGCGGCAGCCGCCGGCCGCGGCGCTGGCGCGGCTGCCCGACGACCCGGCCGGCCAGCTGGCGCTGGCCACGCGGCGCCAGCTGCGCCGATACCACGACGCGGTCGCGAGGACGCCCGGCAGCTGCGCGCCCGCAGCGCCGCGCTGTGCCTCCGGTCGCGTGCCGCACGGCGGCTGCGCCTCGTGGAGGGCGGTGTGTCCGCGTCGCGTCCCCTGGCCGGTTAGCCTGTGCCCACGATGAGCACCCTGACGATCGACGAACTCCGGCAGCGCGTGGGACAGGAGCTCGGCACCAGCGAGCCCTTCGAGATCACACAGGACCGCGTGAACCTCTTCGCCGACGCGACCGAGGACCATCAGTGGATCCACGTGGACCCCGAGCGCGCCCGCGGCGGACCGTTCGGTGGGCCGATCGCCCACGGCTACCTGACGCTGTCCCTGCTCCCCCACCTCCTGGGCGGGACGTTCCGGGTGGACGGCGTGCGGATGGGCGTGAACTACGGCCTGAACCGACTCCGCTTCCCGGCGCCGGTCCCGGTCCCGGGCACCGTCCGGGCCGCGTTCACGCTGAACGACGTCAAGCAGATCGAGGGCGGCGTCCAGGTGCTGGTCGGGTTCGAGGTGCGCGTGGACGGCGCCTCCAAGCCCTCGGCGGCCGGCGAGGCGGTCTTCAACTACTACTCGTAGAGCGCGTGTCCGGGCTGGGTATGAGAGACCTCTCATCTCCAGCTCATCGGACCGGCCGGACCGGTTCGGCAGCATCGGGGCGTGCAAGCAGCGACGGCAGTGCCGTCCCGGCCGCCGGCCCTCCTCCCGGGCCGGCCGGCCCCGGCGGGCGCCGGGCGGCACCGGTTCCGGACGGGGGAGCGGATCTGCTCCGGGCTCGTGGCGTGCGAGCGGCTCGGCGGCGACGACCGCATCGAGCGCTGGCTCGCGTGGAGTGACGACCTGTGGACCAGGGTCGTGGTGGAGCTCCCCCGCGACGAGCACGCCGACGACCTGCGGACGGTGCGGCGGCTGGCCCGCCAGGCCCGCTCGCTGCGCCGGCTCAGCCATCCGGCCATCCCCCGCCTGCTCGAGGACGCGCACGACGAGCCGCTGCCGCACCTCGTCCTGGAGCACGTCGAGGGCCCGACGCTCGACCGCGTCCTGGCCGGCGGACCGCTGCCGCCGGCCGAGGTGGCCCGCATCGGCGTGCTGCTGGCCGCCTGCCTGCGCCACGTGCACAGCCGCGGCCTGGCCCGCGTTCGCCTCGACCCCGGCGCCGTCGCGCTGTGCTGCGGCCACCCGATGCTGCTCCACGCCGGCGCCGTCCGCGACATCCGCCGGTCGGACCCGCACCTGGACCTGGTCGCGCTCGGCGACCTCCTCCAGCGGCTGGTCGCCGGAGCCGGCCGGCTGCCGCCCCGACTCGACGCGGCGCTCCTGGCGCTCCGCGGCTGCCGGCACGACAGCAACCTGGACCCGGTCCGGCTGCTGGCGACCACGCTCCCGACCGAGCCCTCTCTGTCGAAGGCCGTGTGACCAGCCACGCAGTAACCGCGCTGGGTATGCGTCTGCGGGGGATGCGCCTGCTGGTTCACCGTGGACAGGTGCTGCTGATCCTCGTCGTCGGTCTCCTCGCCGGGGTGGCCGTGGCGGGTGTCTGCGTGCAGCTCGACGGCATCTCGGTGATGGGTAAGCTGCACCTCGACCAGCTCTTCGGGGCGCCGAGGACCGAGATCCCGACGCAGATCATCATCGGCCGCGACAGCGGCGAAACCACCACCACGACGGTCCCGAGCAACGACAGCGCGATCGCGAGGCCGGCCGGGTCGCCCGTCGCGCCCGGCATCAGCCCGGCCGCGTCCCAGCCCACCTCGACCACCGCGGTCGTCCCCGGCGACGTGTACGCGTACCCGCCCGACAGCTCCCGCGGTGGCAAGGGGCCCGGCGGCGGCAGCGGGTCCGGCGGCGACGGGTCCGGGTCCGGCGGGGGCGGCCACGGCAGCCGCGGCGGCGGATGAGGCGGTGCTGATCCTGATCGCCGAGGACGAGCCCCGCATCGCCTCGTTCCTGCGCAAGGGACTGGTGGCCGAGGGCTACGCGTGCGTCGTGGCCGGGGACGCAGAGACCGCGATCACGCTGAGCCAGGCCGAGCCGGTGGACCTGGTGCTGCTCGACCTGATCCTGCCCGACCGCAGCGGCCTGGACGTGCTCCGCGTCCTGCGCGCCCGCGACCCCCGCCTGCCCGTCCTGATCCTGACGGCGAAGGACGACGTCGGCTCGAAGGTGAGCGGGCTGGACCAGGGCGCCGACGACTACCTGACCAAGCCGTTCGTGTTCGACGAGCTGCTGGCGCGGATCCGGGCGCTCGTGCGCCGGGACCAGGCCAGCGCGGTCGAGCTGCGGGCCGGCGGCCTCGTGCTCGACCTGAAGCAGCGCTCGGCCCGCGCGGGCGAGGACCAGGCAGCGCTCACGCCCCGGGAGTCGGCGCTCCTGGAGCTCTTCGTCCGCCACCCCAACCAGGTGCTGTCGCGGACGCAGATCACCAGCAACGTCTGGCCCTACGAGTCGGAGTCCGAGAGCAACGTCGTGGACGTGTACGTGCGCTACCTGCGGCGCAAGGTGCCCTGGCCCTCCGACGTCTGCCTGGAGACCGTCCGCGGCGCCGGGTACCGCCTGAAGGTGTGCGCGTCGTGACGCCCACCCTCAGCCTGCGGCTGCGCCTGACGCTGCTCTGGTGCGCGGTCTCGCTGGTGGTCCTCGTCGGCCTGGAGCTGCTCTCGCTCGCCGTGCTCAACGCCCAGCTGAACGGCGCCGTGGACGGGGACCTGGCCCTGGTGGCGCGCCAGTACCAGGCGGAGGTCGGCGGCGCCGCCGGCCAGGCCGAGCTGTACCAGCGGGCCCACGACTTCCTGGCCCAGGACGTGGACGCCGGCAAAGGATTCTCGGCCGTGTACGCCGTCACGCTCCAGGACGGTACCGTGCTGACCAACACGCAGGACGCGCGGCTGCTGGACGCCATGGCGACCGCCAGGCCCGGCCAGGCCGCGCCGGTCACGCTGCACGACCCCGCGGTGGGCGACGTGCGCGTCGCGGCCATCCCGATCGTCGAGAACGGCAACCAGGTGGGCGTCTTCCGCATCGCGCTGCCGCTGGAGGGCATCCAGGCGACCGTCAGCGCGCACCTGACGCCGCTGCTGATGGGCAACGCGGTCCTGATCGCGCTGGGCGGCCTGCTCGCGTACGCCGTCACGGGCCACGCCCTGGCGCCCGTCCGCCGCATCACCGCCACGGCCGCGTCCATCAGCGAGGGCGACCTGAGCCGGCGCATCGGCTACCGCGGCCCGCGCGACGAGGTGGGCCACCTGGCGGAGACGTTCGACGCGATGCTGGGCCGGCTCCAGGGCGGGTTCGAGCAGCGGCAGGCGTTCTACGCGCTCGCGTCGCACGAGCTGCGCACGCCGCTGACCATCGTCCGCGGCCACCTGGAGGTGCTGCGCCGGATGGAGCGGCCGGCGACCGAGGAGGTGCGGGAGACGCTGGACATCTCCCTTGAGGAGATCGACCGCATCACGGACGAGATCAACGACATGCTGCTCCTGGGCCGGATGCTGCTGGGCCAGAACGGCCCGCTGGCCGTGGTGGACGCGGCGGCCGTGCTCGCGGACGGGCCGAGGCCGAGCAGCTCAGCCGGGCCCTGCTCAACCTGGTCACCAACGCGGTGCGGCACACGCGGGAGGACGACCAGGTCCGCCTGGTCTGCCGGCGCCGGGGCGAGTGGACCGAGCTCCAGGTCGCCGACGCGGGCGACGGCATCCGCGCCGCCGACCTGCCCCACGTGTTCGACCCCTGGTACCGCGCCAGCAAGCGGGACGGCCGCGTCGGCGGCCTCGGCCTGATGATCGTGCGCGAGGTGGCCGGCGCCCACGGCGGCAGCGTGGACGTGGCCAGCCGCGAGGGCCGGGGCACGACGTTCACCATCCGGCTCCCGGTCAGCCCGCCGCGACCGCAGGCGGCGGTCACGCCCGCGCCGCGGCCGGCCCTCGGAGGGCTCGCCGCCCAGGGCGGCACCGACAGCGCCCCCTAACCGCGGGGACCCCACACTTAGGCGATGCCTTTGGGGGGAGGCGCTTCTCGACCTGCGTTCGACCTCTTCATCAGCTATGCCCGCGTGCCGGACCTGGAGCGGGTGCGCCAGCTCAAGTGCTGCCTGGAGGCGGCCGGCCTGGCGGTCTGGCTGGACGAGGCGGCGGTGGAGAGCTTCGAGGACATCACGGACGGCATCGTGCGCGGCCTGAGCCGCGTCCGAGCTGTCCTGGTCTACTACTCGCGGGCGTACCTGGATCGGAACGCGTGCCAGTGGGAGCTGACGTCGGCGCTGACCGCCGTGCAGCACCGGGGCGCGCTGTACCGGCTCGTGCCGGAGCCCTCGGACCCGGCCGCGCTCCAGCGGCTCGCCGCCGACATCGCGCGGCACGTGCGCGGGTGTCCCGGCCCGCTCCCGGTGGCCCGCCCGCTCGTGCGGCCGCGCTGGTACCCGCTGGCGCGCAGCGAGAGCCGGTTCGTCGGCCGGGTCGCCGACATCTTCCGGGTCAACCGCCTGCTCCACCGCGGCGACCACCCGGCGACGAGCGGCTACTTCGGCCTGCCGGCGGCCCAGATCACGGGCATGGGCGGGATCGGCAAGACCGGGCTGGCCATCGAGTACGCGCTCCGGTTCGGGGCGACGTACCCGGGCGGCATCTTCTGGCTGTCGGCGCCGGGCGACGACCCGGAGGGGCGGAGCCGGAGCGACGAGGAGCTGGGCCTCGTGCTGCTGGGCCAGCTCCGGCGGGTCGCGGCGGCGGCCGGCCTCTCGGACGTCGAGCCGACGGTCGAGGCGATCGGCGGCCGCCTGGCCCGGGCGATCGAGCGGCGGGGGCAGCGGTGCCTGTGGATCGTGGACGACCTGCCGTCGGACCTGGGCGAGGAGGCGGCCCGGCGCTGGTTCGCGCCCCACCCGCTGATGTACACGCTGGTCACCACGCGAGGGCGGCGCCGCTACGACAAGCTGGCCGCGTCCGTGCACCTCGACGTGCTACGCGCGGACGAGGCATACCGGCTGCTGACGGCGTACCGGCTGCCCGCCACCCCGAGCGAGCGGGCGGAGGCGGCGGGCGTGGCGGCCGACCTGGGCTTCCACACGCTGGCCCTGCACGTGGCGGGGGCCGCGCTCAGGCTCCAGCGGGGGCTGCTCTCGTTCGCTGGCTTTCGAGCCGAGCTGGCCGACCCCGGCCAGGACGCGCTGGAGCTGGCGGCCCAACTGTCGGACGACCTGCCCCAGAACGGTCGGGGAAGCATCACGGCGACGTTCCTGCGCAGCGTCCGGCGCCTGGCCCGGCAGCCGGGCGAGGACCTGATCGTGCTGGCGTCGTGCCTGGCGGCGGGGTCCGTGTCGCCGGCGCTGGTGGCCCGGGCGCTGCGGATGGCGGACGGCCTGGACGAGCGGGCGGCCCGGCACCGCGCGGCGCTGGCGTTCCGCCAGGCGGAGGCGCTGTCGCTGGTCGAGGCAGACGCCGAGTCGGACGCGTGGACGGTGCACCCGCTGATCTCCCGCACGACGCGCCTGCACGACCCGAACCCGGCCCGCCGCTCCCAGATCCTGGCCGCCCTGCTGGCCCTGGCGGCGTGAGGGGCGCTACCCCGCCGGTGCCTCCGCTCGGGCCGCGGCCTGGAGCAGGCGGTCCAGCGCCGTCGGGGAGCCCTCGGGGATCGACAGCACCACGCCGTCCACCAGGCCCCTCGCCTCCTCCAGCAGCTCCTCGACCAGCCTGATGCCCACCTCCTCCTCTCCGTCGCCCGCCCGCCGCATGGCGTCCAGGGCCGCCTCCGGGACCGTCACGTCCGGCACCTCGTGGCGGAGCTCCTCGGCCTCGCTGAAGCTGCGCAGCGGCTTCACCGCGAGCAGGACCGGGACCCGGCGGCCGGACAGCGCGCTCAGCATGTCGCGCAGGCCGTCCAGCTCGTACAGCGGGCGGGTGACCAGGAAGTGCGCGCCCGCGTCGATCTTGGCCCGCGTCCGCGCCAGCTCCGACCGGAAGTCCGGCGCGCCCGGGTTGCACCGGGCCCCCACGCAGAACGACGTGGTCGCCTCCAGGCCCAGGCCGTTCGAGTCGCGGCCGTGGTTCAGGCCGTCGAGCAGCTCGATCAGGCCGACGGAGTCCACCTCCCAGATGCCGTCCACGTTCGGGTAGTCGCCGCGCAGCGGCGGGCTCCCGGTGCGGCAGATCACGCTGCGGATGCCCAGCGCGTGGGCCCCGAGGAGGTCCGCCTGGAGCGTCATGATGCTCTTGTCCCACGTCGTCACGTGGAGGATCGCCTCCACCTGCAGCCGCTGCTGGAGGTGGAGCGCCAGGCTGAGCGGGCTCATCTGGGCGCGCGGGCTGATCGCGGGCGCCACCGAGAAGACGTGCACCCCGCCCCCGCCCAGGCCGCGCACGCGCATCACCTCGGCCGCGGCGTGCTCCGCCCCGCCCCCGACCGGCGGCGTCACCTCGACCGCGACCACGAACCGTCCCGCGCCGAGCTGCTCGGCCAGGCCGCCGTCGGCGGCCTCGGGCGGCGGCTGGTCGCCCCGCGAGACCGTGATCGGACGGGCCCCGCCGCCCCCGGGCCGCTCGGCCGGGCGCTGGCTCGCCGCGGCCGCGGCCGCCGCCCGGATGTGCTCGGGCGTCGTGCCGCAGCAGCCGCCCACCAGCACGGCGCCGGCCTCGACGTAGCGGCGGGTGTGCCGCCCGAAGTACTCGGCGTCCACGCTGTACTGGAAGCGGCGGCCGCCCAGCATGCGGGGCACGCCGGCGTTCGGCTGGGCGCTGAGCGGGAGGGGCGTGTACCGGCTCAGCTCCCGCACCACCCGCAGCAGCCCCTGGGGGCCGAGCGTGCAGTTGGTGCCCACCACCGTGACCGGCAGCTCGCCGAGCGCGTGGGCGACCGCGCGCGGGCTCTCGCCGCCCAGCGTCTGGCCGTCCTCGGCGAACGTCATCTGGGCGACCAGGGGCAGGCCGCACACCGTGCTCGCCGCGCGCACCGCCTCGACCAGTTCCGACAGGTAGCCGAACGTCTCGAAGATCAGCAGGTCCACGCCGCCCTCGACCAGCGTCGCCACCTGCTCCCGGATCGCGTCCATCCGGGTCGCGTGGTCCACCCGGCCCCGCTGGGCGATCGTGACGGCCGGGGACACCGAGCCGGCCACGAACACCGGCCGCGACGCGGTGGCCCGCGCCTCCAGCGCGATCCGGGCCCCGGCCAGGTTGATCTCGGGGGCGAGGTCGCCCAGCCCGTGCACCGCCAGCCGCACCTCGCTGGCGCCGAACGTGTTGGTCTGGATCACGTCCGCGCCGGCCGCGATGTAGCTGTCGTGGATCGCCCGCACCAGGCCCGGGTCGGACAGGTTCAGCTCGGGCAGGGGCCGGTCCAGCGAGATCCCGGAGGCGTGCAGCATCGTCCCCATCGCCCCGTCGCAGACCAGCACCCGCCGGGTGATCTCCTGGGTGAAGTCCTTGCTGAGGTCCTTCATGGCTTGAGACTCCTCGGGTATTCAGATCGGAAGCATCGAGCCAAGCTCTCGGAACATCCCGGGGTAGCCGTGAGCAAGGGCTCCGCCCGAGTGTGTGAGTGGATCTTCCCCGGATCGCCAGCCTCGCCCGAGGCCCGAAGGGATGAGCCGAAGGCTCCCCCGACGTCCCGGATGGCGGAGGGTTCCGGAAGGGGGGCCTGCCCCCCTTGCGCTGTCATCGCTCCTCCAGTGCCTCGAGGATCTCCAGCGCCACCTGCGCCATCAATCGGTCCTGGTAGCGGTCGAGGTCCAGCCCGGTGATGTCCTCGACCCGGTTGAGTCGGTAGGTGACCGTGTTCGGGTGCACGTGCAGCTCCCGCGCCGCCCGCTGCAGGCTGCCGTTCTCCCGCAGGTAGACGGCGAGCGTCCGGGCCAGGCCCGAGCGGTGCCGGGCCTCGTGGTCGTTGAGCGCCCCGAGCACCTCGCGCGCGAACGAGCGCAGCTCCTCCAGGTCCGGCACCTGGAGCAGGAGCCGGTGGATGCCCAGGTCCTCGAACGCCGCCACCTGGCCGCGGCGGCCCAGCCGGCGCAGCGTCCCCACGGTGCGGCGCGCCTGCGCGTACGCGCCCGCGACCTCCAGCGCGTCGCGGCACGTGCCGCCGACGCCGATCGTCAGCGCCGCCCGCGGGAACAGCCGCTCCGCGTGGGCCAGGCAGGCCGCGGCCAGCGGCACCGGACCCGGGGTCCCCACGAAATCGCGGTGGCGGGGTGCGGATTTCGTGGGGTGGGGACCCGGGCGGCGGGCGTCCGCGAGCGCCTCCCGCTCCCGCGCCACCACCACCATCTCGTTCTCGCGGACGCTGACGATCGCGTCCGGCGCCCGGCGGGCGACGAAGTGGGCCAGGCTGTCGCAGACGCGGCGCGCCTGCCCACCATCGGGACTGTCCTCGTCGAGCGCGATCGAGATGACGCGGTGGGCGTGCGAGCCGTCGTAGCCCAGGTGCCGCGCCCAGCCCTGCAGCTCCTCGGGGTCGCGGGCCTGGCCCAGCAGCAGGCCCTCCACGAGGCCGTCGCGCACGCGCCCGGCGGCCGCCGCGACCACGCGCTCCCGGCTCATCACGACCCCGCAGATCGTGGCGCCGTGCTCGGTGACCAGCAGGCTGACGTCCTCGCCCGCCTCGGCGCGCGGCCGGTCGAGCGTCAGGAGGTAGGCCAGGATGTCGTCGCCGACCAGGACGGGCGCGGCGACCAGCGAGGGGCCGTCGTCCGGCCCCGGCAGCCGCAGCGCCCGCCGGGTCTGGGCCAGGCTGCCCAGCACGGGTCCGAGGCGCCGGGAGGCGACGAGCTGCTGGAGACCGGCGGCCGCCTCCGCCGGCGTCCGGCCCGGGCCGGCGGCGGCGAGCACGTCCAGCGTCGGGCTCACCACCCCCACCAGCGAGGCGATGCGGTCGGCCAGCAGCGCCGCCACCGTCTGCAGGTCGGCGCTCTGCAGCGCGAGACCGGTCAGGTGGTGGTAGATGGTGACCAGCTCGCGCAGCACCTGGTTCTCGCGAGCGGCCACGTCCACCCGCGCGGGCACCGTGGCCATGCGCGGAGCATACGCCTCACTTCCCGGCCAGTCACTGTGCCGCAGCACAGCTCGCTTGTGCCCGAGCCCAACCGTCCCGCGTACAGGAACACGGCGGGTCAGTTGTGGCCTGGCACAAAAGCCGGGGGCCAACTCCTGGGGAATCGTCATTGCCCGGCCGTCCCGCGCGACCTAGGGTCGGGGAGAGATGGAAGTCCAGGCGACCGGATGCGACATCAAGGACCGCGGGCTGGCCAGGGCTGGTGAGGACCTGATCGACTGGGCGGCGCGCGAGATGCCGGTGCTGCGGATGATCCGCGAGCGGTTCGCCGTGGAGCGGCCGCTGCAGGGCCTGCGCATCTCGGCGTGCCTCCACGTCACGTCCGAGACGGCCAACCTGGTGCTGACGCTGCAGGCCGCGGGCGCGGACATCGCGCTGTGCGGCTCCAACCCGCTCTCCACCAACGACGCCGTGGCGGCGGCGCTGGTGGACCTGCACGACGTAAAGACGTACGCCATCAAGGGCGAGGACGACAGCACGTACTACATGCACATCGCGGCCGCGCTGGCGCACCGGCCCGACGTGACGATGGACGACGGCGCCGACCTGGTCACGGTGCTGCACCGCAACGGCGGGCGGGTGCTGGACCGCGTCGTGGGCGGGACCGAGGAGACCACGACCGGAGTGGTCCGGCTCAAGGCGATGGCGAAGCAGGGCGCGCTGCGCTACCCGATCATCGCTGTGAACGAGGCGGCCACGAAGCACCTGTTCGACAACCGCTTCGGCACCGGCCAGTCCACGATCGACGGCATCGTCCGCGCGACGAACGTGCTGCTCGCCGGCAAGACGTTCGTGGTCGCCGGCTACGGCTGGTGCGGCCGCGGGCTGGCCAGCCGGGCCCGGGGCCACGGCGCCGACGTGGTCGTGACCGAGGTCGACCCGGTCCGCGCGCTGGAGGCCGCCATGGAGGGCTTCCGCGTCCTGCCGATGGAGCAGGCGGCCGAGGTCGGCGACATCTTCGTGACGGTCACCGGCGACGTCAACGTGCTCGACCGGGCGCACTTCGAGCGGATGAAGGACGGCGCCATCCTGGCCAACTCCGGCCACTTCAACTCCGAGATCAACCTCCGGGCGCTCGACGAGCTGGCGTCCGATGTCCGTGAGGTGCGGCCGGCGGTCCAGCAGTACCGGCTCGGCGACGGTCGCCGCCTGCACGTGCTCGGCGAGGGCCGCCTGATCAACCTGGCGGCGGCCGAGGGCCACCCCGCGGCCGTGATGGACATGAGCTTCGCCAACCAGGCCCTGTGCGTCGAGTACCTGGCGCGCGGCGGCAAAACGCTGGAGCCGGTGGTCCACGACGTGCCCGAGGAGATCGACGGCGAGATCGCGCGCCTGAAGCTGGAGGCGATGGGCGTGCGCATCGACACGCTCACCGAGGAGCAGGCGAAGTATCTCGAGTCGTGGGAGGAGGGAACGTAGATGTCCACGTTCAGCGCGTCGCCGCGCCACTACATCACGAGCGAGAGCGTCACCGAGGGGCACCCCGACAAGCTCTGCGACCAGGTGTCGGACAGCGTCCTGGACGCGATGCTGGCGCAGGA
>VBJR01000013.1 GCA_005880175.1 Chloroflexota bacterium
ACGGGCGTGTCGGCCACGGCGACCGGGGCGTTCCGCTGGTCCGTGAACGCCAGGTGCAGGGTGTCCCGGCCCGGCGTCCCGGGCGTCAGGTATGCCTGCAGCCGCCATCCGTTGTCGAGGTGGACGCCGTAGACCATCGGCATCACGCCCATCGTCATCTGGTGCAGCTGCGTCGGGGTCGGGTTGCAGCTGACCTTGAACGGGACCTCGACGCTGGCCGCCGTCTGCCCGACCAGGGCCGTGACGCGCCAGTCGCCGATCAGGTTCAGGTTCGAGCCCAGCGCCACGTAGCTGCCGTCGGCGGCCCGCTCGAGGTCGAGGGTCGTCGCCTCCAGGTCCGGCCGGGACGGCATGTCGAAGCGCAGGCTCACGGTGCCGGCCACCGCCCGGCTCGTCTTCCGGTCGTACGCGCGCAGCGTGAACCGGTTCTGGCCCGGGTAGCCGGGACTGACCTCCAGCGTGCCGCGGAGCGCGTTCACGGTGGCCTGCGCCACCACCTGCGGGGGCGGCGGCTGCTTGACCTCCGTCTGTGCCAGCGCCGGCGGCACCAGCGACGTGAGGAGGGCGGACGCGACCAGCGTCACGCCCGCCACCCCGATCTCCACCCTCCCGATCCGGCGCAGCCCGCTCAGGCTGCGCTCGACGGCCGGCACGGAGCGGAAGCGGTTGACCGCGCCGAGCGCGGCCAGCGCCACGAGCAGCGCGACCTTGACCAGCACGAGCTGGCCGAACAGCGTGGCGACCAGGGCGTTCCACGCGGCCACCTCGTCCACCGCGCGCAGCAGCCCCGTGACGCCGACGACCGCCAGCGACACGGCGGCGACCTGCGAGAACCGCCTCACCGCCGCCGACTTGGCCGGGGACGGCGCGCTCCCCACCGCCAGCAGCAGGGCCACCAGGCCGCCGATCCACGTGGCGAACCCGGCCAGGTGCCCCCACTGCACGGCGACCTCCAGCCACGGGCTCCGGCTGGACGCGGCGTGCGTGGTGAGGACGTGGGCCAGGATCGTGACCGCCGCGAGGCCGGTCGCGACCGACAGCGCTCCCGTGCGGAGGCGCCCGCGCGCCACCAGCGCCACCTCCACGCAGACGGCCGCCGCCAGCCCGGGCACCGCCTGGGCGAGCAGGGCGAGCCCGAGCGAGGTCGCGGCCACGTCCTCGAGCCGGGTCCCGTCCGCCACCGCCCGTCAGCAGCAGCCGGCGCGAGGCGCCACGCAGGGCGAACAGCGACACCCACGCGCCGCCGACCAGCAGGCCCAGGCCGACATAGAAGATCCAGTGGCCGGCCACGACCAGCGGGCTCGCGGCGGTGGGCGGCGCCTCCAGGGCCGGCGCGGGGCCCGCGCTCGCGGCGTACGCGTTGGGGCCGACCCCGAACGTGAACGTCCCGCTGCTGGCATGGCCGTCGTCGCGGGAGACCGTCTTCCACCGGACCGTGTAGACGCCGTTGAGCAGCGGGTCCAGCGCCACGGTCATCTCCAGTGGGCTGGTGGCCACCGCCGAGGCCCTGCCTCGCGAGACGACCTTCCCGGAGCCGTCCGCGACCACGATCGTGGACACGTTGGCCTCCGGGGCCTCCGAATACGTGATCGTCACGCTCCTCGGCACCGTGGCCAGGCTGGCGCCGGCCGCCGGGTCGGAACGCACGACCAGCGCGTGCGCCTCGGCGGTCAGCGGCAGCAGGAGCACAGCCGCCAGCGTGAGGACCGCGGCGGCGAGGAGCCGGTGCGGCGTTCGGGAGGGGGGCCGCGGCGCCCGCGGCCCCCCCATGGGATCCAAGTCGCTCCGCCCTACTTGGTGGGCGAGTACGGCCGCATCATCTCGTTGTCCTCGTGGTCGAGGATGTGGCAGTGCCACACGTATGACGGGCCGACGGTCGGGTCGAACTGGAACTTGTTCTGCCCGGGCGACACCGCGTTGATGGCGGTCTCGGTCGGCGCCCAGCGCACCAGCACCCGGTTGACCATGCCGGGCAGGATCTTGAACGTGTCCTTCCAGCCGGCCTCGTTGGTGTCGGGCGGCACCACCGGCCCGTTGAGGAACGGGCTGACCGCCGGGTTGCCGCCGACCGCGCCGTCCGCGTTGGGCGTGTTGTAGTCCATCGGCGGCCCGTAGCCCGGGATGATCTCGCCCGGCGCGTAGGTCACCATGCCGAAGCTGCCGTCCGGCTCCTGGCCGGCGAACGTGCCGCCCGGGAACTTCGAGGCCCAGGTGGCCGTGTAGTTGTCGATGTCCATGCTCTGCCGGTTCAGGACCTGGAACTGGATCAGGTGGATGTGGATCGGGTGGGCGTCCGGGGTCGTGTCCACCAGCTCCCACTGCTCCGTCGCGCCGACCCGCGGCAGCTCCGTCATCCAGATGCCCTGGCCCTGCTGGTCCTGCACCGATCCGGGCACCGGCGTGCTCGTGCCGTCGCGCAGGCCCTTCCACTTCGTGTTGTTGAGGAAGCTCTCCAGCGGCCCGTTGCTGTTGGGGTCGGTCACATCGGCGAACGTGTCCTGCTCGTAGATCACCATCTGGCGCTTCTTGGCGATGCTCACGCCGGGCGCCACGGTGCCGTTCGCCGGGTTGACCAGCCGCACGATGGCCGGCGGCTGGCCGGAGCCGCCGCGCAGCGAGCCGCCGTTCGCCGGGTTGAACGTGTTGTCCTGGCTGGACAGCGGGTTGACGACCCGGAAGCGCATGATCTGGCCGTCCAGGTTCGGGTCCGGTGGCCCACCGCTCGGGAACGGGAAGATGCCGTCGTTGGTGAGGATCAGGCGGTGTCCGGCCAGGTTGGAGAAGTCGATGATGATGTCGGCGCGCTCGGACGGGCCGAGCAGCAGCTTGGGCGAGCTGGCGTTGGCCGGATCGTTGAGCTTGACCGGCCGGTCAAGCAGGCCGCCGTCGGTGCCGATCTGCCAGAACGGGACGGCGGACGGCGGCGTCGCCGTCGGCACGTTGTTCTGCTCGGTCAGGTTCATGCTGAGGAACCGCGCGTTGCAGGCGTTGACGATGCGGAACCGGTAGCGCCGCGGTTCGACGTTCAGGAACGGCCAGCTGGTGCCGTTCACGGTCATGACGTCCCCGAAGAACTCGGGGATCCAGAACGGGTGCGACATCGGGTTGGTGGGCGGCCCGTTCAGGTCGGCGTCGGTGTTCGAGCCGTCGGCGAACCGGAGCTGTCCGTTCGTGTCGAACGTCCGGTCCTGGATCATCAGCTCGATCTCGAAGTTGCCCGCCGGCAGGCGCAGCGGGTTGTTCGCCTGGCCGGTGTCGAACTGGTCGCGGACGAGGTAGAAGGACGCCAGTCCCGACAGGACGTTGATCCGCGTGATGCCCAGCGTGTGGTCGTGGAACCACAGGGTGGTCCCGGGCTGCGTGTTCGGGTAGCGGTAGACGGCCGCGTTGGAGCCCGTGGAGCTGAGCGAGTTGTAGCCGCGACCGTGGCGGCCGTCGGGCGTGAACCACGCCTCGGGCACGCCGTCGAACGCCTGGGGGACCTCGGCGCCGTGCAGGTGCACGACCGTCGGCATCGGGCCGCTGAACGGCTTGAAGCTGTTGCCGGCGTTGAGCGGGTCGGCCCAGTGGATCGTCTGGTCGATCGTGAGCAGCGGCTCGAGGTGGGACCGGTTCGCCGCGACCGGCAGGTTGTTCACGTAGGTGATCGTGGTCGGAGTGCCGCGGGTCACCTCGACCGTGGCGCCGGGCCACGCGGCGGCCTGGCCGTCGTTCTGGTAGCCCCACACCCACGTGCCGTTCTTGAACGAGCTCGGATAGACAGAGGGCGGGAGCACCACCTGCTGGAACTCCTGCATCCTCGTCGTGAACGACGAGTTCTGGACCCGGTGGCCGTTGAACGTGCGCAGGGCGGTCACGTACTTGGGGATGTTCCCACCGGGCAGCGGAGTCTGCGGTTGCGAGACCGATGCGAAGACGCGCGACCCGGCGACCAGAGCGTCCGTCGACGTGAAGGACGCCGCCCCCACCGCCCCCATCGCCATGAGCAACTGCCTTCGAGTCAGCCCGCCAACGAGCCTTCGAGACCGTTTCGGCATGTACCTTCCCTCCAGTGCGGCCAGCCTGTGCTTGGTGCTGGGCGCTGGTGGGATCGTAGCCGCGGCACCCGCGTTGCCAACGTGACAACTTGGGGCGTTAGATGAAAGAATTTTAATTGAAGCGGCCTTCATGTGAAGGCCGGCTGACAACTCAGGTCGCGCGGCGCAGCATGCGGGGCAGGCGCAGGCGCGGCAGCGCGCCGTCGCGGCGGAGGGCGTGCCGGCGGGCCGCGTCCAGCAGCGAGGCGACGTGCTCGTCGGCGATCGCGTAGACGCGGAGGCGGCCCTGCCGCTGCGCCGTCACCAGCCCGTGGTCACGCAGCACGCGCAGCTGGTGTGACACCGCGGACTGCTCCATGTCCGTCGCCCGCATGAGCTCGGAGACGCTGTGCGGTGCGGCCAGCAGGCAGCCGAGCAGGCGCACGCGCACCGGCGAGGAGAGCGCGAACATCGTGTCGGCGATCCGCTCTGATTCACGCTCCAGGGCGTCGTCTTCAGACGTCATCCAGGGCGAATCTTATCCGAGGCGTCCGGGCGCCAATGTGCGAATCTCTAGGGGATCGTGTCCAGGCCGAACGTCGTGGAGCAGTCGTTCCACGGGCCCGCGGACCGCCGGTCCGCGCTGGATCGCGCGCATCGCGGTGACCTCGTCGGCGCGTTCGGGACCGTCGCCAGCCACGACACCGAGCGCCGCCGCACGCTGCGGCGGCGACTGGCGACGCTCGCCGCCGTCGTCGGGCCCGGCCTGATCGTGCTGGTCGCCGACAACGACGCGGGCGGCCTCTCCGTCTACGCGCAGGCGGGACAGGACCAGCGCACCGGCCTGCTCTGGCTGCTGCTCCTGCTGGCGCCCGTGCTGTTCGTCAACCAGGAGATGGTGGCGCGGCTCGGCGCGGTGACCGGGGCGGGCCACGCCCGGCTGATCTTCGAGCGGTTCGGCCGCTGGTGGGGGGCGTTCGCGCTCGGCGACCTGCTCGTCCTCAACGTCCTCATCGTCGCCACCGACTTCATCGGCGTGACGCTGGCGCTCGGCTACCTGGGCGTCAGCCGCTTCCTGGCGCTGCCGGCCGCGCTCGGGTTCCTGCTCGCGGTGACCGCGGGCGGCGGCTACCGGTTCTGGGAGCGGGCCATGTGCGCGATGGTCGCCGTGGACGTCCTGCTGATCCCGCTCGCGCTGCTAGTGCACCACGGCGGCGCGGCCGGCGTGACGCCGCCGCTGGCGCTGGGCACGACCGACGACGCGTTCTTCGTCCTGGCGCTGGTGGGCACGATGGCGGCGCCCTGGCAGCTGTTCCTGCAGCAGTCGATCGTCGTGGACAAGCGGATCACGGCCCGCTGGCTGGGCTACGCGCGGGTGGACACCGCGCTGGGCACGGTCGCCATGATCGTGGGCGCGGCCGTGGTGCTGGTCACGTGCGCCGCCGCGTTCGGCGGGACCGCGTTCGCCGGCCACTTCTCGGACGCCGGCGCCGTCGCGCGGGAGCTGACGACGACCTCCGGCCCGGCGGTCGGGACCATCTTCGCCATCGTGCTGCTGGACGCGTCGCTGCTGGGCGCGTCCGCGGTGGCGCTGAGCGGCGCGTACGCCGTCGGCGACGTGCTGGGCGTCCGGCACTCGCTGCACCGGCGCTGGAGCGACGCCCCCGCGTTCCGCGCCACGTACGTGGCGACGGCCGTGGCCGGCCTGGCGATCGCCCTGCAGCCGGTGGTGCCGTTCGACATGGTCACGGACGGGGCGCAGGCGCTCGCCGGCGTGCTGCTGCCGAGCGCCTGCGTGTTCCTCATCCTGCTGTGCAACGACCCGGTGGTCCTGGGCCCGCGGACGAACCCGCACTGGCTGAACGCGCTGGCCGCGCTCGGCGTCGCGTTCCTGGTCATCGTGTCCGCGTTCCTCGCCGTCACCACGGCGCTCCCATGGGTGGACGAGCGCCTGGTGGTGGTCGCCCTGTGCGGGGCGGCGGTGACGTTCTTCGCGGCGTGGGGGATCGTGCTGGCGGTGGAGGCGCTGCGCCGCCGGGGGCCCGCGGTCCAGGGCTGGTGGGAGCGCGTGACGTGGACGATGCCGGCGATCGAGGCGCTGGCCCCGGCCCCGCTGACGCGGGGGCGGACGTTCGGGCTGTTGCTCCTGCGCGTGTACGTGCTGGTCACGGTCGGCCTGACGGTCGCGCGGATCGTCCGGCTGGGCCACTGAGGGCGGGGCCGGCGCGGTCTGGCGCCGAATGGCCCATTCACGACCGCCCGAACAGGAGGTTCGGCGCCAAACAACCCGTGCCGGCGGGCCCCGCCCGCCCTCAGGCGGCGTTCAGGCGGTAGCCCTCGCCGCGGACCGTCACGATCGTCTCCGGGCCCAGCTTCTGGCGCAGGCGGGCGACGTACACGTCGATCACGTTCGAGCCCGGGTCGAACTTGTAGCCCCAGACCGACGCCAGCAGGTGCTCCTTGGACACCGTCCGGCCCGGGTGCTGGATCAGCTCCCACAGCAGCAGGAACTCCCGCTCGGTCAGCGCGACCGGCTGGTTCCCGACCTGGACCTGCCGCCGCACCAGGTCCACCCGCAGGCTGCCGATCTCCAGCGGCCCCGTGCTCGTGCGCGCCGACCGGATCCGCACCTTCACCCGCTCCAGCAGCTCGTGGAAGCTGAACGGCTTGGCCACGTAGTCGTCCGCGCCGAGCTGGAAGCACTGGACCTTCGTCCGGCTGTCCGTCAGGCAGGAGAGGACGATCACCACCTGCCGCGGCTGCCGCTGGATCAACCGGTCCAGGACCGTGATCCCGGGCAGCGTCGGCATGAGCAGGTCCAGGATCACCAGGTCGTACCCACCCCTCTGGGCGACCTCGAGGCCTTCGTGCGGATCGGCGCAGACGTCCACCTCGTAGCCCTCCGAGCGAAGGCCCCTGGCGACGAACTGCAGTATGCGGTCCTCGTCGTCGATGATCAGGATCCGCCCCGAAACGGGGGCCTCGTCCTCTCGCACCCTGCGCAATCGATTGGTCAACCCCACGTGGTTCAATTCCTTCGGTGCTGCGGGGGGGAGCCATCAGTATGGACCCAACTCGATCGCTAAGCGCTTAGCTGACGCTTAGTCGACTCTTACCAGACAGGACGCACTTGGAGACGCGCGCGCGGTCTCCTGACAGGGTGTAAGCTGACCCAGACCCGGCCGGAGAGAGGGCACGAGAGGGAGAGAGGAGCCATGGGCAAGCGATCGCTTGGGATCCTGCTGTCGGCAGCGCTGCTGGTCATCGCCGCCTGTGGCGGCGGCGGCGGCACCGGTCAGGGCGGCGCCGCAGGCCCGCCGAGGCACGGCGGGTCGGTCACGTTCGGGCTTCGCGCCGACTTCCTCAGCCTCGACCCGCTGGTCCTCAACAACGACTCCGACCAGAGCGTCGGCAACGGCATCTACGATCCGCTGATCGCCCGCGTGGGCGCCAACGGCGACCTCGGCCCCTGGCTGG
>VBJR01000014.1:0-6978 GCA_005880175.1 Chloroflexota bacterium
GCCCGCGCCGTACCAGCCGTACCCACCGGCCCCGCCGGCGCCGGTGCTCTCCGCGGACGGGGCCTGGCTGTGGACCGGCTCCGCGTGGGTGCCGGCGTGGTGGGGCGGCCCGACCGTCCCGCCCCCGCCGCCGTACGCCGCGGCCACGTACGCGCCGGTCGCCCCGCCGCGGCCCCAGCGCTCGCGCGGCTGCCTGGCCAGCCTCGGCACGGGCTGCGCCACGGTGCTCGCGATCGCCGCGCTGGTCGTGCTCCTGCTGGTCGCGGCGTCCGGGGGGCTGACCGGCCTGACCCGGTAGGTAGCGTCCGGTGTCAGGTTGAAGTGTCGGAACTTCAACCTCTCCCCACCTCGCGAGGCGTGCAAGTATCGACACTTCAACCTTTCCGTCCCTCCGGACAGGCACCGAACAGTCCCTGGAGCGCCCCTACGATGGGTTTCCATGAGGCCCGCGCGGGACCACTGCCTGGCGCCGGCCAGGACGGCCGACGTGCCCGCCGGCGGCGGCCGCTACACGCGCCTGTTCCCCGACCTGCCCCCGCTCGCCGCGGCCCCCGAGCTCGTCCGGGCGCTCGGCCGGGCCGGAGGCAGCTGCGACAGCGCGGCCTGGCAGCGCACCGAGGCGCGGACGGTCGCCGCCGGCTGGCCGGTGTTCGGCCAGTACGTCGCCCACGACACCACCGCCGACCGCTCCCCCGTCACCCACCACGACGACGCGCAGCTCCTGCGCAACGTGCGCAGCGCCCGGCTCGACCTGGAGTGCCTGTACGGGGACGGGCCGGTGGCCAGCCCGTACCTCTACAGCCGCCGGGACCCGGCGCGGCTGCTCCTCGCCGCCGGCGACCGCGGCGAGCTGGCCGACCTGCCCCGCAACCAGGAGGGGATCGCGCTCGCCGCCGACCCCCGCCAGGACGTGCACGTCCTGATCTCCCAGATGCAGGTGGCGATGATCCGCGCGCACAACCGGCTGGTGGACCGCCTGCGGGCGGACGGCGTGGCCGAGGCCGACCTGTTCGACGAGGCGCGCCGCGCCCTCACGTGGCACTACCAGTGGGTGGTGCTCCACGACTTCCTGCCCACCACGATCGGCGCAGCCCGGACCGAGCGGCTGCTGCGCGAGGGCCCCACCTACTTCGCGAGCGACGGCGCGGTCGCCATCCCGCTCGAGTTCGCCGACGCCGCGTACCGGTATGGCCACAGCCAGATGCGGAACAGCTACCGGGTGCGGCCCGACGGGCCGCCGCTGGCGCTGTTCCCCGACCTGCTCGGGTTCCGCCCGGTGCCGGCGGAGCGGGCGGTGGACTGGCGGCTGCTCCTGGACGTCCCCGGCGAGGCGCCGGCCCAGCGCGCCCGGCCGATCGACGGGCGCCTGCCGGGCGCGATCATCCACCTGCCCGTCGACGTGACCGGGGTGCTCGACGACCAGGACCAGGAGTCGCTGGCGGTCCGCGACCTGATGCGCGGCCTGGCGACCGCGCTGCCGTCGGGCGAGGCCGTGGCGCGCCGCGTCGGGGAGCGGCCGCTGTCGCCCGAGGAGACGGGGCTGCCCGCGTCCGGCTGGCCGGGCGAGACCCCGCTCTGGTACTACGTGCTCAAGGAGGCCGGGGCGCGTGAGGACGGTGAGCGCCTGGGGCCGGTCGGGGCCCTGATCGTGGGCGAGGTGCTGGTCGGCATCGTGGACCGCGACCCGCGCTCGTACCGCTCGGTGGACCCCACGTGGCGGCCCACCCTGCCGGCCCGCCAGCCCGGCCGGTTCACCCTGGCCGACCTGCTCACCCCGGCCTAGCGGATACTCTCCTCCGTCGCCACCATCAACTCATCGGGGAAGCAGTACATCCACGCTTCGCCAGGCTCGAACGACGCGATCACGGGGTGGCCGGTCCCGTGGTAGTGCTTCGTGGCATGCCGGTTGGGCGAGGAATCACAGCAGCCGACGTGGCCGCACGACGTGCAGAGCCGCAGGTGGACCCAGCGGCCGCCGGTCAGGAGGCAGTCCTCGCAGCCCGCGGTGGTGTGCGGATCCGCCACTTCCACCTGGGTGAGGTGCGCACAGGGTGCTTCGGTGGTCATTCCCTCATTCTGGCCCGGCCGCCGGAGGAGGTGGCGTGAGGCAGCGAACCGTCCGGAGTGCGCTCCCCGTCGCCCTGGTCGCGTTCATCGCCCTCGGGGCGCGCGACGGCATGCTGGGGGTCGCCTGGCCGTCGATGCGGGCGGAGTTCGGCCAGCCGCTCGCGGCCCTCGGCGAGCTGGCGCTCGCGGGCACGGCCGGGTACCTGGCCGGCAGCGGCGCCAGCGGGTTCCTGAGCGATCGCTTCGGGACCCGCGCCCTCCTGATCGCCTCGGCGCTCGCCACCGCGGCGGCGGTGCTCGCGTACGCGGCCGCGCCGGTGTGGCCGCTGATGATCGTGGGAGCGCTGGCCGGGGGCCTGGGCGCCGGCGGGGTGGACGCCGGCCTCAACGCGTACGTCGCCCTCCGCCACGGGCCGGGCCCCATGAACCTGCTCCACGGGTGCTACGGCATCGGCGCCACCCTCGGCCCGCTCGCGCTCACGGCGGTCCTCGCCGGCGGCCTCTCCTGGCGCCTGCCCTACGCCGGCCTCCTCGTGCTGCAGCTCGGGCTGCTCATCGCGTACCTGCTCGCCCGGCGCGCGTGGGGCGGGCGCCGGGAGGCCGGGGGCACGGTGGCCGGGCTGGTCGCCATCCCCTGGGCGCTGGTCGGCGTCAGCCTGGCGATGTTCTTCGTCTACACCGCGGTGGAGGTCGCCACCGGCCAGTGGTCGTACACGTTCCTGACGACCGCCCGGGCGACGCCCACGACGGTGGCCGGGCTGGCGGTCTCGGCCTTCTGGGCCGGGCTGACGGCCGGCCGCCTGGGCGCGGCGCTGCTCGGCAACCGCGTCGGGCCGCTGCTGCTCCTGCACGGGTCGGTGGCCGCCGTGATCGCCGCGCTGGCGCTGTTCTGGTGGAGCCCGGCGCCGGCGGTCGGGTTCGCCGGCCTGGTGCTGGCCGGCGTCGGCCTGGCCCCGGTGTTCCCGGCCGGCTCCGGCGGCTCCCTGGGGCCGGCCGGCATCGGGGTGCTGCTGCAGTCGGCGGGCACGGCCCTGCTGGCGCCGTGCCTGCTGGTGGGCGGCGTCGCCCTGGCCGGGCTGAACGCGCTGGCGACGGCGCTGGCCCGCGGCCGCGACTGACGCGCGTCAGCCGGATTCCACCGAACAGTCGGCGACCCGGCGCCACGTCCGCCTCCGTCGGTGGAATCCGGCTCAGCCCACGGCCAGCCTGGCGTCCGCGGCCGCCTGCGGCGAGCCCTCGGCGATCTGCATCAGCTCGATCGCGTTCCCGTCCGGGTCCTGCAGCCAGAACTGCCAGTTCGTGTCCGACCCCCGGATCGGCTCGCCGCTGATCTCCAGGCCGCGCTCCCGCAGCTCGACGAGGGTCCCGACCATGTCGTCCACGACCAGGCAGAAGTGGTTGTAGCCGGCGGCCATCCCGCGCGGCGCCACGGTCCCCTCGGTGCCCTGGGGGAACAGCTCGACGAACTGGTTCGGGCCCAGCCGCAGGTACACGATCCAGGGCGACGGCTGGCCCTCCCGCTCCAGGCGGAACGCCTCCTCGAAGCCCAGCTTGCCGCAGTAGAAGTCCAGCGACCGCTCCAGGTCGGTGACGCGAAACGCGAGGTGTCCGATGCCCGTGATCATGGCGGTGACGTTACGCCTCGCCGGTACCTCTAACGTCCCCGCACCCCACCGTTAACCCTCCGGCCGATACCGTGCCGGGACAGCCATGGGCCCGGATCGTCGTCGGAGTCGGCGCCGGCTGAGCAGGCGCGGCTGGATCGTCGCGGGCAGCGTCCTGCTCGTGGTGCTCGTCGGGATGCCGCTGGCGGCGATCCCCACGGCCCGCGCGGTCGAGGCCAGCCTCACGACGGACCTCCAGGTGGCGCAGGCCGACCTCCAGCACGGCCTCGAGCGGCTGGAGACGGGCTACAGGAACCAGAGCGCCGCGGACGTGCGGGCGGCGTCGGCCAGCTTCGCCAGCTCGCGCGACCACCTGCGGGCGCTCGCCCGCCGGGTGCGGCCGCTGGACGCCGGCCGGGCGCCGGCCGTCCCGGGCCTCGTGCGCGGCCGGGTGACGACGCTCGACGCGATCATCGACATGGCCACGCACCTGGACACCGCCGGGATGACCGGAGCGCAGGCCCTGCTCCAGAGCGGCCTGGTCGGCGGCACGGCGGCCGGCGGCCCGGCCGGGACCGCGCAGCTGACCGAGCTGCTGGCCGCCATCCGCGACCAGCTCGCCCAGGCCAACCGCTCGGCCGCCGGGGTGGACGTGTCGGTGCTGCCGGCCGGCCAGCGCGAGACGCTGACGAAGGCGCTCGGCGAGCTGCGCGCCGCCGTCACCGGCCTCGACGCCGTGTGGCCGAGCCTGAACGCGGTGCTCGACCTGCTGGGCATGAACGGGCCCCGCACGTACCTGATCGAGCAGACCAACGCGGCCGAGCTGCGGGCGGGCGGCGGCTTCATCGGGACCGTCAGCCTGGTCCACGCCGACCGCGGCCGGGTCACGCTGACCAGGAGCCTGCCGGTGGAGTCGTTCGACTACTGCGACGCGGCTGCCTGCGTGCACCCGCGGCCGCGCCCCGGGCAGCCCGGCTACGTGGCGCCCCCGGCCGAGCTGACGGGGCCGCCCCTGCCGACGTTCTCGCGGGTGACCGCGTGGAGCCTGGAGGACTCGGGCTTCGCCCCCGACTTCGCCACCAACGCCGCCACCGCCGAGACGTTCGCCCGCAAGCTGCTGAACACGCCGATCGACGGGGTGGTGGCCGTGGACTTCTACGCCGTGGCGCCGCTGCTCCAGCTCACCGGCCCGATCTCGCTGCCGCAGTACAAGCTCACGCTCACCGCGGCCAACTTCGTGGACCAGATCGTCAGCCTCGACCTGGACCGCGACCCCGCCCACAAGGACGTGATCGCGGCCGCCGCGGCGCGGATCGTGACCAGCCTCTCGCACCTGCCCCCGAACGGCCTCTCCCGGCTCGTGGGGATCGTCCAGGACATGATCCGGGGCCGCCACCTCCAGGTCCACTTCGACGCCCCTGGCGTCCAGGAGGAGGCCGGCAGGCTGGGCTTCAGCGAGGTGCTGAACCCGCGGCACGCCGAGGACTTCCTGCTGGAGACCGAGGACAACTACGGCGGCAGCAAGGCCAACTACTTCATCCGGCGCGGGTTCCAGCTGGAGCTGAGCCAGACCGGCTCGACGCTGCACCACCGGCTGACCGTGACGCTGCACGACGGCGCCCCGCCGGATCGTCCGTACGACGGGCCGCAGTACTACGCGTACCTGCGCGTCACGATCCCGGCGGACGCCACGCGCGTGAGCGTCAACAGCGCGAAGTCCGCCGAGTACGCGCCCATCACGGCGCCGGCGCGCCGGACGCAGGTGCCGCCGCCCGGCGCCCAGGTGGCCGGCGGCTGGATCTTCATCCTGGTCGGCGAGGGCCTGTCCGGCGACTACCAGGCCACCTTCACGTGGGACACGCCCTGGACGCCGGCCGCCGACGGCTCCGCCAGCATGTACTGGCAGAAGCAGCCGGGCACGGTGAAGGACGCCGTGAAGGTGATGTGGACCCCGGCCGGGGCCGCCGCCGTCTCGACCACGACCGACCTGAGCCAGGACCGCGTGGTCACGCTTCGCCCGAACGCCGTGGCGGTCGGCCCCGCCCCCGCTCCCGCTCCCGCCGGCTGACGGGCGCCGCCCCGTCCGCTCCGTGCGACAATCGAGCCACAGTCGAGCGGAAGAGGGAGACAGGGTGGACCAGGAGCACGGCCCGCGGGGAGCGGCACCCCAGCATTCGCCCGACCGGCGCTGGTGGTGGAACGGCCAGCAGTGGGTGCCGGCCGCGCCTCCCGGCGCGCCGCGGCGCCGCTCCGGCTGGGCCGCGATGGCCTGGATCGCGCTGCTGCTCGTCGTCCTGCTCGCCACCGGGGCGGTGGGCGCCGCGGCCGGCCCGCATCTGTTCGGGGCCGCGGGGGCCGCGATCAGCGCGGCGCGGGGGGTGCTGCCGACCGACGAGCCGGCTCCGGCGCCCGGCGACCAGCAGCGGATCGACATCGCGGCCCCGCCCGGGGCGCAGGCCGTGCCGGCCGTGGCCGCCGCGGGCCCGGCCCCGCCGGGCCCGGTGGACGTGGCCGCGATGGGCAACCGGCTGGCGGCCGCCACCGTGCTGATCGACGCGCAGCTGCGCCACCACAACTACGACAGCGCCGGCACGGGCATCGTGCTGACGGCGGCCGGCCTGGTGCTGACCGACGAGCACGTGATCAACGACGCCGAGAGCGTCACCGCCCAGATCGGCGGGACCGGGCAGACGTACCAGGCCGCCCTGATCGGCGTGAACGTCGCCGAGGACGTCGCGCTGCTCCAGCTCGAGAAGGCGTCGGGGCTGGCGACCGCGACGCTGGGCCGGTCGGCGGGCGTGACGCTGGGCGACCGCCTCGTCGTGATCGGGTACCCGAACGACACGGCGCCCGCCTCGGTGGGCGGCCGCGTCATCGGGCTGAGCGAGTCGGTGGACGTCACGGACAACGCGGACGAGGTCGGCACCAGCGTCGACCCCAAGGTCACGTACACCGGCATGCTGCACAGCACGGCGCACTCGCTGTCCGGCCAGTCCGGGGGGCCGGTCGTGGACAGCGCCGGCCGCGTGGTCGGCATGGACCAGGTGGGCGGCGACAGCGACGACTACGACATCCCGATCGACCGCGCGCTGGCGGCCGCCCGCGAGATCGCGGCGGGCCGCACCGGCGTGGACGTGGTGATCGGCGCGCCCGCCGACCTGGGCCTGGTGGCGCGCACGTCGAGCAGCGGCGCGGCCGGCGCCCGGGTGGTGACGATCTACTCGGGCACGCCGGCCCAGTCGATCGGGCTCCGGATCGGGGACGTCATCACGGCGATCGACGGCGCCCCGATCGCGTCCGCCGTCGA
>VBJR01000014.1:7028-22842 GCA_005880175.1 Chloroflexota bacterium
GTAGCCGCCGCCGGGCTCACACGGCGCTGCGGGCGCCGGCGGCCACCATCCGGTTGGCGAGCGTGCCGATCCCCTCGACCTCGGCCTCGACCAGGTCGCCGGGGCGCAGGAACTCGGCCGGCTCGCGCGCGAACCCGACGCCCTCCGGCGTGCCGGTCGCGATCAGGGAGCCGGGCAGCAGGGTCATGCCGACCGAGAGCCAGCTGATCACGGCGTCCACCGGGTAGATCATGTCGGCCGTGTTCGCGTCCTGCTTGACGACGCCGTTCACCGACAGGCGCAGGCGCAGCCGCTGCGGGTCCGGGATCTCGTCGGGCGTCACCACCCACGGGCCGCTCGGGCACGACCCGTCCAGGCTCTTGCCCTTGAAGAACTGGCCGCCCCAGCCGCGCTGGATGTCGCGGGCCGTGACGTCGTTGATCACCGTGTAGCCGAACACGTGCTCGAAGGCGCGCTCACGGAGGATGTTGGTGCCGCGCCGGCCGATGACCACGCCCAGCTCGACCTCCCAGTCGATCTGCTCGCTGACGGCCGGGTCGATCGGGATGTCGTCGTGGGGCCCGGCGATCGCGGTGATCGCCTTCGTGAAGATGGTCGGCGGCTCGACCTCGCCGCCCCGGACGCGGGCACCCTCGGCGGCGTGCCTGGCGTAGTTGCGGCCGATGGCCAGCACGTTGCCCCGGGGCGGGTCCAGCGGCGGCAGCAGCTTGACGCCGGCCAGCGGGCGCACGACGGCGCCGTCCGACGCGCCCGGCAGCTCCAGCAGCGCGGCCACACGGGCCAGCGCGTCGTCGCCGGCGTCGATCAGCGCCAGCAGGTCGGGCGGCGGGGCGGGCACGCCCGCGGCGGCCGCCAGCGCGGCCAGGTCGACGACGCCGCTGCCGCGCAGGGCGCCCAGGCGCCGGGCGGCGCCGTCCTCGAACATCAGCAGCCTCATCGCGACACGTCACCTCCTGTCCTTCGCCCCGAATGTCGCTTGGATTGTGGACAATTCTAGACACGATCAGGTGACCGGTCCAGACACGGATCGCGGCGTCGCGGTGTACCGCGCGCTGCGCGAGCACATCGTCCGCGGGAGGTTCCAGCCGAACGAGCGGCTGGTCGAGGCGGACCTGGCCGAGCTGCTCGGGGCGGGCCGCACCACGATCCGGGCGGCCCTGGTCAGGCTCGACCAGGAGGGTCTCGTGCAGCGGTTGCCGAACCGCGGCGCGCGGGTCCGCCTGGTGTCCGACCGCGAGGCGCTGGAGATCGAGCAGGTCCGGTCCGCGCTGGAGGCGCTGCTGGCCCGCCAGGCCGCCCGCCGCGTCACGGCCCGCGACGTGGCCGGGCTCCGCGCCGACATCGCCCGGATGCGCGCCCGCGTGGCCGAGGCCGACCCGCTCGGCTACTCGGAGCTGAACGCCAGCTTCCACCAGCGGATCTGGTCGATCGCCGGCAACCAGGTGGCCACCTCGCTCCTCAGCACGTTGAAGTCGCAGAGCATCCGGTTCCAGTACCGCACCATCCTGCAGCCGGGCCGGCTCCAGCGTTCACTGGAGGAGCACGAGGCGATCGTCGAGGCGCTGGCGGCCCGCGATCCCGAGGCCAGCCAGACGGCGATGCGCGTCCATCTCCAGCACGTCGTGCACACGCTGGAGTCCGCCATCGCGCGCCAGAACGCACAGTCGGTGCGCCGGACCGCGGGACGATAGGGCGTCGGGCCCGGCGGCCATGTGGACGGATGGTTGCGTCGTACAAGCGATTACAAAGTTGTGACTTAGCAAGGACTTAGCCAAGCCTTATTGAGTCGGCGCATCGGTTTGACGAGGGTCCTGACCCTGTTAGCCTCCCTCGGAACCGTCCGCCAGGACGGCATCCGCGTGGCGGCCTCTTGTCCGGGCCGCAGCATCACGCGAAGAAAGGGGGAGGGCAAATGAGCTTCGACTCGCTCCTGCAAAGGAGGGTGAGCCGGCGCGCCGCGCTCAAGATCGGTGCCGCTGGCGCGCTCGCGACTCAGGCCGGCATGCTCGAAACGCTGGCCACGATGCCGAACCGGCTGGCGCTGGCGGCCGGGACGCTGCCGAACATCCAGTTCGACATCGGCAACTTCATCCCGCCGGCCTTCACCGTGGAAGGCGTCCTGGTCCGCTTCGGACCGGTGTTCACCGCGTTCTTCCCGGGCAAGCTGACCCGGAACCCGGTGCTGGACGACCAGAAGCGGCTGGAGAACGCGCTGGGCCGCCTCGAGCAGGCGTTCCCGTACAGCCCGAAGGGCCTGTTCGCGATGGTCGCCTACGGCCTGCCGTACTTCAAGCGGCTGCCGCAGTCGCTGGTGGCGAGCCACATGCCGCGGCTGCTCTCCGACAACACGCGGTGGGCGCTCGAGGAGGCGGTCCCGAGCCCGACGGACGTCGTCGGCGGACTGGTGGGCGGGCCCAACGCCCCCATCCCGAACGTCACGAAGGACCGGTTCAACGTCAACGTCCACATCGAGTCGAACGACATCCTGATCACGCTCCGCAGCGACTCGGTCCGCAACATCGTCGAGGGCTTCGGGTTCCTGGAGTGGCAGCTCGACAACCTGGTCCGGTTCGACACGCCGCGGCTGATCTTCCAGCAGCAGGGCCTGACCAGGAAGGTCGCGGACGCCAACCACCTGGAGTACGCCGGCCGGATCAACCCGATCTCACCGATGTGGATGGGCTTCCACGACCAGCAGGTCGACGCCGCTGCCGCGGCCCAGACGGTGACGTTCGAGGGCAGCTCGGTGGCCAAGCTGACGACCGCGACCGCGCGCGACTATTTCGCCAACGGCTCGATCCAGAACTTCAACCACAACATCCTGGACCTGTACCAGTTCTACGCGACGCAGGGCCAGGACTCGCGGCACCCGGACGGCGAGGACTATCCCGAGCGCGTCATGTACATGCTGCGCGCGAACCAGATCGGGACGCCCAACGGTCTGCCGGCGCATCCGAACGCCGACCCATTCACGAACGGCGGCGGTCCGGGCGCGGTCGCCAACAAGTTCCAGGGCCCCAACGACACGTTCCTGAGCGCGCAGGACAAGTCCGGCAAGTTCGCCGCCGGGATGACGCCGGCGCAGCAGCAGAGCGCGACGTTCACCGGCCTGCCGCGCATCGGCCACGAGCAGGCGCTGCAGCGGTCCAGCCGGGCCGCCGACGGGACCCCCATCCACATCCGGATGGACGGGGCCGGCTTCGACAGCATGGACGTGCCCGCGTTCCAGGAGTTCCCGAACGGCAGGAGCATCCCGGCCGGGAGCAACCAGCCGAAGCTGCAGTTCAGCGCCTTCGTGCCGAGCGCGGAGTTCTTCCGCGTCATGCGGGCGAACGCCGCCGCGCAGGACCTGCAGAAGCAGTTCGACGTGGACCCGGACGACAACGGCCTGGAGCGGTTCACGACCGCTACCCGCCGCCAGAACTTCCTGATCCCGCCGCGCACGCGGCGGTCCTTCCCGCTGCTCGAGCAGCGGTAGACGACCGGAACCGCATCCGAAGCCGGGCGGCCCGCGGCCGCCCGGCTTCTCCCCGCTCGCCGGCGGCGGCCGTAACCCGGCCCGGTAGTCACAGCCGCGGGGGCCGTCTGGCGCCCACCCGCGGTCGGGGCAGGAAGGTCGGCAGGACTCGGGTTCCCGGGAGGTCCGTGGTGTGAAGCGAGTGGTGCTGGCACTGGTCACCCTGGCGGTGGCGGGCTGCGGCGGCGTCGCGGCGGGGCCGCCTCCGCCCACTCCGACGCCCGTCAGGCCGCTGCTGACGGAGGCGAGCGACGCGACGCTGGGCCAGGTCCTGGTGGACGCGAAGGGGTACACGCTCTACTTCTTCGTGCCCGAGCAGGGGACGAAGATCGTGTGCACCGGCGACTGCGTCATGACGTGGCGACCGCTGATGGCGACCGGCGCCGGGCAGCCGGTCAGCACGGTGCCGCTGCCGGGCGTCCTGAGCACCGTGAACCGCCCGGACGGCGGCCGCCAGGTCACGTACGCCGGCTGGCCGCTCTACACGTACGCGAAGGACGCGGCGCCGGGGGCCACCGCGGGCCAGGGCGCCGCGGGCGAGTGGTTCGTGGCCGAGGCGACCGTCACCGAGGCCACGCCGACCCCGACGCCGCCGCCGACACCGGTGCCCACCGCCCCGCCGGCGACCGCGCCGCCGCCTCCTCCACCGCCGCCCACGATGCGGCCGCCTCCCTTCGGGAACGACGGTGACGCCGACAACCGCGGCGGACCGAACGACGGCGACGGCAACAAGTAGGCGCCTCACCGGCCTGGCGACCGCGGCCCTGCTGGCCGCGCTCGCCTGCGGGTCGGCCGGCGCGCCGGCGGCGCGGGACCCGGTGGCGGTGGGGCCACCCACGGCCGTGGCGCTGGCGGCCGTGCAGGGCGCCGCCGCCGGCGCGCTGTCCCGGACCGCCGCCGTCTCGATGACCCTGGCCGGCGGCGGGCTGTTCGGGGCCACCGCCTCCCGGGTGGACGGGACGGGCGCGTACGACTTCGCGGCGCAGCGGGGCGCCCTCTCCTTCACGCCGGCCGGCTTTCGGACCGGCGAGCCGATCGTCTTCACCCCCACCGCGGTCTACGTGCGCCCGCCGCCGGGCGCGAGCCCGCTCCCCGCCGGCAAGACCTGGACCGTCGCCGACTTCACCGACCCCGAGGCCCTGACGTCCAACTTCCCGAAGCTGATCCCGCAGGCCGAGAGCGTGAACCCGGCGGTCACGCTCGGCCAGCTGCTGTGGGGAGGCGCCGCGGCGGCGGCCGCCGGCCACGAGACGATCGGCGGCCAGGACGCCGTCCGCTACGCCGTGACGGTCGACCTGGACCACGCGGTGGACGCCGTGACCGGTCCGGGCCGCATCCCGTTCGCCCGGGCGCTCGCGACCGAGGCCGCGGCGGCAGGCACGCCGGCGGTGGTCACCGTCACCGTCTGGGTGGCGGCCGGCGGCCGGCTGGCCCGCGTGCGGGAGACACCGCCGGGCACCGGCGTGGGCACGGTGACGACGAGCCTCACCGGGTTCGGCGGCGCCGTCCGGGCCGACCCCCCGCCGGCCGCCCAGGTCGTGGACATCCTCCAGCTCGGCCCGTCCGGCGAGCGCGAGAACCAGAACGGCGGCGCCTCGGATGGCGGCTAGCGCCGCCGGCGCCTGCCCGGCGGTCCGGATCGAGGGCCTGGTCAAGCGGCTCCCGCGCGGCGTGACGGCGATCGCCGGCCTCGACCTGGTCGTGGAGCGGGGCCAGGTCGTCGGGCTGACCGGTCCCAACGGCTGCGGCAAGTCGATGACGCTGCGCGTGCTGCTCGGCCTGGTCCGGCCGACCGCCGGCCGCGCCCTGCTGTTCGGCGAGCCGGTGCGGCCGGGCGCGGCGGTGCTGGGCCGCGTCGGCGCGCTGGTGGACGGGCCGGGGTTCGTGCCCCACCTCTCCGGGCTGGAGAACCTGCGGCTGGCGTGGCGGCTGACGGGCCGGCCCGCCGCGGAGGCGCGGCTGGACGCGGCGCTTGCGCTACCGGCTGGGCCTCGCCCAGGCCCTGCTGGGCACGCCGGACCTGCTCCTGCTCGACGAGCCGACGACCGGTCTCGACCCGGCCCACGTCCGCGAGGTGCGTACGGCGATCAGGGGCGTGGCGGCGCGGGGTGGGACGGTGCTGCTGTCCAGTCACGTCATGGCCGAGGTCGAGGAGGTGTGCACGCACGCGGCGTTCATGCGCGAGGGGCGGCTGGTGGCGGCGGGCGGCGTCGCCCAGCTGACGGGGTCGCGCCGCTCGCTGGAGGCGGCCTACCTGGAGCTGGCCGGTTGATCCGGATCGAGCTGGCCAAGCAGGCGCGGCCGCGCACGTTCGTCGCGCTCGGCGCCCTGGCCGGTCTCACGGTCGCGCTCGCCGTGGCGCTGGAGCTGACCGGCGCCGGGCGCGCCGAGCCGGTCGGTGACATCCCGCTCCTGCTGGTGCCGGCCGCGTCGCCGTTCGTCATGCCTCTCATCGCGCTGACCAGCACGATGAAGTTCTTCCTGCCCCTGGCGGTGTCGGTGTTCGCCGGCGAGGCGGTGGCCGGCGAGGCGCGCTGGGGGAGCCTGCGCTACGCCCTGGGCCGGGGCGTCCCGCGGTCGCGGTTCCTGGCCGCGAAGGCCGCGGTGGCGGCCCTGCTCTCGCTCGCGGCGGTGCTGCTGGTGCCGCTGGTCGCGCTGGGCGCCGGGCTGGCGATGGCCGGCTGGCAGGCGCTGCCGGCGGTGGACGGCGGCGCCTCGGCGGCGGTGCGCCAGGTCCCCGTGGTGTTCGCGCCCGCGGCGGCGCTCGGCCGCCTCGCGGTGGGGACCGCGTACGTCGGGGCGGGCATGACCAGCGTGTTCGCGTTCGCGTTCTTCCTGTCCACCGTGACGGCGCGACCGCTGGTCGCCGTGGCCGGCGGCGTGGGGCTCACGATCCTCTCGCGGGTGCTCAACTACGACTACCTGCCGGGCGTCGCCGTGCTCAGCCCGTACCTGCCCAACAACGACGTCGACCTGTGGCTGCACCTGTTCCAGGAGCCGGCGCGAACCGCTGGCATGGGCTCGTTCCTGGTGCTGCAGGCGATCTACACGGGCGTGTTCCTGGCCCTGGCCTGGTGGTGGTTCACCCGGCGCGACGTGCTGTCGTGATCCGCGTCGAGCTGGCCAAGCAGTGCCGGCGCGCCCGCGGCTGGGTGACCCTGGGCGTGATGGCGGCGGTGCCGGCGCTGCTGACGGGGGTGATCGGGCTGACCCGGCCGGCGATCCCCGAGCGGGTCGGGAGCTGGGGCTCGGTGGTGACGAGCACGTCGGGCCTGACGATGCCGCTGATCGCCCTGAGCGCGATGCAGCTGTTCCTGCTCCCGCTGGCGGTGGCGGTGTTCGCGGGCGAGGCGGTGGCCGGCGAGGCCGCGTGGGGATCGCTGCGGTACGTGCTGGCGCGGCCCCGCTCGCGCTCGCGGGTGCTGGCGGCCAAGGCGGGGGTGGCGGCGGCGTTCTCGGCGGCGGCCGTCGCCGTGGCGGGCGGATCGGCGGTGCTGACAGGCGTGGCGGCGTTTGGCTGGATGCCGCTGACCGTGCTCGACCTGCAGCACACGACCGTGTTCGCCTACGCGGTGGCGACGTTCGCGCCGGGCGAGGCCCTGGGCCGGGTGGCGCTGGGGGCCGGGATGGTCGCGGCGGGCCTGGCGAGCACGTTCGCGTTCACGCTGCTGCTCTCGACGCTGACGGCGAGTCCGTTCGCGGCGGTGGCGGGGGGCGTGGGCCTGGGCCTGGTCTCGCGGGCGCTGGACAACGTCGCGGGACTGCACGCCCTGGGGCCGTGGCTGCCGCTGACCGACGCCGGGAGCACCCTGTGGACGGGGCTGTTCCTCAGCCCCGTCCAGCTCGACGGCCTGGCCCAGCAGGCGCTGGTGCAGGCGGCCTATGTGGCGCTGTTCCTGGCCGCCGCGTGGCTCCGGTTCACCCGCGCCGACGTCCTGGCCTGAACCACACCGCCCACCTCGCTTCGGGCGCTACCCCAGCAGCCGCTCCAGGCGGTCGACGTACCGGGCGAGCGCGGCGAAGCCGCGGTCCAGCGGCTCGCGGGTCGTCATGTCCACGCCGGCCAGGCGCAGGGCGTCGAGCGGGTACATCGAGCCGCCCGCCGCCAGGAACCGCCGGTACCGCTCCGCGGCCGGCGGTCCCTCCGCCAGCACGCCGTCGGCCAGCGCGTGCGCGGCCGCGATCCCCGTCGAGTACTGGAACGGGTAGAAGTTCCGATACAGGTGGGACGAGAACTGGGCCCACATGATCCCCGAGCGGCGCCGGTCCAGCTCCACCTCGGGACCGTAGGCGTCGGCCAGCAGGTCCGCCATCAGCTCCGTCAGGCCCTCCGCCGTCAGCGGCTCGCCGCGCTCCACGCGGCCGTGGATCTCGAGCTCGAACCGGGACAGCGTGGGCATGACCAGCAGGTAGCGATGGAAGTTGCCCATCGCCTCCTCGATCAGCGCCACCTGGATCGCCGGGTCGGTCTCGCGGGCCAGGAGATGGGCGCGGACCAGCGCCTGGTTGAAGTTCGACGCGACCTCGGCGAGGAACAGGCCGTACCGCGTGTACACGTACGGCTGGGCGCGCGAGCTGTTCAGGTTGTGCATCGAGTGGCCGAGCTCGTGCGCCAGCGTGCTCATGCCCTGGAGGCTGTCGCCGAAGCTCATGAAGATGAACGGGCGCGTGTCCGGCCGCCCCAGCGAGAACGCGCCCTGGCGCTTGCCGCGGTTCGGGTAGACGTCGACCCACCGCTCCTCCAGCACGCCCCGGCGCAGGTCCGCGACGTAGTCCTCGCCCAACGGGGCCATGCCCTCAGAGATCCACTCGACCGCCCGCTGGAAATCGACCAGCACCGGGCGCGCCAGCGGCGCCCGCGCGTCGAACTCACGCATGACGTCCAGCCCCAGCGCCCGCCGCCGCAGCCGCCAGTAGCGGTGCCACGTCCCGACGTTGTCGCGGAACGCGTCGATCACGTCGTGGAAGACCTGGGTCGGGATGTGCGACGGCGTCAGCGCCGCGTCCAGCGAGTCGCGGTAGCGGCGGGCGCGGAGCAGGAAGACGTCGCGCTTGATGCCCGTCGCCAGGCACGCGGCCATGGTCCGGGACCCGTGCAGGTGCGCGTCCGTGTAGCTCTCCCACGCCGAGCGCCGGAGCTCGCGGTCGGGGCTGCCGAGCAGCTCCTGGTACACGCCGTGCGCGACCTCGTGCTGGCGGCCTTCCGAGTCCACCGCGGGGGCGAAGCGGAGCTCCGCGTTGGCGAGGACCCCGTGCACGGAGGCGGCGCTGTCCAGCGGCTCGGCCGCCAGCCCCAGGACCTCCTCGACCTCGGCCGACCGGACGTGTGCCGCGCGGATGGCCAGGCGGTCCACCCAGTGCGCGTAGACGGCCAGCGGCTCGTGCTCGGCCACCCACCGGCGCAGCGTCTCGACGCCAGCGGCCAGCAGCTCGGGCTCCACGAACGCGAGCGCGGCCTGCGCCTGCGATCCGACGCTGCGGGCCTGGTCCGAGAGCGCGGCCGCGACCTCGTCCGACGCGTCCACGGAGGACCGCATCATCGAGTAGACGGCGATCCGGTCCAGCCCGCGCGACACCCGCTCGGACGCGTCCAGGAACGCCGCGAGCGTGGCCGGTCCGTCGCCCAGCCGGCCTCGGAAGCGCTCGATGTCGAGCAGCAGCTCGTGCACCCTGGCGAGCTCGGCCGTGAACGCGGCATCGCTGGGAAACACGCTCTCGACGTCCCACGTGTGCTCGACCGGGATCTCGGCCCGCGCGCGCAGGGTCGTGGCCATCTCCTCTCCTCCTCGCTGACGGTTGGAACCCGTACCTAAGAGGGGAATTCTGGACCAACCCGGAGGCGAGAATCACGCGGCGCTCTCAGCGCCCCTCCGGAGCACCGTGGCGGCGACCGCGCGACGCGGACCGATGTGCGGTTCTCGTGACGCGAGAACCGCACATGCGGGCCGCCGGGGCGCTCAGAGCGTCAGCAGGAACACCGTGCAGCCGGGAGGGGCCACGCGCGGGTCGAGCGCGTTCTGGACCCACCCGATCGCGTTCGGGTCGTTGATGATGTTGAGGTGGCCGGTGAAGTCGGCCGCGCAGTGGTTCTGCAGCAGGATGTTCGTCACGGCCGAACCCGACAGGAACGCCGACGTGAACGGCGTCACGACCTCGTCGAACCGCGACTCGATGACCGTGTACCGGACGCCCGCGACGGTGTCACCGCCCGCGTTCAGCCGCGTCAGGAACGCCGATCCCGCCAGCTGCTCCACGCACGCGTCGCAGCCCACCGCACCGGCCAGCGCGCCGGCCAGGTTCTGCAGGCCGTCCAGCGTCGTGCCGTGGTTCGACGGCGCCAGTCCGACCAGCCGGTCCACCTTCCCCGCGCCGTTCAGGAACTTCGTGTAGTACCGCGGCATCATGCCGCCCTGCGAGTGACCGACGAGGTCCACCTTCGCGGCGCCCGTCGCGGACAGCACGCGGTCCACGAACGCCGACAGCTGCGCCGCCGCGTCCTCGATCGGCGCCGTCCCGCACACGAGCTGCTGGCCGGCCTGGCAGCCGTAGTTCAGCGCGAACACGCAGTAGCCGGCGCCCGACAGCTGCGGCGACAGCACGCCGAAGTCGCTCGCGTTGCCGAACGTGCCATGCACCAGCACGACCGGGAACGGATGGGCCTGCGGCGAGCACGCCGACGAGCAGGCGGAAACGCATGCTGCGCATGACTCTCTCCCCACGGTGTTTCAGAGCCCCGGGTCTGATACCGGAGCGTACCGACGACCTGCCGCGAGCTTACGAGCGGCCCGCGACCGCGTCAAATCCGCTGTTCACACCACGGCAAGGAAGCGCCGCGTCAGCAGCGCCAGCACGTCGTCGCCCGGCGCGTCGCGCAGCGCCTGGTTGAAGATCTCGACCTCGATCGGGCCCTCGTAGCCGGCCGCCTCCACCACCCCGCGCAGGCGCCGCAGGTCGATCACCCCGTCGCCCATCATCCCTCGGCCGAGCAGCACGTCCGGCGGCGGCACGATCCAGTCCGACACGTGGTAGCCGAGGATGCGGTCCCCGGCCCGCGCCACCTGCGCCTCGACCGCCGGGTCCCACCACACGTGGTACACGTCCACCACGACGCCGCACCGCGAGGCCGGGAACCGCTCGGCCAGGTCCAGCGCCTCGGCCAGCGTCACGATCACCGAGCGATCGCCGGCGAACATCGGCTGCAGCAGCTCGATCGCGAGCCGCACCGAGCACGCCGCCGCCCGCTCCATCGTCGCCGCCACCCCCTCGGCCACCATCGCCCGGGCGCCCGGCAGGTCGCGGTCCGGCGCCGGCCCGCAGACCAGCACGAGCACGTCCGTGCCCAGCTCGGCCGCCTCCTCCACGGCGCGCAGGTTGTCCTCGATCCGGGCCCGTCGCTCGGCCGGCGTCGCCGCCGGGAACCAGCCCCCCCGGCACAGGCTCGAGACGCGCAGCCCGGCGTCGCGGATCAGCCGGGCGCTGGCCGCCAGACCATGCTCCGCCACCTTGTGCCGCCACGGCCCGATCCAGCCGATGCCGTGACGCGCGCAGCCCTCGACCGCCTGGCGCAGGCTCCACTGCTCGACCGTCGCCTGGTTCAGGCTCAGCCGCGCCAGGCCGACGCCGCCGGGGCCGCCGCCCACTCAGTCCACGCCGGCGAGCGCCAGCACCGGCCGCACCCGGGCCACCGCCAGCTCCGGGTCGGCGAGCAGGCCCGCCCGATCCGCGAGGCGGAGCAGCTCGGCCAGGTGGAGCACCGAGCGCGCGCTCTCCAGCCCGCCCAGCAGGTGGAAGTGGCGCTGATGGCCGTTGAGGTAGGCCAGGAACACCAGGCCCGCCTTGTAGTGATACGTGGGCGCCCGGAAGACGTGCCGGCTGAGCGGGACCGTCGGCGCCAGCAGCGCCGCGAAGCGGGCCCGGTCGCCCGCGTCGAGCGCCTGCAGCGCCGCCGACGCCGCGGGGGCGATGCCGTCGAAGATGCCCAGGAGCGCGTCGCTGTGGCCGCGATCGTCGCCCGCCATCAGCTCGGCGAAGTTGAAGTCGTCGCCGGTGTACATGCGCACGCCCGCCGGCAGGCGGCGGCGCATCTCGACCTCCAGCACCGCGTCGAGCATCGACACCTTGACGCCGACGACGCGGTCCGCGTGCTCCGCCATCACGGCCAGGCAGACCTCCATCGCGGCGCGCGGGTCGTCGTGCCCCCAGTAGCCGGCGAGCGCGGGATCGAACATCGGGCCCAGCCAGTGGATCAGCGCCGGCCGCCGCAGGCCCGACAGGACGCGGCCGTACACGCGCGCGTAGTCGTCGGGCCCGGCGGCGATCCGGGCCAGCTCGCGGCTGGCCATCAGCACGACGTCGCCCCCCGCCGCCTCGACCGCCTCGCACTGCAGCTCGTACGCGGCGACCACGTCGTCGAGGCCGCGCGCCGCGCCCGGCGCGAGGTGGTCGGTGCCCACGCCGGAGGCGACCCGGCCGCCCGCCGCGCGGGCCTCCCGCACGGAGCGCTCGATCAGCTCCCGCGCCTCGGGCCAGCCCAGGCCCATGCCCCGCTGCGCCGTGTCCATCGCCTCCGCGACGCCGAGGCCCCACGACCAGACGTGGCGGCGGAACGCCAGCGTCGCCTCCCAGTCGATGCGAGGCGGGTCGGCCAGGGGGTCCACCACGACGTGCACCGCCGCCAGGGCCTGGCGGCACGCGGGCGGCGCGGCCGGGCGCGAGAAGTCGCCGGGCGCGCCCAGCGCGTAGCGCTCCAGCGTGCCGTCGGGGAGCGGCAGCCGGACGGCGGCGCCGACCGTGCTCACGGGATGAGCTCCGGCAGGTCCACCCAGCGCCGCTCGCGCCACGACCGGAGGCCGGCCTCCGCCAGCTGGACGCCCTTGGCCCCCTCCAGCAGCGTCCACGGGAACGGGTCCCCGCATCCCACGTGGCGCAGGAACATCTCCCACTGCACCTTGAAGCCGTTCTCGAACCGCTGGTTGTCCGGGACCTCCTGCCACCCCGCCCGGTAGTCGATCTCGCGGGGCACGTCCGGGTTCCACGTCGGCCGCGGCGTCGCGGCGCGGTGCTGGACCCGGCAGTCGCGCAGGCCCGCCACCGCGCTGCCCTCGGTGCCGTCCACCTGGAGCGTCAGCAGGTCGTCGCGCAGCACGCGGACCACCCACGACGAGTTGATCTGGGCGATCGCGCCGCCCTCCAGCTCGAACGTGGCGAACGCCGCGTCCTCGGCCGTGCACGCATACGGCTGGCCGCGCTCGTCCACGCGCTCCGGGATGTGGGTCACGCCCACCGCCGACACCGACCGCACCGGCGCGACCACCTCGTCGAGGACGTACCGCCAGTGGCAGAACATGTCCAGGATGATCCCGCCGCCGTCCTCGGCCCGGTAGTTCCAGGAGGGCCGCTGCGAGGGCTGCCAGTCGCCCTCGAAGACCCAGTAGCCGAACTCGCCGCGGACGGCCAGGATGCGCCCGAAGAAGCCGCCGTCGCGGAGCCGCCGCAGCTTGAGGAGCCCGGGCAGGAACAGCTTGTCCTGCACCACCCCGTGCTTGACGCCGGCGGCCTGGGCCAGGCGCGCCAGCTCCAGCGCCTCGCCCAGGTCGCCGGCGACCGGCTTCTCGCAGTACACGTGCTTGCCGGCCGCGATCGCGGCGCGCAGCGCGGGCGCCCGCTCCGACGTCACCTGCGCGTCGAAGTAGACCTGCAGCTCGGGGTCGGCGAGGCACGCGTCCAGGTCCGTGCTCCACCGCTCCAGGCCGTGGGCCTCGGCCAGGGCCCGCAGCTTGCGCTCGTTGCGGCCCACCAGCACCGGCTCCGGCCAGATCACCTCGCCCTCGCCGACCGGCACGCCGCCCTGCTCGCGGATGGCGAGGATCGAGCGGACCAGGTGCTGGTTGGTCCCCATCCGTCCGGTGACGCCGTTCATGACGATTCCGAGCTTCATAGAAATCCTTTTCTACCGGATTTTAGACGATTGATTCCCAATCCGCCGACGTGTGGGAGCCGTGATGGCGCTGGTGATCTATCCGGGTGAGCTGAAGCACGAAGGCACGAAACTCACTGAGGATGCGCCCAAGCGGCGGACAAAGGATCGCCGCGCGGGCGCCGCGATCCCGATCCGTGGCAAGATGGCACGCGACGTGACCCGATCGAGGGAGGGGCTGCGTCGTCGGCGGCGTCTGGTACTGCTCGCGTGCGCGGTCGCCCTGGCGGCCGGGGTCGCGTGCGGCACGCCTTCGCCGGTGGCGCAACCGACACAGCAGACACGGCAGACGGCGACGGCAACCGCTCCGCCGGTCGCGCCCCTGACGGCCTGGCAGGGCCGGGGCGCCACCGAGGTGCCGCCGCCCGACCTGCAGCAGGTCTCGATGGAGGGAATCCAGGTGGTGAACCAGACGGGCGCCGCCGTGAGCGACGCCGACGCGAACAGCTGGGCCGCCGCCCTGCTTCGCGGCATCAACTACGAGTTCTGGGCCGTGGAGCGGCAGCAGGACGGCTTCCTGCGCCAGTCGGGCCTCAGCAGCGCGCCCGCGGTCGTCTTCTCGCCCGACCTGACGGACATCGACGTCTCCCGGAAGGCGAAGACGCACGTCAAGTACACACGCAAGGTGATCCGGCGGATGGTGCTCCGGTCGGTGCCGGCCAGCATGCAGGCCACGTTCACCTCGCAGCTCGCGGCCTGGAAGCCGTACGCGTTCTACCTGGACGCGGTCGGTCCCGCTACGAAGGTCGTCACGGACGCCACCGGCAGGCAGACCACGCAGACGGTCGTCGCGGCCGGCACTCCGGCGTTCGAGCTGGTCGGCGGCGAGATCGTCCACGACCCGCTGATGGGCGACATCTTCGCGTTCGGCTCGGACTGGAACTGCCTCGACTCGGCCAACCGGCTCCACCTGGCGCCGCTGTGCAACCAGTGATGCGCCGGGGCAGTCTGCTGCTCGTCGCGCTGAGCGCGCTGGCCCTGGTCCCGGTCCCCGCGAAAGCGGTCGGCAACGGCCCGGGCGGGAGCTCCGGCTGCACGCCGGGCGTCAGCGTCCAGGTGCCCGCGGCCTCGTCGCCGGGCAAGGCGGTGCCCGTGGCCACGAGCGCGGCGGTCGTCTGCCCGACGCCGGAGGCGAGCGGGCCCGGCGGCATCTGGGGCCCGCACAACAAGGTGAGTCAGCCGCCGATCAACGTGGGCGCCGACTGCCAGCAGGAGGTCTGGGAGCCGACGGAGCTGTCGCTCACGCCCGGCGGCCAGCAGGAGGTGTTCTGGCCCGACCCGGCGAACCCGGGCACCGGCTCCGACACGCCCGAGCCCCAGTTCATCAGCCAGATCATCGGCGGCATCAGCGCGATGGACTTCTGGACCACGGCCGGGACCACCACCGACTACTTCATGCCCTTCCTGCTCAAGGGCAAGGTCGACGCGACCGGCGCGTGCGTCCCGAAGGACCCGGCCAACCCGCAGGCCTCGTTCAACGTGATCTGCGGCACGGCGCCCGTGCCGGTGACGTGCCTGCGCACGGTGACGCACCGCGCGGGCGGCGGCCCGCTGCCGATCACGGCGCTGCAGGGCGTCGACATCCGGGGCCAGATGCTGCAGCTCATCCACCCCGGCACGGTCGCGTCGGTGCCGGCGCAGCCCAACCCGGCGGTGGTCAACGTCCCGGCGTGCTTCTTCCTGAACGGCGCCAACATCGCGGGCCAGGACGTCAACGCGCCCCAGAGCTTCGAGCTGGTCCTGCTCGGGCCGGCCGACAGCGACGGGCGGCAGGTGTTCTACGTCTTCCGCGTGGACGTCCAGCTGCAGGGCGTGGACTGGAACTTCGGCGACAACGGGGACACGGTGCCCCTGCCGCCCCAGTGCGTGGGCGTCAGCAACGCCCCGCTCCAGTTCGCCCACAAGTACCTGCGCTACAGCCCGCCCGGCGGCTTCGGGGTCTCCGCGACGGAGACGTTCACCCTGCACGTCACCGAGTTCTGGGTGGACGCCAACGGCATCCCCAACGCGCCGCTGGACCTGGGCAACCTGCCCGACATCGTCGTCAATCCGGGCCCGGTGCCGGGGATCCGCGAGGTCGTGGTCCAGGAGGAAGGCGTCCCGATCGGCGGCTGAGAGCGGCCTCCGCGGCGCGGGGGCCGAACACCGCGCCGAGGACCAGTCCGCCCACGTAGCGGGCGGACTGGACCCCGCCGGCGTCGGCGCCGGCGGCGAACAGCCCCGGCACCGGGACCCCATCCCGGCCCAACACGCGCCCGTCCCCGTCCACGGCCAGGCCGCCGAACGGGAACGTGATGGTCGGCTGCACCTCGACGGCCCAG
>VBJR01000014.1:23090-29468 GCA_005880175.1 Chloroflexota bacterium
TGGCTGGAGTGGTACTGCGTCAGCGGCAGGAAGTCGGCCTCGCCCCAGCGAGCGAGCGGGCTCGGCACCAGGTGACCGTAGAAGCCGCGGCCCGCGCTGGTCGCCGCGCCGGCCTCCCGGCCCATCCGCAGGCCGTCGCCGGTGCTGCCCGGCGCCGAGCGCACCAGCAGCGATCCGGCCGGCGCGCCGATGAGCTCGTCCCGCAGCGCCGGGTCGCCCTGGAAGCCGCCCGTCGCGAGCAGGACGGCGCCCGCGCGCAGCTCGCCCGCGGCGGCGCCGGCGACCTCCACCCCGCCGCCCGCCAGCAGCCGGCGTGCCGGCGACCCGAGCAGGACCCGGCCCCCCGCCCGCTCGATGCGCTCCCGCCACGCGGCGAGGAGCGCCGCGATGTCGACCCGGACCGCCGAGCCGAAGCCCATCTGCCCCTCCCAGCGCTCGCTCACGAACGCGCCGGTGGCGCGGATCCACTCGACCGCCGGCGCGAAGCCCGCGACGAGCGCCGCCCCCAGCTCGGCGTCGCCGCCCGGGTCGAGCCGGCGCAGCGTCGCGACGTCGGGAGCGGTCCACAGGATCCCGGCCGACAGTCCCGCCGAGCCGCCCAGCCGGCCGGCCTTCTCCAGCACGACCACGCTCGCGCCGAGCTCGGCCGCCCGGGCCGCCGCGGCCAGGCCGGCCATCCCGCCGCCCACGACCAGCAGGTCGCAGGCGGCCGAGGAGCCGCTGGCAGAAATCGATTTCACCCGCCGCCCAGCGTAGGCCGGGCCGGGCGGCGGGGTCAACCGCGCGTCAGCGGGCGGTCGGCCGGATGTCGTACTGCTTCAGGGCTGCCCAGAGCGGCTCCAGCGCCGCGTCCGGGTCGCGGTAGAACGACGCGCCGCGGACCCGGGCGAACGGCAGGCCGCACCGCTCCAGCATGCGCTGCCGGGCCAGCTCGACCTCGAACTCGTTGGCGCCCCGCCACTGGTCACCATCGCACTCCACCGCGAGGCGGCCGTTCCTGCCCTCGACGAGCAGGTCCACCCGGAAGCCGGCGATGTCGTGCTGGGGGATGACGCGGTAGCCGCGGTCCACGAGCCGCAGGAACACGTCCAGCTCCAGCCAGGAGTCGAACGGGTGCGGCACGGCCTCCCCGGGCGCCCGCTCGGCGACGCGGCGCCGCCACGTCTCCACGGCCAGGCCGCGGGCCGGCACCGGCTCCACGCTCGGCTGCAGGCAGTAGTGCAGCAGCCGGTGCGCCACGCCGGCCGGATGGAGGTCGTCCAGCGTCGCCGTGTGGAACAGCCAGAGCTGGTCGCGGGCGCGGCTGGCCGCGACGTTGAAGCGCCGGCGGTCGCGGTCGTGCGTGCCGGCGTACAGCTGGCGGCCGGCCCGCGGCGCCTGCACCAGGCTCAGGAACATCACGTCGCGCTCGTCGCCCTGGAACGCGTACGCGTCGCCGCAGAGCAGGCGCCGGCGGTCGATCTCGGCCGGGTCCAGGCGCTGCGTCAGCAGGCGCGAGATCAGCTTCGCCTGCTCGGAGCCGACCAGGCTGATCACGCCCATCGTCCTGCCCGCGTAGTCCGGGTCCTCCAGGCAGGCCACGATCTGGTCCACGATCGCGACGGCCTCGGCCTCGTTGACCTGGTCGTCGCGGTAGACGCCGTCGTGGACGCGCCGGACCTGGATCGCGGGCCGCAGCCGGTCGCTCCCGAACTGGCGGAGCGGCACGAGCGGCCGGTCCCGGTAGCACAGGGCGTTCGAGAACTGGATGATCTCCGGCATGCACCGGAAGTGCTCCTGGAGCACGAGCCGGTCGCCGTAGCGGATCGCGGCGTGCGTGAAGTAGCTGGTGTCCGCGTCGTAGTGCATGGCCAGCGGCACGTCGTGCAGGTACTGGCTGTTCAGGAACTGCACCTTGTCGCGGTCCACGCCCACGTTGTCCGGGCTGATCTGCTGGTCGTCGCCGACCACGATCACGTGCCGGGCCAGGAACTGCAGGAACAGCGCCTCGGGGCCGGACTGGCTGGCCTCGTCCACGATCACGACGTCGAACGCCTCCGGCGTCATGTCCACGGTCTCGGCGACCTTGAAGATCGGCATGATCCAGGCCGGGATCGCGCTGCGGCAGCCCTGCATCGCGTCGCGGGCCTGCTTCCGCCACCGGGCGGCGTGCTTGCCGGTGCCCTTGCCGATCTTGCGGACGGCCTCCTCCCACGTCTGGAGGTGGGCCCGCTCGCGCTCGGAGAGCCGGTTCAGGCAGTGCGCCCAGGCCAGCTCGGCGGCGAGCTGGCGCGTGGCGCGCTCGATGCGCTGGCGGGCGTCGTCGAGATCGCGCTCCAGCCGGGCCGTCAGCGTGGGGTCGGCCTGGGCGACGAGCCAGGCGTCGGCCCGGGCCCAGTCCCAGGCGGCGGTGAACGCGGCGAACTTCGCGTCCCACACCGGGTCCGGGACGGTGGCGGCCAGCCGGGCGGCGAGCCGCGGGGCGCCCGCGCGCAGCCGCTCGGCCAGGTCGCGCCGGCGGAGCAGCGCCTCCCGGCGGTCGGCCAGGCGGTCGAGGTTGGCCCGCTGGGCGGTGTAGGCGAGGGCGTCGCGGTCCGCGACGGCGGCACGCGCCGCCCGCTCGGCGGGCAGGCCGGAGCCGGTCGCGGCGAGCACGTCGTCGAGCTGGTCGCGGGCGGCCTGGAGGCGGCGCTCGCGACCGCCGCCGTCGATGGCGCCGAGCAGCTCGCTCAGGCCGGCGTCGTCCTCCCAGGCGGGCACGGCCAGGCCCGGCACGGCGGCGGCCGCGCCGACCGCGTCCGCGATGGCGTCCTCCAGGCGGAGCACGTCCTGGAGCGTGGCGGCCACGTCCGCGTACTCGGCGCAGCGGAGGGCCGCGCCGCCGGCGGACGCCTGGCGGAGCGGGGTCCAGGCCCGGTCGAGGCGGTTCAGGCGGTCGTGCACGTAGGCCCAGCCGGCCAGGCGGGCGAGCGTGGTCCCGTCGCGGCACGGCGCCCCGTCCACGCGCGTGCCCTCGATCAGGTAGCGGGCGCGCTTCACCGGCTCGGGCCGGATCGGGCCGAAGCCGAGGCTGCCGCCGGCCTCCAGGTGCTGGCGCAGGGCGGTGGCGTCGGCCTGCACGGTGGCCAGGTCGCGGCCGTCCACGCCGGTGACCTCGGTGGCCCCCGCGTCGGTGGCGAACGGCCGGACCGCGTCCAGCGTCTCGCGCGTCATCCGCTCCAGCTCGCGCCAGCGGCCGGCCATGCCGGCGGTGACCTGGCCGGCGGCGTCGGCGACCCAGCCCTCGGCCCGGCGCACCAGGCCGGCCCGGCGGCGGCGGAGGGCGACGATCGCGGACGCCAGCTCCTGCAGCGCCTCGGCCGGCGCCGCGGCCAGGGCGGGGTCGGGCGGGCCGGTCAGCTCGGCGCGCTGGTCGGCGGCCTCCCGCTCGGCGGCCACCAGGGCCGCGAACGCCTCCGGCGTGGGCAGCGCCGCCACGTCGGTGGCCAGGAGGTCGAGCTCGGCCTCCTCCAGGGCGTCGATCGAGCGCAGCAGCTCGAGCAGCGCGACGGCCTCGGCGTCGTCGAGCGGCGCCTCCGCGGCCAGCTCGACGCGGTCCGGGATCCAGCCCAGGTCGAGCGCGCGGGCGCGGAGCTGGCGCGCGATCTCCTGGGCCGTGCCCTCGTAGCCGCCGTAGACCTGCATGTGGCGCTGGGTGTCCCGCTCGCGGAGCTCGCGGAAGCGGCCGCGCAGCTCGGCCTCGGCGGCGCGGGCGGTCTCCAGCTCCCGTCGGTGCCTCGCGACGCGCTCGCGGGAGCGCCGGCCGTCCCACGACGCGTACCGCTCGGAGATCCCGTGCACCGACGCCTGGAGCTCCTCGCGGCCCCGGGCGTCGTTGCCGAGCACGACGACGGCGAGCTCGCGGACATCGGGCGGGATGCGGTCGCGCAGCACCTCCAGCGCGCGGGCGGTGTGGCTGGTGACCAGGACGCGGCGGCCGTGCGCCAGCAGGTGGGCGACCAGGTTGGCGATCGTGTGCGACTTGCCGGTGCCGGGCGGGCCCTGGACCAGCACCCCGGGCCGGTCGCGCAGCCGGCGCACGATGTCGAGCTGGGTGTCGTTGGCGGGCAGCGGGAACAGGACCTCGTCGTCCGGCTCGACGACGGCCGGCTCCGGCAGGAGGTTCTCCACCGCCACCTCGGGCTCGGCCAGGTCCACCAGCCGGCGCACGCCCTCGGGGATTGCGACGCCGTCGCGGAGCTGCTCGGAGATCGAGGTGAGGGACTGGACGATCGAGCGGTCGCTGCGCCGGCGCAGGATCACGGCGGGGGCCAGGTGGACGGCCGGGTCCGCGCCGGCGTCGCGCGGGGGCCGGAGGCTGTCGTCGAACGCGCCGCTGGCGGAGGCACCGTGCGCCCAGCGGCGGGCGGCGCTGGCCACGGCCGGGTCGGCGAACACGTCGTCGCCGACGGCGGCCAGGTCGGCCGTGATCTCGTCCAGCACCGACCGGGGCGGCCGCTCGCCGGGCTCCAGCATGTCCTGTTCGAGCGCCGGGCGGGCGCCGTCGGCGGCGGCCGTGACGCTGATGACGCCGCGGTCGGCGTCGAACCGGACGTCCGTCTGGGCCACGATCAGGTGGCGGCGGACCGCGTTGCCGGACGGCGTGCGCCAGGCCAGGAGCCCGATGCCCATCACGACCTCGTACGCCTCGCCCAGGCGCTGCTGGGACTGGTGGAGGCGGAACAGGTCGGTGTAGATGCGCTGGGCCCGCTGGAGCGGGCGGTCGCGGAGCGCCCACGGGCGCCACTCGCCGGCGAGGTACTCGTCGTACGCCGCGCGGACGTCGGGCCGGTCGGCCAGGACCTGGGGCGGCGCGAGCTCCTCGCCCAGCGCGGGTTCGGCGGGCTCGGCCGGGATGGACTCGCGCAGCGCCGGCGTCTCGACGGCGGAGTCGTCCCAGCGCTCCAGCCAGGGCCGGAGCACCTCGGGCGGCCGCGGGGCGGGCACCAGCCTGGGCTTGCGGACCTCGAGCCAGACCTCGCCGTCGCGGGTCGGCTCGACGGCGGCGCAGACACAGCCGGGCAGGCCGGGGACGTCGGCCAGCCAGATCACCTCGTCGTAGGAGTCGGTCGTGAGTGCCGTGCTGGCCCGGAGCTGCGTGTACTCCCTGAGGAACGTGAACAGTCGGACCGCCCGGTCGCGAACGTCGTCCGGGGCGGCCAGCGGCAGCGGGATCACCGACATCGTCTGTCCTCCAGCGTGGTCCGGCTGACGGAACGTCTCGCCAGACCCCACCCCTGACAACTGTGGTGTCAGGAAGTATACCTTCGGACTGATGGGTTCTGCAGGAGGGAGCCGCGCGGAGCGGCCCCCTCCCGGTGAGAGCGGGTCAGAAGTGTCCGGAGGCGGCGCCGCTGGACGAGGTGACCGTGAACGTGTCGCCGGTCGTGGCGTGCGCGGTGCCCGAGCCCGAGATCTGGGCCGCGAACGTCCAGGTGCCGGGGTTCAGCGTCTGCCCGGCGCTCAGCGTGAACGTGTACGTGATCGTGGACGAGGTGCTGGCGTGGCTCTGCGTGAGCTGGCCGCCGGCCGTGTTGAACTGCCCGCCGAAGCTCAGGCCGCCGGTCTGCTGGACCGTGATCGTGATCGTCAGCGCGGTCAGCTGAGCCGTGTTGGTGAGCTTCAGGTCCTCCTCCGAGAAGAACGGGCTGCTCTGGGGCACCGAGGTCGCGGCCGTGACGCCGCCGCCCGACGCTGTCGGCGTCGGCGTGGGGCCGGTCGGCGTCGGGGTCGGGCCGGTCGGGGTCGGCGTCGGGTTCCCGGACAGCGCCGACTGGATGCCCGCCAGCATCTGCTGCTTCTGCGCGCTGGCCGCGGTGCTGTACTGGCTGTCGAGGAGGTCGTACGTGTCCTCGCCGTTCAGCGCCCAGTCCGTCCAGCCCATCGCCGGCCGGGCGCCGATGAACGCGACCAGGCTGCTGAACCACTGGCCCTGGGAGCCAGCGCTCGTGCTGGAGAGGTCGGCGGCGTCGTTCAGGGTGCCGAACTCGCCCACCCACAGCGGCGCCGTGTTGCCGTCGTAGATGTAGGCCCAGTACTGGTTCCAGATGCTGCCCAGGCTCGCCGGCGTGGTCGAGCTGTTGAACCAGGCCTGCTGGAACAGGTTGGGCCCGTAGTCGTGCGCCGAGTAGATCAGCTGGTTCGGCTTGCTGAGCACGACGGGATGCGTCGCCACGCCCATCAGGTTGCCGCCCCACCACGTGGAGGCGAACCCGCTGGGCAGCGCGGCGTCGGGGAACATGCCGATCCCCTCGACCGCGATCAGGAGCTGCGGGTTGACGTTCAGGATGGCGTTGCCGGCCGTCTGGGCCGCCAGCTGAAAGTCGGTGTTGGGGTCGCCGGTGCCCCACGTCGCGCCCT
>VBJR01000015.1 GCA_005880175.1 Chloroflexota bacterium
CATGCCGTCGAAATTTCGACCGTCCATCGATATCTTGACTCCCCCTCCACCAACGTTCTATACAAGGCAGCGTCAGCCGTCAAGCGACCAAGGGGGAGGGCTCCGACATGACTGGTCGAGGAAGGATCACTCGACGGGACGTCCTGCGAATGGCCGGGGCCGGTGCCTCGCTGCTCACGGTGGGGCCGGTGCTGGCCGCGTGCGGAGGCGGCGGCTCGACCGGCTCGTCGAGCGGCTCGGGCACGACGACCGCCCTGCAGGGCTCCACCGACTTCAACAACGCCAACCTGAAGAAGCTGGCGACGGCGATCAAGCAGGCGCTCCAGGGCAAGGACGTGAGCCAGCTCAAGATCGCCATGGTGATCAACATCCCGGGCGACTACTGGACGCCGGGCCAGAACGGGGTCATGGCGGGCGCGAAGGAACTGGGCTTCACCGCGATGTTCCAGGCCCCGACCGGCGGCGACCTGTCGAAGCAGATCTCCATCCTGGAGACGCTCAACGCGCAGCACTACGACTACAGCCTGTCGGCGATCGACCCGGCCGCGGCGCGCGGGCCGGTGGACGCCGCCGTGGCCGCGGGCCAGAACGTGATCGCCATCGACTCGCCGCTGACCGGCACGAAGACGCCGCTCCTGTACCTGGGAACGCCCAACACCGACGCGGGCAAGAAGGCCGGCGAGGCGGTGAAGACGGTGCTCGGCGGCAAGGGCGACGTGGCGATCCTGACCGGGTCCCTGACCGCCGCGAACGCGCTCCAGCGCATCGACGGCTTCAAGAGCGCGCTCCAGGGCACCAGCATCAACGTGGTGCAGACGGTCAACGACCAGGGCGACCGGGCCAAGGCCGAGTCCAACGCCGAGACCGCCCTGCAGGCCAACCCCAACCTGGCCGCGATGTACGGCGTGTACTCGTACAACGGGCCCCAGGCCGCCCAGGCCGTGAAGGCCGCCGGGAAGTCGGGCAAGATCAAGATCATCGCCGACGACGTCGAGTCGGACGCGGTGGCGCAGTTCATCAAGTCCGGCGTGATCCAGGGGACGGCGGTCCAGGACCCGTACCAGCAGGGCTACATGTCCGCGTTCGTGCTCGCCGCCATGCGGCTGCTGGGCAAGGACGCGACGAACCAGCTGCTGCAGCAGTACGTCACGACGGGCAGCGACGGCGTGGTGACGCTCAGCTCGGGCGTCGGCCTGGTCACGAAGGACAACCTCGACACCTACAACAGCGTGCTGAACGGCGCCGCCTAGTGAGCGCCGGCGTCGCCGTGCGGCTGGCCGGCGTCGAGAAGAGCTACGGGCCGGTGCGCGTGCTGAACGTGCCCGACCTGGAGCTCCTCGAGGGCCAGGTCGTGGGCCTGGTCGGCGAGAACGGCGCCGGCAAGTCCACGCTCATGGGCATCCTGGCCGGCACGGTGGCGGCGGACGCGGGCGAGGTGGAGATCCGGGGCGTCCGGCTGTCGGACGGGCAGCCGGACCACGCCCAGCAGCTGGGCGTGGCGATGGTCTCGCAGGAGTTCCCGCTGGTGGACAAGCTCAGCGTGGCCGAGAACCTGTTCCTGAACCGCCGGCCGGCCGGCGCCGGCCCGCTGTTCGACCGCCGGCTGGTCGAGCGGGGGGCCGAGGCGCTGCTCCGCGACCTGGGCGTCCGCATCCCCGTGCACCGCCTGGTGGAGACGCTCCAGGTGCCCCAGCGCCAGATGATCGAGCTGGCCAAGGCGCTCGGCCGGGACCCGCGCGTGCTGGTGCTGGACGAGCCGACGTCCGCGCTCGGCCCCGTCGAGTCGGACGTCGTGATCCGGGTGGCACGAGACAAAGCGGCCCGCGGCAGCTGCGTGCTGTTCGTCGGCCACCGGCTGGACGAGGTCCGCCGGGTGGCCGACCGGGTGCTCGTCCTCCGCAACGGCGAGCTGGTCGCCGACCTCACGCCGGCCGAGGCGACCGAGGTCCGGCTGATCCGCGAGATGGTGGGCCGGGAGCTGGAGCAGCAGGCCGCGGAGCCGCCTCCGGCGCGGGACCCGCGGACGGTCCTGGAGGTGCACGGCCTGACCGCCGAGGGCCTCGGCCCGATCGACCTCCGGGCCGGCGCGGGCGAGATCGTGGGCGTGGCCGGGCTGATGGGGTCCGGCCGCAGCCGCCTGCTGCGCGTCCTGATGGGGGCGCAGGCCCGCCTGGCCGGCGAGGTGCGGCTGCGCGACCGGCCGTACGCCCCGCGCGACACCGCGGAGGCGATCGCGGCCGGCGTCGGCATGGTGCCCGAGGACCGCAAGCTGCAGTCGCTGCTCGTGGACGCGCCGGTCCGCTGGAACCTGTCGCTGGCCGTCCTGCCCCGGCTGGCCCGCCGGACCCTGGGCCTGCTGACGCCCCGCGACGACCGCGCGCTGGCGGGGCGCCTGGTGCGCGACTTCGGCGTCCGCTGCCGGACGCCCGAGCAGGCGATCGGGACGCTGTCCGGCGGCAACCAGCAGCGCGCCGTGTTCGCCAGGTGGTTCGCGACGGAGCCCGGCCTGCTCCTGCTCGACGAGCCGACGCGCGGCATCGACGTGGGGGCCAAGGCCGAGATCTATCGCCTGGTCGAGGAGGCGGCCGCGCGCGGCATGGCGGTCGTCGTCGTCTCGTCCGAGCTGGAGGAGCTGATGCTGCTCTGTCACCGCATCGTGGTCATGGCGCGCGGCCGCATCACCGGCGAGCTCGCGCGCGGCGACTGGTCGAAGGAGCGGATCATGACGGCCGCGGCCGGCACGAGCATGGCCTCGTGATGCGCGGGACCGGCGTCGAGAGCCCTCCCCAGCCGGCCTCCGCCGCCGAGCCGGCGCCCGCCCGCGAGGTCCGGTTCTGGCGGTTGGCCGAGTGGCTGGCCGGGACGCCCGAGGCCGGCGTGGTCGCCGCCGTCGTGGTGATCGTCGCCGTGCTGACGGCGGTGAACCCGTCGTTCGTCAGCGTGGACAACCTGCAGACGATGGGCCGCGACCTGGGCCAGTTCGGGATCCTGGCGGTCGGCGAGAGCTTCCCCATGCTCACCGGCGGCATCGACCTGTCGCCCGGCTCGATCACGGCCTTCAGCGGCGTGTTCGCCGCGTGGCTGAACGTGAACGCCCACGTGCCCGCGCCGCTGGTCATCGTGATCGTGCTGCTGGTCGCCGCGTCCATCGGGCTCGTGCACGGGCTGTTCGTGACGCGCCTGGACGTGCCCCCGTTCGTCATCACGCTGGTAACGCTGGTGACGGGCCAGGGCGCGGCCCTCGCGATCACGCACGGCCTGCCGATCGACAACATCGACCCGCTGTTCAACGGCTTCGTGATCACGAACGTGCTCGGCTTCCCGCCGCCCACCCTGCTGTTCGCGCTCATCTGCGTGGCGGTCTGGTTCTTCCTGGAACGCACGTACCTGGGCCGGCAGCTGTACGCCGTGGGCGGCAACCGCGAGGCGGCGCGCCTGGCGGGCATCCGGTCCAACCGGCGCATCGTGCTCGCCTACGTGGTCAGCGCGACGTCGGCGGGGGTCGTGGGCATGCTCGTGCTGGGCCGGCTGAACGTGGGCGAGCCCGGCGTGGCCGTGGGCTGGGAGCTGACCGCGATCGCGGCGGCGGTGATCGGCGGCGTCAGCCTGTTCGGCGGGTCGGGGCGCGTCGTCGGGGTCGCGTTCGGGGCGATCCTGCTGGAGGTGATCAACAACGGGCTGATCATCCTGCACGTGTCTCCCTACTATCAGCAGATCGTGCTGGGCGCCGTGCTCGCCATCGCCATCACGCTGGACCGGCTGCGGGCCCGGCGGCTCGCCCGGCGCCGCTGAGCCGCCGCTGACCGGCCGCGGGACCGCGCGGTCCCGCGGCCGAGGGTTCAGCTTCCGATCAGGGCAGCGTCCAGCGCTGGTTGGCGCCGCCGCCGCACGTGAGCAGGACCAGCTGGGTCCCGTTGGCGGTGTTGGAGTTGGGGTCGGTCAGGCACTTGCCGGAGGCCGGGTTGACCAGCTCGCCGTTCTGCGCCTGCCAGACCTGGTTGGCCCCGCCGTTGCAGAACCACCACTCGATGGGGGTGTTGTCGTTGTGGTTGCTGGCCCCGGTGATGTCCAGGCAGCCGCCGCCGATCCGGACGGTGCCGCTGCTGGTGAACTGCCAGCTCTGCGCCGCGCGGACGCCGTTGCACGAGAACGTCTGCACGTGGGTGCCGGCCGTGGTCGAGGCGTTGGCCAGGTCCATGCACACGCCGCTGTTGACGCCGGACACGACGGTGCCGTAGTGGCCGAGGCCGCCGTAGCCGGCCGCCACGATGTTCGCCTGCACGGCGCTGTCGGTCGCGTCCGAGGGCAGGCCGGCGGTCATCGCGCCCTCGAAGAACAGGCCCGAGGAGCTGTTGGAACCGTCGCCGCCGGTCCCCAGCGCGATCGATCCCTCCTGGTGCATCGGCGAGTAGCCGTTGGGCGGCAGCGAGCCGTTGAACCAGGTGGTCAGCCCGCCCGTGGTCGAGTCGCCGCCCTTCAGCGCGAACGACGTCTGGCCGTTGTTCTTGAGCATCGTGGTGACGAACGTGCTGTGGTTGCCGGTGTTCGACGCGATGTCCCCGGTGTTGGCCTGGAACAGGCCGTTCTCGATGTCGGCCTGGACCCACGGGCCGGGCGTGTGGCAGCCGCCGAACCAGCACTCCGTCCCGAAGTTGATCGCGTCCATGTGGCCGTTGCCGGTGTCCCGGATCTGCGCCTCGACGTTGCCGAAGTCGAAGCAGCAGCCGCCGTTCACGTGCTCGACGCTGGACACCATGAACATGCCTTCCGCCTGGCCGTTGACGGCGACGCCGCCGCTCGGCGCCGGGTGCCGGTAGCCCTGGCCGACCTCGATGTCCACGGCGTACGCCTCGCGGCCGCCGATGGTGATCGGCACGGCGCTCGCCCGGGCCAGGCCGTCCGTGCCCTGGCCGTTGAACCCGCCGGAGACGCGGAGGTCGTTGCCGCGGCCCGACTGGTCGAAGATCGTGGTGATCGAGCAGAGCGTGTTCCGGCAGAACGTGTCCTGCGCGGCGGCGTTGACGATGCCGCCGGTCGAGAGCAGGCCGATGTTGGTGGACGTGTTGTCCGACGAGCGCGTCACCGTGTACAGGTTGCCGCCGTAGCTCGCGAGCAGCGCCCGCGTCGTGCTGTACGCGGCGACACACCGCTGGCCGGCCGTGGCGTAGACGTCGCAGGGACCGGACGCCGCCGCGGCCGGCGTCACCCCGGCGCCGCTCAGCACGCCGGCGCTGAGCGCAGCTGCCGCGATCCCGAGCGCCCTCCACACCGCACGCCGCGAGAACCTCGCGCTGGGCATCTCTCTCATCCCTCCCCCGCGCCCCTTCGGGCGCCGGAATCCGAATCGATGCGTCCAAAATATCGGACAGCCGTCGATATACCGAATCCGGCGTAACTGTTCCGCACCCGAGGGGGGCTGTCAACTGGCGAACTACTCCGGGCTAGGTCGCCCGGCCGGTCCTGTCCTGCCGGGCCATCTCGCCGAGGCGGTCCCAGGCCGGCGACCGCGACTCCGAGGACGTGGCGGCGAGGCGGGCCAGGGTCGGGTCGGGCGTCACCGGGCTCGACGCCTGGCTCCGCCCGGCCAGCCAGCGCCGCGCGCGCTCGGCGAGCGCCGGGAGGCGCGGGTCGTCGGGAGGCCAGTCGAACGCCTCGTCGTACTGGAGGTAGATGGCCTGGAACTCGGGGTCGGCGATCGCCTCCCGCTTGTCGGCGATCATGACGGCGGCCTGCCGGGGCGACGCCGACTGCATCAGGATCCAGCCGTCGCGCTCCATCTCGACCGCGCGCTCGCTGACCCCGAGCGCGCGCAGCCGCTCCAGGTACCCGGCGACCTCGGCCGAGACGAACAGCCCGTCGCCGCCGGTGAGCCGGGCGATCCGCTCGCGGGTGCGGCGGAGCTCCTCGGCGCGCTCCCGCAGCTGGCGGTCGATCTCGGCGACGGCGGCGGCGAACTCGCCGGGACCGGTGGCGAGCAGCGCCTTGACGCGGGCCAGCGGCACGCCGGCCTCGGCCAGGGTCCTGATCTTGACCAGCTCGATGGCGTGCCGGGCGGTGTAGCGGCGGTACCCGGACGAGTCGCGGGCCGGCTCCTCCAGCAGGCCGCGCTGGTGGTAGTGGCGAACGGCCTTGATGGTCACGCCGGCGTACGCCGCCAGCTGCCCGATCGTGATCAGGTGCCTCGGTCGCTCGCCGTCCAACGCCCGCATCGTACCGGGAGGGCGGTCGCCGTCAGCGCAGGCGCGGGTCGAACGCGTCGCGGACCGCGTTGCCGAACAGGTTCGTCGCCAGGACCGAGAGGAAGATCATCGACCCGGGCAGGACGACCAGCCACACCGAGTGCGTGAAGAAGCTCTGGGCCCCGCTCAGCATGTTGCCCCCCACGCCCAGGCTGGCCGCCACGATCGCGACGTGGAGCACGTTCGGGACGATGTGCCGCAGCATCACCCGCAGGTCGCTGGCGCCGATCGAGCGGGCGGCCAGCACGAAGTCCCGGTGCCGCACCGACAGCACCTCGGCCCGGGCCAGGCGGGCCAGCGCTCCCCAGCCGATGAACGCGATCAGGCACGACAGCGTCACCGCGTTCACGGTGACCACGGCCCCCACCAGGATCAGCAGGTACAGCCCGGGGATCGCCAGCAGCACGTCGACCAGCCGCATGAGCACGTCGTCGGCCGTCCCCCCGTAGTAGCCGGCCGCGACGCCCACCACCCCGCCGACCGTGGTCGCGAGCGCCACGCTCAGGAAGCCGACCCCGAGCGAGACCCGCCCCCCGTACAGCAGCCGGGCGAGCACGTCGCGGCCCAGGTTGTCGGTGCCCAGCAGGTGGCTCGGCCCGGGCCCCTGGAACGTCGCGTGCAGGTCCTGGCTGAGCGGGTCCTGGCGCAGGACCAGGCCAGCGATCACCGGCGCCGCCAGCGCCGCCGCGCCGAGCAGCAGGACCAGCGCCCCCGACGCGACGCCGGCCCGGTTGCGGAGCAGCCGGCGCCACGACTCCTCCCAGTAGCCGCGGGAGGCCCGCATCAGAGGCGGATCCGGGGATCGACCACCGCGTACAGCACGTCCGCCACCAGGTTCCCGGCGACCACCGCGATGCCGGTGAACGTGGCCAGGCCCATCAGCGTCGTGTAGTCGTGGTCGAGGGCCCGCTCCAGCGCCAGCTGGCCGATGCCGGGCCACCCGAACACGATCTCCACGACGGCCGCGCCGCCGACCAGCGTGGGCAGCTCGAGCCCGATCAGCGTGATCAGCGGGGCGACGGCGTTGCGCAGCGCGTGGACCGCGACCATCCGCCGCCCGCTCATGCCCTTGGCCAGCGCCGTGCGGACGTAGTCCTGCGCCAGCACCTCCAGCATGCTCGACCGCGTGTAGCGCGACCACACTGCCAGGTAGCCGAAGGCGAGCACGGTGGCCGGCATGACCAGGTGCAGCAGCCGGGCGCCGACGTCGCCCTCGTCGGCCGGATCGAACGCGCCGCCGGACGGCAGCCAGGGCAGCCCCCAGGCGTGGAACGACACCGAGAAGACCAGGATCAGCAGCAGCCCCAGCCAGAACGCGGGCACCGCCACGCCCGCGACCGACAGCGCCGTCGTCAGGTGGTCCACGATCGTGCCCCGGCGTAGCGCCCCGGCGACGCCGAGCGGGATCGCGATCAGCACGGCCAGGACGACCGCGGTCAGCGTCAGCTCGACCGTGTTCGGCAGCCGCTCCAGGATGTGGTCCAGGACCGGCTGGCCGTCGGTCAGCGAGCGGCCGAAGTCGCCGTGGAGCAGCCCGGCCAGCCACGTCAGGTACTGGAGCGGGAGCGGCGCGTCCAGGCCCAGGTTGTGCCGGATCCGGTCCACGTCCTCCGTGCGCAGCGACGGGTTGAGCTCCAGGCCCGGCACGAACCCGCCGGACGTCAGGCGCAGGATCAGGAACGTGATGATCGTGACGCCGAGCAGGACCGGGATCGCGGCCAGCAGGCGGCGCGCGGCGTAGCGGAGCAGCACCCCCCGCTACTTCCCGTCGGTCACCCAGACGCCCTGGTAGTACGAGCTGCCGCCGACCGACGAGAAGCGCACGCCGCGCACGCGCTTGCTCACGCCGAGCACGACGTTCTGGAAGACCAGCGGCGCCGCCGGCAGCTCCTCCATGATGATGTCCTGGACCTGGGCGTAGATCTGCGCCCGCTTCGTCCGGTCGAACGTCGCCACCCCCTGCGCCAGCAGGTCGTCCACCCGGCTGTCCTTGAACGGCGCGGCGTTGGCGCCCCCGGGGGCCGCTGACGCGCTGCTGAACAGCAGGCTCTGCGAGTCCGGCTCGTCGCCCAGGCCGATGCTGGTCAGCAGCAGGTCGAAGTTGCGGGTGTTGTAGAACGCGGGCACGATCACGGTCGCCAGGTCGCCCGGCTTCGGCGTCGCCTGCACGCCGATCCGCTTCCACTGGTCCTGGAGCGACGCCGCCATGTCCTCGAGGAACTTGACCCCGGCCGGGTACAGGATCTCGAAGCGGAACTGGTCGCCGTTCTTCTGGCGGACGCCGTCGGCGCCCTTCGTCCAGCCGGCCCCGTCCAGCATCCGCTCGGCGCCCGCGCGGTCGAAGGCGTACTTCGGCCGCACGTTCTTGCTGTAGCCCCACGACACCCTGGGCACCGTGGAGTCGGCGACCGCGCCCTGCTTGAACAGGATCGCGTCCACGATCCCCTGCCGGTCCAGCGCCATCAGCAGCGCGCGGCGGACGTCGCGGCTGCCGAAGAACCGGCTCGCGGGCTTGGCCGGGTCGAGCTGGTGGACGTAGAACGTGAACCCGGGCGATGGAGCTGGTTCGCGATCGCGACGGTGCCGCCGCTGACCGTCTTGACCACCAGCCGCTCCAGCCGGGGGGCACCCCGGTGGTAGCGCTCGTTGCGCTCCAGCACCACCTGGCTGCCCCGGTCCCACTTCACGAACTTGAACATGCCGTTCGTCGGCGTCGGGTTCGCGTTGTAGTCGGAGCTGTTGAACGCCTGCGGCGACAGGCCGCCGAGCACGTGCCTGGGCAGGATGCCGAAGTTCGCGATCGCGGTGTACGCGCTGAGGAACGGTGCGTACACCTTCTTCATCCGGAACACGACGGTCTGCGCGTCCGCGGCCGAGACGCCGGCCACGTACGCCCGCAGCTGCGAGGCGAACAGCGAGTTGACGCCGGCGTTGGCGGGATCCACCAGCAGGCCGTACGTGAAGACGACGTCGTCGGCGGTGAGCGGCTTGCCGTCGGTCCACGTGGCCGGGCGCAGCTTGAACGTGATCGTGAGGCCGTCGGCGGAGGTGGCCGGCAGCGCCTGGGCCAGCAGCGGGAGCAGCGTGCCGTCCACGTCCTTGGTCAGCAGCGAGTCGTTCAGGAACGACGAGATCTGGCCGCTGACCGTGTCGCCGATCAGCACGGACGTGAGCTTCTGCGGATCGGCCGGCGTGCCCAGGACGACGTGGCCGCCCGACCGCGCGGTCTCGGAGCTCGACGCGCCGCCGCCGCACGCCGCGAGCAGCTCCAGTCCCCCGCCCCCCAGCGCGGCGAACGCGGCACCCGTGCCGCCCAGTCGCAGGAAGTCCCGACGTGACCAGTCGTCGCGCATCGCCTGTCCTCCTCTCTCGGGCCTGACCCCGCGCGTGGCGCTCGTGGCCACTGGGCATGCTATGAGCGGTTCGCGCCGTGCGGGTTGTGACGGACGCCCACCGGGCGCGCCCCGCGGTGTGGGCCCGGCCCAGCGCCCGCCCCCGGACGCGCGACTACAGTCCTCACCGTGCGCCGTTCCCAGCCGCCCGCGGCGGCCCCGGGCGAGGCCGTCGAGGCCGCGCGGACCGCCGCCGAGCGCGCCGGCGTGGTGGTCCGGGAGGTGGAGGCCCCCGGCGACCTGCGCCGCGCCTGCCGGCTGCTCGCGGAGATCTGGGGCGCCGACGAGGGCCGCATCCTCTCCCCTGAGCTGGCCCGCGCCCTGAGCCACGCCGGCGGCTACCTGGCGGTCGCCGAGTCGCGCGCCGGTGGCTCGCTGGAGGCCGTGCTGACCGGGTTCCTCGGCGCGTCCGGCGGCGAGCTCTACCTCCACTCGCACGTGCTCGGCGTGCGCGCGCCGCTGCGCCGGCGGGGCATCGGGCTGGCGTTGAAGCAGCACCAGCGGGCGTGGGCGCTGGCGCGAAGCCTGCGCCTGATCGCCTGGACGTTCGACCCGCTAGTCGCCCGCAACGCGTACTTCAACGTCGCCCGGCTGGGGGGCGAGATCGTCCGCTACTACGTGGACTTCTACGGCCCGATGACGGACGCGATCAACCGGGGCGACGAGAGCGACCGGGTCCTGCTCGCCTGGCGGCTCGACGCGGGGCCGCCCGCGGACCCGGCCGGCGAGGCCGCCTGCCCGGTCACGGTCCTGGCCGTCGGATCGGACGGCGGGCCGGAGCGGCGCGCCGCCGTCCCGGCCGGCGCCTTCGCCTGCCACGTGCCGCCCGACGTGGACGCGCTGCGCGCGGCCCGGCCGGAGCTCGCCGCCCGCTGGCGGGCCGAGGTCCGCGCGGTGCTGGGCGGCGCGCTCGCCGAGGGCCGGCGCGTCGCCGGCGTGACCCGGGACGGCCGCTACCTGCTCACCCCTCCGCCAGCAGGAGCTTGAGCTCCAGGAGCAGGCCCAGCCGCTCCTCGGCGTCGTCCAGGTCCACCGTCCAGCCCTCGATCACCTTCCGCATCCGGTTCCTGACCGTGTTCGCGTGCACGCCGAGGCGGACGGCCGTCCGGCCCACGTCCCCGAACTCCTCCAGGTACGCGTGGAGCGTCGGGACGAGCTGCGTGCCCAGGCGCCGGTCCTCCTCGACCAGCGTCAGGAGCCGCCGGCTGGGCGGGAACGGCCGCTC
>VBJR01000016.1 GCA_005880175.1 Chloroflexota bacterium
CGACGTCGTCGTCGAGGCTGACCTGACGGTGGACGCGCACGGCTTTCCGACCGGGCGGGGCGCGATCGTCCACGGCGGCGCGATCGCGGCGCTGGCGGACATGGCCCTGGCCTCGGCCGGCGCCAGCGTCGCGCCGGACGGTCAGGCCACGACCACCGTGGACCTCAAGATCGACTTCCTGCAGCCGGCCCAGCCCGGACGGATGGTCGCCCGCGCCCGCGTGCAGCGCCGCACCCGCCGCCTCTGCTTCACGTCGGCCTCGATCGAGCAGGACGACGGCACGGTCGTGGCGGAGGCCCGCGCCCTGCTGGCGTACGTGGCGCCATGAGCGACCGGGGCCGCATGGAGGCCAACCGCCAGCTGTGGGACGACCGCGTCGACGTCCACCATCGCTCCGAGTTCTACGACGTGGCCGGCTTCCGGGAGGGCCGTAGCACCCTGGGCCCAATCGAGCTGGAAGAGCTCGGCGACGTGGCCGGCGGCGGCCTCCTCCATCTGCAGTGCCACTTCGGGCTCGACACCCTCTCGCTGGCCCGGAGAGGCGCCCGCGTGACTGGCGTGGACTTCTCGGAGCCGGCCGTGGCGCTGGCCCGGACGCTGGCCGCCGACCTGGACATCGAGGCGCGGTTCGTCCACAGCAACGTCTACGACCTGACGCGCGTGCTCCACGAGCAGTTCGACGTCGTCTTCACCAGCCACGGCGTGCTGACCTGGCTGCCCGACCTCCCGGAGTGGGCCCGCGTCGTCGCCCGGTTCCTGCGCCCCGGCGGCACATTCGTGATCGTGGACGGGCACCCGATGGCGCAGTGCTGCGAGGAGGTGGACGGCCGGCTGGAGGTGCGCTGGTCGCTGTTCGACAAGAACCCCGCGGAGCTGGTCACGCGGACGACCTACGCCTGCGACGAGGTCCTGCCGGACGCCCGCCCGAACTTCCAGTGGACGAGGCCCGTCTCCGACATGGTGAGCGCACTGATCGACGCCGGGCTGCGGATCCAGCGGCTGCGCGAGCTGCCCTTCGACAACTGGCGGCGCTTCCCGAGCATGACGCGGGACGAGGACGGCTGGTGGCGGATGCCCGGCGACCCGGTGCCGCTCCTCGTCGCCTGCCGCGCCGTCAAACCACTTTGAACGTCAGCGAGCCGAGCGCCGTCCCCGTGAAGATGTCCGCGTCCCAGCAGCCATGGGACGGGAACGTGAGGCTGGTCTGGAACTCGGCCAGCAGGCCCGACGTGGACGAGGTCGCGAACTGCTGGCGGTAGACCTGCCCGGTGCCCTCGCGGGCCGCCTGGAAGCGCAGCTCCGTCCCGGCCTTGCGCGAGTCGACGAGCCAGCGCACCTCGTAGGGATGGCCGGCGGAGGGCGACGCCGCGCCGGGCAGGACGCCGCGGATGCTCGACTCGGGCGGGTCGGCGACCAGCACGAGGAGGCTCCCCTGGTGGGTGGGCGCCGTGCCGCGGCAGTCGGCGGGGCTCGTCGGCTGGGACGCGCACGCGCCCAGGAGGGCGGTCGCCGCCGCCAGCGCAACTGCGATGGAGCGTCGGATCACCGTTCGGCCTCAGTCTGACAGGATGGAGTCGATGCCGCCCCCGAGGCCGCGACGGGCGGTGGTCGCCGACGCGGCCGAGATCGCGGCCGTCCACGTGGACAGCTGGCGGGAGACGTATGCCGGCATGCTGCCCGAGGGGTACCTGGCGTCGATGGAGGTCGGCGACTACGAGGACCGCTGGCTGCGCACCCTGCAGGACCCCTACCACCGCAGCCTGGTCTACGTGGCGGAGGAGGACGGCCGGGTCGTGGGGTTCGCGTCCTGCGGCCGGGAGCGCGACGGCGACGTGCGCTACGACGGTGAGCTGTACGCGATCTACCTGCGCGTGGCGGCGCAGCACCGGGGCCACGGGCGGGCGCTGGTCGCGGTGGCGGCGGACGCGCTTGCGCTCCAGGGCATGACGTCGATGGTGGTCTGGGTGCTGCGCGAGAACGTGCCCGCCCGCGGCTTCTACGAGCGGCTGGGCGGCGTCTACCTGCGCGAGCGCCGGCTCGACCTGGGCCTCGGGATGGTGCTCGACGTCCCCGAGGTCTCGTACGTCTGGACCGACACGGCGGTCCTCAGAGGACGCGCGGGCGCGTGACGGCCAGGTTAGCGGCCAGGCAGACCAGGCAGACGGCCGCGACGCCGCCGAACGCGTAGACGGGCCCGAGTCCGTACAGCGCCCCGGTGACCACCGCCCCGGCCACCTGGGCGGCGTTCAGCCCGAACTGGTACACGCCCTGCGTGCGGCCCTGGGCGCCCGGCGGCGCGCGCCGGCTGACCTCGGCGTTGAGCGCCGGCATGCCGGCCGCCGTCAGCCCGCCCTCGACCACGCCGATGACGACGAGCACCGGCACGCTGGCGACGAACGGGTACGCGGCGGCCAGCAGGCCGTGGGTGACCAGCGTCAGGCGGCCGGCACGGAGGTGGCCGAGCCGGTCGGACAGGCCGGCGGCGAGGCCGGCGAACAGCACGATCGGGAGCGCGTACGTGGCGAAGCTGAGGCCGATCACGAACGTGCTGGCGCCGCGGCTGCTCAGGTACAGGCTCCAGACCGAGTCGTACGCGCCGAACGTCCAGCTCACCGGCGCGGACAGGACGAGGACGGGCAGGACCAGCCGGAGCAGGTCCACCGGCCGGGCGGGGGTCAGGTCCACCTCGACCGGCTCGGCCGGGCCCGCCGCCCTCGCCGCCGGCAGCCAGAGCAGCACCAGCGTCGCCGCCAGGCAGATCACCGTGCCGGCGCCGAACACGTACTCCAGGCGGAACCCGGCCACGAACCCGCCCACGGCCGGGCCCAGGAACAGGCCGACCATGTCGGACGCGCGGAGCTGGCTGAAGACACGGCCGCGCCGGGCGACGGGCGTGACGTCGGCCGCCAGGGCCATCGCCGCGGGCACGAACGCGCCCCCGGCGAGCGACTGGACGAAGCGGATGCCCACGAGCGCCCCGACCGGGATGGGCAGCACGTACAGCGGGAACAGCAGCGCGTGCACGAGCAGCGAGCCGAGGAGCAGCGGCCGCCGGCCGACGCGGTCGGCCAGCCATCCGGCCGGGTACTGCGCCAGGGCCCGCCCGACGTTGCCGGCCGCGAACACCACGCCGACCAGGAACGGCGCGCCGCCGCGGGCCGTCACGAACAGCGGCAGGATCGGCAGGAAGAAGCCGATGCCGATCGCCGTCAGCGTGTTGCCGGCCAGGAGGGTCCAGAGGGTCCGGGTGTCGAGGCCGCCGCTCGCCGGGGCCGTCGCGAGCCGGCGGTCGGTGCGCGCCACGTGCCCAGCCTAACCGGTTTGACGAATCGTCAGTCCGCGATGCCCACTTTTGCCGTGACGTGGGTGGGCGTGACGCGCACCAGCAGCTCGCCGGGCGCCCCGTTGCGCCTCCCGAACCGCTCGGCCTGGTCAGCGCCCATGTACCTGCCGCCGATGGCGGTCGCGAACCGCAGCAGGTCGTCCGGGTCCTCGCTGAGCGCGGCGGTGCCCTCGACCATCACGTAGGCGTAGGGCGCCCGCTCGTCGTCCACGCAGAGGCAGACGCGCGGGTCGCGGCGCATCGCGTGGGCTTTGACAGAGTCGCTCACCGTCGTGAAGACCAGGTCGTCGCCGTCGAGCACGAACCAGACCGGCACCACGTGCGGCCGGCCGTCGCGGCGGGCCGTTGCCAGCTTGCCCGTGCGCGTGCCCTCGCTGAGGAAGGAGCGCCACTCGTCGCGGTTCATCGTCCTGCTCATCACCGCCAAGCCTGCAAGATCGAGGCATGGACCTGCAGGAGCACATCGACCTGGTCGACTGGCGGCGCCGGGTGGCGGACGCCTACCGGCTGCCGGCGCTGGAGGCGTGGCGCGCGGCGCGGGACCGCCTGTTCCGGGAGCATCCGCAGTCCCCGGTCCCGGCGGCGGAGCGGGCCGCGTTCCCGGGCCTGCGCTGGTTCGCGCCCGACCCGGCGTACCGGGTGGCGGCGGTGCTGACGCCCGGCGACGGCGCCGCGCTGGACATCGACACGGGTGGCGAGGACGGCGTCGTGCGCTACCGCCGCATCGGCTCCCTCGGGTTCCGGCTCCACGACCAGGAGTGCTCGCTGACGGTGCTGGCGCTGGTCGGCTACGGCTCGGGCCTGTTCGTCCCCTTCCGCGACGGCACTTCCGGGGCCGAGTCGTACGGCGGCGGCCGCTACCTGGTGGACACGGTGAAAGGCACTGACGCCGGCTGCCTCGAGGTGACGACCGGCTCGACCGAGGTCACGATCGACTTCAACTCCGCGTACCACCCGTCGTGCGTGTACAGTCCGCGCTGGGCGTGCCCACTGGCGCCGCCCGAGAACCGGCTCCCCGTCGCGGTGCGGGCCGGCGAACGGCTCTGAGCGAGGGCGTCTGCACGTGGCGGTGATCGACCTCAACGCGGATCTCGGGGAGAGCTTCGGCAGCTTCTCCATCGGGCGGGACGCCGACCTGATCCCGCTCCTGACGTCGGCCAACGTCGCCTGCGGGTTCCACGGCGGCGACCCGCGGGTGATGGACCGGACCGTCCGGCGCTGCCGGGAGGCGGGCGTGGCGGTCGGCGCGCACCCCAGCTTCCCGGACCTGGTGGGCTTCGGCCGGCGGGTGCTGGACGTGAGCGCCGAGGAGGCGGAGACGGACGTGCTGTACCAGGTGGCGGCGCTGGCCGGCTTCTGCCGGCGCCACGGGCTGGCGATGCAGCACGTGAAGCCGCACGGCGCGCTGTACAACCAGGCCAACCGCAGCCCCGACCTGGCCCGGGGCATCGCCGCGGGGATCGCGGCGTTCGATGCCGGCCTGCTGCTGGTGTGCCAGCCCGGCACCGAGCTGGCGCGGGCCGGGGCGGCGGCGGGCCTGACGATCGCCCACGAGGGCTTCGTGGACCGGGCCTACAACCCGGACGGGACGCTGGTGTCGCGCGCGGTCGAGGGCAGCGTGTACCACGACGCGGAGCGCGCGGCCGAGCAGGCGCTGCGGATGGTCACCGAGGGGCAGGTGGTGGCGCTGGACGGGACGGTGGTGGACGTCCAGGTGGACACCCTGTGCGTCCACGGTGACAACCCGGAGGCGGTGCGGTTCGTCGGGCGGCTGCAGGAGCGCCTGGCCGCCGCCGGCGTGGCCGTGCGGCCGCTCCGCGAGGTGGTGGCGGCCCGCCGCTGACCCCGCCGTCGTCAGTCAGTCGTGGGGTCGTCAGTCGTCGTGGACCGCGGCCGTCTCGAGCAGCGTGCTCAGGGTCAGCACGCCGAAGACCTCGCCGTTGCGGCCCACCTTGACCCGGTCCGTGTCGTGCAGGAGCATGGCCGACAGCGCGTCCGCGAGCGTCGCCTCGACCGGCACCTCCGCGTCCGTGTGGTACATCGTCGCCTTCTCCAGCCGGTCGGGGTCGATGTGCACGACGGAGAGGCGCTTCTGGCCCCGGTCCGGGCCCAGGAACTCGGCCACGAACGGGGTGGCGGGCTCGGCGAGGACGCGAGCCGGCGTGTCGTACTGCTGGAGGATGCCGCCCTCCTTCAGGATCGCGATGCGGTCGCCCATCTTGACCGCCTCGTCGATGTCGTGGGTGACGAAGACCACGACCTTGCGCATCTGGGCCTGGATGCGGAGGAACTCGTTCTGCAGGCGGTCGCGGGTGACGCGGTCGATGGCGCCGAACGGCTCGTCCATCAGGAGGACCGGGGGGTCGGCGCCCAGCGCCCTGGCCACGCCGACGCGCTGGCGCTGGCCGCCCGAGAGCTGGTGCGGGTAGCGGCGGGCGAAGCGGTCCGGCGGCAGGCCGACCAGCTCCAGCAGCTCGGCGACGCGGTGGCGGGTCCGGCCGCGGTCCCAGCCCAGCAGGTTGGGCACGGTCGCGACGTTGTCCGCGACGGTCATGTGCGGGAACAGGCCCACCTGCTGGATCACGTAGCCCATCCGGAGGCGGAGGCGCACGGGGTCCAGGTGGGTGACGTCCTCGCCGTCGAGCAGGATGCGGCCGCCGCTGGGCTCGATCAGGCGGTTGACCATGCGCAGCGTCGTGGTCTTGCCGCAGCCCGAGGGGCCGACGAGGATGCAGGTCTCGCCGTCGTTCACGGTGAGGCTGAGCTCCTGCACGGCGACCTGGCCGTTGGGGTAGCGCTTCGAGACGCGGTCCAGCGTCAGCACGGCATCCACTTTAGAGTCAACGGCACATGCTTCCGCCAGCGCCGACCCAGGACGATCGGGCCCGCCCACCTGCCCCACCCCCCCAGAGTCCCCCCACCCGGGGGGCCTGTTGAGACGTGGCCCCCGCGGCCTCCGCACCGCTGCTCGACGCGACCGAACCCTGGATCCGCTGGAACTGGGTCGGCGGCCACGTGGACCTGATCCTGGGCGACCTGGGCCAGCACGTCGAGCTGACCGTGATCGCCGTCGGCGCCGGCCTGCTCATCGCCATCCCGATCGGCGTCCTCGCCTGGCGCTACCGCGGCAGCCGGGCGCCCGTCCTGGGCCTGGCGGGCGCCGTGTACACCATCCCGTCGCTGGCCCTGTTCGCGCTGCTGGTGCCGTGGACCGGCCTGACCGTGCTGACCGCCGAGATCGGCCTCGTCTCGTACACGCTGCTGATCCTGGTCCGCAACATCGTCGTCGGCCTCGACGGCGTCCCCGCCGAGGTCCGTGACGCGGCCCTCGGCATGGGCTACCGGCCGCTCCGCCAGCTGCTCCGCGTCGAGCTGCCTCTCGCGCTCCCGGTCATCATCGCCGGCCTGCGGATCGCGACCGTCACCACCATCGGCCTCATCACGATCACCGCGCTGATCGGCGAGGGCGGCCTCGGCCAGCTCCTGTACGACGGCCTCCAGCGCGACTTCCGGACGCCGCTCGTGGTCGGCTCCGTCCTGTCCGTGGCCCTGGCCGTCGTCGCCGACCTGTCGCTGGCCCTGGTCCAGCGCCTGCTGACGCCCTGGAGGACCGCATGAGCTTTCTCGGCAGGGTCGTCCACTGGTTCCTCGACCCCGCTCACTGGCACGGCGACTTCGGCATCCCCAACCGGGTGGAGGAGCACGTGGTGATGTCGCTGGTGGCCACCGGCGCGGCGCTCCTGATCGCCCTCCCGATCGGCCTGACGCTGGGCCACTTCGGCCGAGGCGGCGCCCTGGCCATCAACATCTCGAACGTCGGCCGCGCCCTGCCCTCGTTCGCGATCCTCGTGATCGCCGTGCAGCTCGTCGGCATCGGCCCCAAGCCGGCCTTCCTGGCGCTGGTGGCGCTGGCGGTCCCGCCGATCATGACGAACAGCTTCGTCGGCATGCGCGACGTCAGCCCCGACCTCCGCGACGCCGCGCGCGGCCTGGGCATGAGCGATCTCCGCGTCCTCCTGCGCGTGGAGCTGCCCAACGCGCTGCCGGTGGTGATGGCCGGCGTGCGGACGGCCGGCGTCCAGGTGGTGGCCACCGCGACCCTCGCCGCGCTGGTCGGTTGGGGCGGGCTGGGCCGGTTCATCATCGACGGCTTCAGCCAGCTCGACTACGTGCAGGTCTTCGCCGGCGCCCTGCTGGTCGTGGTCCTGTCGGCCGTCGCCGAGCTGTCCCTCGCCCTGCTCCAGTGGGCGCTGACGCCGGCCGGCATCCGCTCCGCCGCGGCCGCCGACCGGGGCCACGCGGTCCGCGCCACGGCGCCCGTGGCCGAACCGGCGACCTGATACTCTTTCGCGAACGGCGCGGGTCACCGTTCCGCGTCCCCGTTTCACATGCGCCGGACGCCGAGGCCCGGCGTGCGACCAGGAGGAAATGCAATGCGAAGGTGGGCCTTCCGGGCCCTGATGTCCTCGATCCTCGGGCTCAGCCTGATCGGCAGCGCCTGCGGGTCGTCGGGCGGCGGCTCGCCGGCGTCGTCCTCGGGCAACAAGGGCACGATCACGGTCGCGGGGTTCAACTTCCCCGAGTCCAACATCCTCGCCAACGTGTACGGCGGCGCCCTGCACGGGATCGGCTACACGGTCAACTACAAGCCGAGCCTGGGCGCCCGCGAGGTCGTCGCTCCCGCCCTGGAGCGAGGCGACATCGACATGTACATCGGCTACGCGGCCACGGACCTCGAGTTCTACAACGGCGCCAAGGGCGAGGCGACGCCCGACGCGGCCCAGACGGTGACCAAGCTGAACACCTATCTGGAGCCCAAGAGCCTCAAGGCGCTGACCGCCGCCCCGGCGATCGACACGAACGCGTTCGCGGTGCTCAAGAGCGGCAAGTACGGCAAGAACACGAAGCTGTCGGACCTGACCTCGGTGGCCAGCCAGATGACGCTGGGTGGCCCGCCGGAGTGCCCGCAGCGGCCGTTCTGCCAGCTCGGCCTGCAGAAGACGTACGGGCTGAACTTCAAGGGGTTCAAGCCGCTGGACTCGGGCGGTCCGCTGACCAAGACCGCGCTGGACCAGGGCGACATCGACATCGGCCTGATCTTCTCCAGCGACAGCGCCTTCTCGACCGGCAAGTACGTGCAGCTCCAGGACGACAAGCACCTGCAGAACGCCGACAACGTCGTGCCGATCGGCCGCAGCAAGGTGTTCACGTCCGAAGTCACCACGCTCCTGGACAAGGTGTCCGCCAAGCTCACGACCGACGCGCTCATCCAGATGAACAAGAGCTCGGACGTGGACAAGGAAGACCCCGGCCAGATCGCGACCGACTGGCTGAAGAAGAACGGCTTCAGCACCTGATCGTCCTCCGTAGGCGGCCCGGCACCCCGGGCCGCCTACGTCGTTTCCCTACCATCACCCCGACATGAAGCTCCAGCCGGGTGATCCCGCCCCCCAGTTCACTCTTCCGGACCAGGACGGCACGCCCGTCGCCCTCGCCAGCTACCGCGGCCGCCGCGTCGTCGTCTACTTCTATCCGCAGGACGACACGCCCGGCTGCACCAGGGAGGCGTGCCAGTTCAACGACGCGCTCTCCGGCTTCGAGGGCGCCGGCGTGGACGTGCTCGGCATCTCGGCCGACGACGCGACCAGCCACCAGCGGTTCCGCGCCAAGTACGGGCTCGGGTTCCGGCTGCTGACGGACGCCGGCCACGAGGTCGCGACCAGGTACGGCGCCTACGGCGAGAAGATGCTGTACGGGAAGCCGACGGTCGGCGTGATCCGCTCCACGTTCCTCGTCGATCCCGAGGGCCGGATCGAGCGCGCCTGGTACGCGGTGCGCGCCGACGGGCACGCCGCCCGCGTGCTGGCCGAGGTGGGCGGGGCCGCCTGAGCAGCAGCCTGACCTGGGAGGTGCTGCCTCCCGCACCCCCTTTGCCGGCGCACGTCCAGCTGGCGCTCGACGAGGTCCTGCTGGAGCAGGCGGTCGTGGGCCGGCGGGGGGCTGCACTCCGCTTCTGGGAGTGGGCCGAGCCCGCGCTCGTCCTCGGCTCCCACCAGGTGCTGGCCAACGAAGTGGACCGCGAGGCCGCCGCCGGGCTCGGCTTCACCGTGGCCCGGCGCATGAGCGGCGGAGGCACGATGATCGTCGAGCCGGGCCGGACGATCACCTACTCGCTGTACGCCCCCGAGTCAGTGGTGGCCGGCCTCTCGTTCGTGGACTCGTTCGCCCGGCTCGACGCCTGGGCCGTCGACTGCCTGCGCGGGCTGGGCGTGCCCGCCGGCTACCAGCCGATCAACGACATCGTCTCGCCCGAGGGCAAGATCGGCGGCGCGGCGCAGGCGCGGCGGCGCGGGTTCGTCCTCCACCACACGACGATCGCCCACGCCATGGACACGACGCTCGTCCCGCGCCTGATCCGCATCGGCCGCGAGCGCGTGTCGCCGCGGGGCGTGCGCAGCGCCGAGAAGCAGGTCTCGCCGCTCGACCGCTGGCTGGACCTGGACCGGGACGCGGTCGTGGCGGCGCTGGCCGGCTGCTTTGCGGAGCGCTACCCGACCCGGCCCGGCGCGCTCCAGCCGGACGAGCTGGAGGCGGCGCGCGCGCTGGCGGCGGCCCGGTACGCGACGCCGGATTGGGTGGACCGGATCAGGTAGGCAGGGCGCGCAGCCGGAGGCCCAGGGCGTCCCGCTCGACCGGCATGGCGAAGTCGAACCGGTCGGCCGCGAGCGACAGCTCGACGTCGGACGGGGGGAAGCCGGGCTGGCTGCCCCGGGTCAGGCGCTGGTAGCGCTCGGAGCGGTACAGCGGGGCCAGGAGCGCCTCCAGGTCGGGCTCCTCGCCGCGGAGCACGGTCTCGACATAGGCCGCGCACGCCGAGTCCTCCGGGTGGCCGCGGTCGCTGCCGGTGGCGACGAACGTGACCAGCTCGGGCCCGGTGGCCAGGATCGCCCGCGCCGTCGCCGAGGCGACCGCCAGGCTGCACGCGTACAGCCGCTCCGCCCCGCTCGCGGCCACGACGCCCTGGGTGCCCGAGCTGGTCCGCTGCACCAGCGTCCGGCCGCGCAGGTCCGCGTCGCGCACCATCGTGGGCGAGTTGCTGATCGCGATCCCCTCGACGGGCAGGCCCTCGACCTCGGCCGAGATCACCGACCCCTCGATGCAGTCGGCCAGCCGCCTGGCCTCCGCCACCTCGGCCACCAGCCGGCACTCGACGGCACCGCCGGCCAGCGCGTACGCGCTGACGGTGAACGCCCGCAGCACGTCGATCACGACGACCGTCCCGCCGGCGCCGCGCGCGCCGGCGACCCCGTCGCGATGGACGACGTCCACGCCCTAGATCGGGACCCGGCGGCCGGCGCCGTCACGGAGGGCGCGGCCATGAGCAAGGGGGGGCAGGCCCCCCCTTCCAAAACCCCCCGGCTGGTCCGGGACGTTCGGGGCGCCTGCGGCGCATCGCTCCGCGCCTGCTGGTGACGCCTGCAGGCCGATGGAAGACGGACTCACACGCCCGGCGAAGCCGAGTCTTACAGCCAATCCTGTCGTCTCCATCAGATCGGGACCCGGCGGCCGGCGCCGTCACGGAGGGCGCGGTCGTAGACCAGGCGGGCGGCCGCGGCGTCCTCGACGGCGTGGCCCATCGACTTGTACACGGTGAGCTGCTCGTCCGATTCGCGGCCGGGCGCCTCGCCGGCGATCAGCTCGCCCAGCTCGGTCGCGGCCGCCGGGTCCAGCCCGGCCAGCTCGGCGGAGCCCGCCGGCGGCGGCGAGAACGCCACGCGCGACTCGACGAACAGCCGCCCCCCGCGCACCGTGCCGGCGTCGAGCTCGGGCCCGCTGGTGTTGGCGCCGACGGACGTCACGTGGGCGCCCGGCCGGAGCCACTCGCGCGCGATCACGGGCTCGGCGGCGTCCGTGCAGCAGCAGACCACGTCGGCGCCGCGGACGGCCTGCTCGAAGTCCGTCATCGCCCGGGCGTACGAGATCGTGCTGGCCAGCGCCTCGGCATGATCCCGGTTGCGGGACGCGACCCGGATCTCGTGGAAGTCGCCCACCCGGCCCACCGCCTCCAGGTGGACCTGGCCCTGGACGCCGGCGCCCAGGATGGCGAGGACCCGCGAGTCCGGCCGGGCCAGCAGGCGGACCGAGAGCGCCGAGGCGGCCGCCGTGCGCACCGCCGTGATGTGGGTGCCGTCCATCACGGCGAGCGGCCGGCCGGTCCCCTCGTCGAACAGCGCGATCAGCGCCTGGTGCGACGGCAGGCCAACGTCGTGGTTGCCGGGGAAGACGGAGACGAGCTTGGACTCCAGCCCCGCCCCCGGCACGTAGCCGGGCATCACGCCGAGGAGCCCGCTGGACGTGCGCGCGGCGACGCGGGGCGGGACGGACGTCCGACCGGCGCTCAGCTCGCTGAACGCCCGCGACAGCGCTTCCAGCAGCTCGTCGAGGTCCAGCAGCCGGCGCACGTCGCCCTGGCTCAGGACCAGGAGCTCCTGCGTCTCCTCCGAAGCGGGAGTGCCCACCTGGCGATGATAATGCGGCGACGATGGAGCACCGGCCGCTCGGGTGGGAGCAGATCGGCGACAGCGGGGCGATGCGGGTCGTCGGCCTCCGTCTCGCGGCCGGCCAGCGGGTGCCCGAGCACCGCAACGCCCTCCCGCTGGCGATCATCGTCACCGAGGGCGTGCTGCGCTACAGCGAGGGCTCGACGAGCGGCGAGGCGCGGGCCGGGGAGC
>VBJR01000017.1:0-12572 GCA_005880175.1 Chloroflexota bacterium
CCCTGGCCGAGGGCGACGCCACCGCCACGGCCACCCTCGCGCTGGCGGGGACCGCCGGACGCTGGCGGACGGTCGACGGCCCGGCCGCGACGTTCGCGGCCGGCGTGCCCGCGTACGTGCCGGTCCGCGACGACGTGGCCGGCGCCCGGTTCGCGCGGCTGACGCTGACCAGCGCCGACGGGACCGCGCCCTGCGTCGGCGAGCTGCGGCTGTTCGGCCGCACGGAAGCCGCCAGCGACATGGCGCTGGGCGGCGACCTGTCGTTCCAGCTGCAGGAGCTGCAGGCCGGCGCCCGGTTCACCAACCTCGACGGCCGGTCGGGAACTCCCGTCCAGATCCTGCGCGCCAACGGCGCCAACTACGTCCGGCTCCGGCTGTGGAACTCGCCGCCGCCCGGCTACAGCGACCTCCAGACCGACCTGGTCACGGCGAAGGCCGTGAAGGCGGCAGGGATGAAGCTGCTGCTCGACCTGCACTACTCGGACTTCTGGGCCGACCCCGGCCATCAGATCACGCCGGCGGCCTGGCAGGGCCAGGACCTGCCGGCGCTCGCGGCCACGGTCCAGTCCTTCACCCGCCAGGTGATCGCCGCGTTCGCCGCGCAGGGCACGCCGGTGGACATGGTCTCGGTCGGCAACGAGATCCGCAACGGCATGCTGTGGCCGCTCGGCCAGGTGGACGAGAGCAACCCCGACGCCGGCGCGGCTGGCTACCCCAACCTGGCCACGCTGCTGAGAGCGGGGGTGGCGGGGGCCCGGGCGGGCAACCCGGCCGGCCACCGGCTGCGGATCATGCTCCACATCGACCATGGCGGCAACAACTGGGAGAGCCGCCACTTCTTCGACGAGATGGTCGCGCTCGGCGTGCCGTTCGACGCGATCGGGCTCTCCTTCTACACGTTCTGGGACGGCCCGTTCACCGGGCTGCGCGCGAACGTGGACGACCTGGCCACGCGCTATGGCCGGGACGTGTTCATCGCGGAGCTCCAGTACCCGTGGACGCTGGCCAACGGGGACACGAACGACAACTTCGTGTGGACGCCCTCACAGCTCCGCGGGGGCTACTCGGCCAGCCCCGGCGGGCAGCTGTCCTTCGTCAGCGACGCCCTGTCGATCCTGGCCGACGCGCCCGGCGGCCACGGGGGCGGCCTGCTCTACTGGGAGCCCGAGTGGATCCCGGGCGTCGGCTGGGAGCCGGGCGCCGGCTCGCCCAACGACAACCTGACGCTCTTCGACTTCCAGGGGCACGCGCTGCCCTCGATCGCGAGCTTCCAGGACCCGGTCGCGGCCTGCCTGCGGGCCGGCTCGGGCCGGCCCTGCGTCGTCAGCTGAACGTCCGGAGCGCGTCGGGGGCTCAGCCGCCGACGCGCTCCACCGTGAACACGCAGCAGTACGTGCCAGTGGTGCACCCGCACTCGGTCTCCTCGACCGTCCAGTCGTTGGCCAGGCCGCCCCAGCGCAGGGCGGACTCGAAGGCCGCGACCCAGAAGTGGCAGGCCTTGGCGGGCTTGTGGCGGCCCAGGGTGAACAGGTTCGCGTAGTGGACGATCCAGAACTGCCGCTTGTCGATCTGCTTCCACGCGTGCAGCGGCTCGCCCCGGACCCGGTCCATGCTGTGGTTGAACACGTATAACGCGTCCGCCACCTTGCTCTCCGGCCTGCCCATCATCCGGAACGGCTTCGGCTGCGTGCTCCGCAGCCAGTCCTCCGTGACGGTCCGGCCGAGCGTGCGCAGGTGCGCGGGGCCGTCCGCGCCGAACACCGTCTCGAACGCGTCGGCCAGCCGGCTGCACTCGTCCGCGGTGGCCGTCCGCTCGCCGTCGTCGGGCGGGTCCTGGGCCATGTAGCGATGCAGTCCGCCCGCCTCCAGCACCTGCGGCCAGCGGCGCTCGGCGGTCTCCCGGGCGTGGCGCATCAGGCAGGCGAAGTACGAGTTCAGGATCGGCAGCTCGTGGCTCTCCAGGCGGGGCACGCCCATCCGGTGCAGCATGCTGACGGCCGAGTCCACCGGGATCGGCGACGGCTGGTGGGCGGCGGGGATGAGCGCCTGCGGGCTCTCCACCACGCCGTTGGTGGGCACCGCCGGGGCCGGCACCTCGCCGCTCAGCGCCGCGCCGATGCGCTCCAGCACGGGGTCCGTCATCGCCGGCGGCGGGGCGGCCGGCACGTCGACGCTGCGCGGCGGCCGCCGGCTCGCCACCTCCTCGTCGGGGGTGCCGACGAGCTCCTCGAGCAGCTGCCAGATCGAGTCGTGCCGGTCCTTCGGGTCCTTGGCCAGGGCCCGCATCAGCGCGCCGTCCACGCCGGGCGGCAGGCGGCGGTTGCGGGCGGTGGCGGACGGCACCCGGCCGTTCAGCGTGGCCGCCAGCGTCTCGCCGACGCTCGACCCGGTGAACAGGATCGACTCGGTCAGGATCTCGAAGATCAGGACGCCGATCGCGTACACGTCCACGCGCCGCGTCGGCTCCTTGCCCTCCACCTGCTCGGGCGCCAGGTACTGCGGGTAGCTGAGGCTGTAGCCGGGGCTGGTCAGCGCCAGCGGCCCGGTGCGCCGGCTGGCGATCCCGAACTCGGCCAGGTAGGCGCGGCCGGCGGAGTCCACCAGGACGTTGTTCGGCTTGATGACGCGGCAGACCAGCCCCAGGTCGTGCGCGCGCTGGAGCGCGTCGGCCAGCTGGCTGACCAACGTGCTCGTCGCGGCCCACGTCGTACATGGGGAGGATCGCCGGGTGGTCGATGCGCGAGCACAGGCTGGCCTCCCGGCGCAGGCGCTCCACCAGGGATGCCTCGGGCTCCAGCTGCCGGTCGATGACCTTCAGCGCCCACTGCGATCCCAGGCTGCCCGTGGCCCGGTACACGGCCGTGTGCGTGCCGTGGCCCAGGCACCGGATCAGCTGGTAGCCACCGACGCTCGAACCGCCGAGCTCCTGGATGTCTAGAGCCAAGGTGTCACCCGCACTTTACCGTGGACGGCGGCCCACCGTCATGGGTCTCCAAGGCCCACCGCCCTCCCTTCCACTACACTCGGCCGCGTGACATCGATCCCGTTCGGCGTCTTCGGACTGGCCGTGATGGGCCAGAACCTGGCGCGAAACGTGGCTTCGCGCGGCGTATCCGTGGCAGTGTACAACCGGACGCCGGCCCGCACCCAGAAGATGCTCGAGCAGCACGGGGCGGAGGGGACGTTCGTCCCGGCCTTCGACGTGGCCTCCTTCGTGGCCTCGATCGAGCGGCCGCGCGCCATCCTCATCATGGTGAAGGCCGGCGCGCCGGTGGACGCGGCGATCGCCGAGCTCCGTCCCCATCTGGCCGGCGGCGACATCGTGATCGACGGCGGCAATTCCTACTTCGCCGACACCCGGCGCCGCGCCGCCGAGCTGGAGGGCGCCGGCCTGCGGTTCCTCGGCAGCGGCATCTCGGGCGGGGAGGAGGGAGCGCTGCTCGGCCCCAGCCTGATGCCCGGCGGGACGCGCGAGGCGTACAGCCACGTGTCGCGCCTCTTCACGACGATCGCGGCGCAGGTGGACGGCGAACCGTGCTGCGCGTACATGGGCCCGGACGGCGCCGGCCACTACGTGAAGATGGTCCACAACGGCATCGAGTACGCCGACATCCAGCTCATCGCCGAGGCGTACGACTTCCTGGGCCAGACGCTGGGCCTGGGCGCGCCGGAGCAGGCCGCCATCTTCCGCGAGTGGAACCAGGGCGACCTGGACTCGTACCTGATCCAGATCACGGCCGAGGTGCTGGGCAAGCGCGACGCGGCCACGGGCCGGCCGCTGGTGGACGTCATCCTGGACGAGGCCGAGCAGAAGGGCACCGGCAAGTGGACGTCGCAGGAGGCGCTGGAGCTCGGGGTGCCGGTCACGGCCATCACCGAGGCGGTGTTCGCCCGCATGCTGTCGGCGCAGAAGGCGCGGCGCCTGGCGGCGTCCGCCGTGCTGTCCGGTCCGAGCGGCCGGGCCCGGGACGGGGAGGGGCTGGTCGACGCGGTCCGCGACGCGCTGTACGCGTCCAAGGTGGTCGCGTACGCGCAGGGCTTCGAGCAGCTGGCGGCGGCGTCGGCCCAGTACGGCTGGGACCTGGACTTCGGCACGATCGCGACGATCTGGCGCGGCGGGTGCATCATCCGGGCGCGCTTCCTGAACCGGATCAAGGACGCGTACGCGGAGCGGCCGGAGCTGCCGGGCCTGCTGCTGGCGCCGTACTTCCGGGACGCGGTGGCAGGCGCGCAGGACGCGTGGCGGCGGGTGGTCCGGACGGCGGTCGAGCTGGGCGTGCCGGCGCCGGCGTTCTCGTCGGCGCTCGCGTACTACGACGGCTACCGGCGCGAGCGCACGCCGGCCAACCTGATCCAGGGCCTGCGCGACTACTTCGGCGCGCACACGTACCGGCGCCTGGACCGGGAGGGCAGCTACCACACCCGCTGGGCGCAGGACGGTGAGGAGGTCGAGGCGTAGGGCGTCCGGCGGTAGACTCTGCTCGCGCGGACGGAGAGGTCGCCTAGTCCGGTCGAGGGCGCGGCACTGGAAATGCCGTACAGGGGCAACCCTGTCGTGGGTTCGAATCCCACCCTCTCCGCCAGGTTCGCCGAGCGTCAACTTGACACGGCACCTGACACGTTCCCCGCGAGTCCCCCGCCCAAGTCATCCAAGAGCGGACCATCGATGATCCGGGTCAGCGCCTCGACTGCGACCCGCCGCATGGCTGGCGTCAGATCGATGTACCGGCGCCCGGTGACGCTCCGACTCGTGTGACCGAGCCGACGTTCGATGACGAACGTCGGGACGCGCGCCTCTTCGAGCAGCGTGGCGTTCGTCCGCCTCAAGCCGTGGAAGCCGATCCGGGGCACACCCGCAGCATGACACAGCGCGTCAAACCGCTTCGCCTCCGTCTTGTAGCTGTACGGCCGTCCGTCCCGCTGCGCGAACACCAGGCCGACATTCTGACCTCCGCGCACAAACCGCTGCGACTCCCGCAGCTCGCGTAGGGCGCAAGCCGTGCCCGAATCAACATCGACATCCCGCACCGAGTCCGGGGTCTTCAACTCTTCGCTGAAGCTGACGTGCTCTGGCTTCACCCGGCGGGCGGAACGTCGCGGGCCGCTGCCCGCCACCTGACCGGGGTTCGCCAGCGCCAACGCCCGCTCCTGGTCCGCCGCCGTCCACGCCTGCCGGTAGCTCAGGACCCGGCAATCCGCACCCACGCCGCCATCCCACGCCAGACCGAGGTGTTCGCTGACCCGAGCACCCGTGGCGAACAGCGAGCGATAGAAGGCGTACAGGCGGATGTCCCCGCGCACGCGCGACGAGTCTAGGAACCGTTGCAGGTGCGCTTGCGTCCACAGCGGCCCGACCCCACTGGACACCTTCCGCACCAGCGCGTCACGCCGGCGGCCCGGCCTCGCTGCCGCTACGTTGGCCGGGACCAGCGGCGGGTCGCGGTCCAGCGCTGCGCCGAGCGCGGCCCGGAGCGCGATGACCGTGCTGTTGATCGTGGTCCGCGCGTAGCCGCCCGGCTTACCGTCCTCACGCACGCCCGGCGTGGCCATCCAGGCGACCAGCGTCTCTACGTGCCCCCTGGACAGCCGAGATAGCGGCACGTCTGCGACCGGAGACCGCACGATACGACCCACCGCCCGCCGGTAGCCGTAGACCGTGTTGGGATCGACACCGCCGCACCCCTCGTCAAGCCAGGTCGTCAGCCACCGCCGCAGCGTCACCTTCGAGCGATCCAGCGGCCCGACGCCGACCAGCTCAGCCGCCGCCCGAACGGCATCCGCCTTGGTCGCCAGCCGCCGTCCGCTGCCGTCTGTGTGGCGCCGCACCTGTCGCCGTTGTCCGCCCGGCGCCGTCAGCTCAACCCGGAACTCCCAGCACGTACTCTCGCGGTGGCCCGCCACGGAGCAACGGCCGCGCTGCCGCTCGACGTCCGTCAACGGCCGGTTGCACGCTGCGCAGTACGGCCGGTATCTCGGCTCACGCGGTCGCGCGCTTGGCACCTGTCGTCCGCTCCCGCAACCACTCCGTCAGCTCAGCCTTGGGGACCCTGACCGACGCCTCGCTGACCCGCGTGCAGGGCAGCTCGCCGGACTCGATCATCCGGTAGACCTCGCTCCGCGACAGGCCCAGCAGCGCGGCCACGTCCCGCACACGCGCGTACTCCGGCAGATCAGCCAGCCTCATCCGCTGCCCCATCATCCCGGCCACCCGTCAGGACCCGGAGCAGACGACCCGGAGCGAACCAGCCCCGAATCTCGCTCTCACGCTGCTTCCGATCGAGCCATGCGACGAGCTCGCCCCGCCGCACCAGCCGGTACACCGTGGACGGACTCACCGCGAGCATGTCCGCGACGTGCGGGACGCGGAACACGACGACCGGCGGTTGCCTCAAGCCCCCATCACCTCCCCGTTTAAACGGTGTCCGGCATGGGCGCCGCCATGCGCTCCACCGCCTCCGCCATCTCCGCCCGCGCCCACTCGATCTCACCGGGACCAGGACGATAGTCCTCGTGGACGAGGTCCCCGCACGAGTGCAGGTAGAGCAGCAGCGCTGCCTCCGCCGCCACCTCATGCTCCGTCCGCCGCCGCCGCTCCCGCCGCTCGACTTCCGACGACCGCTCCAGCGCGGCGAACTGCGCCGCCGTCTGCGCCGCGAGCAGTGAGGACGTCATCGGCCGCCACGAGCGAACGACCTCCGCGCGAGCCACCGCATCGGACTTGACCATCGTTGCCACATCCACACCTCCCGCTGCACCTGTAGGGTGCTGTGTTACGCGCTCGCACCCGCCAGCCTCACGCCCGTTCGCCGATACCTCTATAGGACACGTAGGGCACTGTGTTACGCGCCCGTGCCCTACGCTGGGCGCCACGTTGACGACCATCGCCGAGTCGGGGGAACGCCCGTCCCGGTCCACTCCCGTCAACCCGGCATTGACGCTCAACGGCCGATCAGTGAGCGATGCGTCCTTCGGTCCGTCCTTGTGGATCGGGAGCGACATCGAGCGAGCGAGAGCGGGTTCCTGTCTTCGCCCCACCCGCTCGCCGGATTCGTCCGACCACCGATCGGCCCAAGACGTCTCGACACTGACGGCATCGATCGACACCGGGACGGGCGGACCATCCGCCGTATCCCATCCGTCGCCCGTCGCCTCGAACCGTCTCATCGTGCCTCTCAGTGTACCACAGATAGAGACGCCGCGCAACACCGTGAGACACTTTGTGCTAGACTAAAGCTGGTCTGATGCGTCTAGAGACGATCCGCACCATCTGTGCCGAGCTTGGGATCTCCCGAGCGACGGTTTACCGGCTCGTGCAGGAACTCAACCTCCAGACGTATAAGCGACGCGGGGACCGAGAGTCGTACGTGGACATCGACGCGATCCAAGAAGCGCGGCAGTTCCAACCACAACGCCCCGACGCAGCACCGGCAGTACCCGCCACGATCCTCATGCCAGCAGCCGTACCGGCGCAGCCGCCAGCTCGAACCGATGACGGACGGCCGATCATGGTCGCCGCGATCATCCCGCACCCCGGCAACGAACAAGCGGTCTTGATGACCGGCCGCGTTCGGGCGGACGAGCGTGTTTGGTCCTGGGTCGGCGGTCACGTCCACCAAGGCGAGGAGCCGGCAACAGCCGTGCTCCGCGAGGTCAACGAAGAACTGGCGGTGCAAGGTGCCCGCGTCGTCCGGCTGCTGGGCACAGTCGATACCCACGTAGACGCGTCCCCGTACTGGGGACGTCGGTTCAGCGGCGGCTACCGCAGCTTCAACTTCTTGCTCTCCGTCGAGTCGCCCGACGTCCAGGTGATCGACCACGAGGAGCTGTCCAACGCCGAATGGCTGCCGCTCGATCGAGTGGCCGAGGAACTCGCACCCTTGCCGAACGAGCTGCGCGAGCCGGCTCTCAGGTTCGCTCGTGAAGCCGTAGGCGTGGGTGCGGCATCTGTCAAGAAGCAGTAGACGACTTGCCTTACTCGTCCCCCCGCAAGCGGACATGCTGTGAGATCGATGACCCGCCGTCAAGGCCGAGCGGCTTCGCCGTCGCTCTCCGAGCGAGCCTTGACACCGCGCCACCGACCTCACGGGTTTCAGCCATCGGGGGGACGGCCGTATCCCTTCGGGTCGAACAGGCGTACGCCTTGACCACCGGCCGGCACGTTTAAACGCGGTGCCGCACCACCACACGCGTCCGTGCGCGAGCGCCGCTCCGAGGTACAATCTCGTCAAGCGTCGCGATACGCCTCGACACGGCACCTGACACGCACCTGACACGTTCCCCGGCAGTCCAGGCGACCGCCGAACACGAGCGGGACGGATGGGACGACATCCAGCCGAGTTCAGAAGCCAGGCCCGAGGGTGCGAATCCCACCCTCTCCGCCAGCCCGAGGGCCGCGGCCTGGCGAACGGGCCTTGCCGTATGGGCGCCACGTCTCGACCGGGCTGAGAGGTGGCAGACGTACGGCAAGGCACCGGCCTCAGCCCCAGGCCCGAAGCAAGAGCCATGCCGGCTCCAACTCACCGGCATTGGGCCTAGCCCGTGGAGTCCACGCGGCGGACGTTCGCCAGGCAGTCGGTCGCGACGTCCCAGGAGTCCAGCACCTCGTTGCCCACGAACGTGCCTCCGCCGCCCTCCCGGATCCAGATGCCGGCCCGCGCGTTGCGCTGGAAGCGGTTGCGCCGGACGACCACCGCGTCGGTCCCCGCGACGGACACGCCGTCCCGGCCGTTGCCGGCGATCTCGTTGTCCTCCAGGACGCCCTTTCCCTTCTCGTAGACGTACACGCCGCTGTCCTTGCCGTCGTGGATGCGGTTGCGGCGCAGGGTCGGGTTGCCGCCGGTCTTGATCGCGACCCCCGAGTAGGCGTTGCCGGAGATGTCGTTCTCCTCCAGCAGCCCCAGCCCGCCGTCGTGGACGTACACGCCGCCCTGCTGGCCGTCGTGGATGCGGTTGCGGCGGAGCGCCGGGTTCGCCCCGCCCGTGATCGACACCCCCGCGTAGCCATTGGCGAAGATGTCGTTGTCCTCCAGCAGCCCCAGCCCGTCCTCGTAGGCGTACACGCCGTTCTGCTTGCCGTCGTGGATGCGGTTGCGGCGCAGCGTCGGGTTGGCGCCGGTCTTGATCTCCACGCCCGAGTAGCCGTTGGCGAAGATGTCGTTCTCCTCCACCAGCCCCCGGCCGTTGCCGTAGACGTACACGCCGCCCTGCACGCCATCGTGGATGCGGTTGCGCCGGACCGTCGGGTTGGCGCCGCTCCTGATCGCGACGCCGCCCAGGGCGTTGCCGAAGATGTCGTTGTCCTCCAGCAGCCCGAGCCCGTTCTCCAGCGCGTACACGCCGCTGTCCTTGCCGTCGTGGATGCGGTTGCGGCGCAGCGTCGGGTTGGCGCCGCTCCTGATCTCCACGCCCGAGTACGCGTTGGCGAAGATGTCGTTCTCCTCCACGAGCCCGCGCCCGTTCAGGTAGGCGTACAGCCCGTTCTGGACGGCGTCGTGGATGCGGTTGCGGCGCACCGTCGGGTTGCCGCCGGTCTTGATCTCGACGCCCGAGTAGCCGTTGGCGAACACGTCGTTGTCCTCGACGAGCCCGCGCCCGTTCTCGAAGACGTACACGCCGCTCTGCCTGCCGTCGTGGATCCGGTTGTGGCGGAGCGTCGGGTTGGCGCCGGTCTTGATCGCGACGCCGCCGAGGGTGTTGCCGAAGATGTCGTTGTCCTCCAGCAGCCCCAGCCCGTTGTCGTAGATGTACACGCCGCTGTCCGCCCCGTCGTGGATGCGGTTGCGGCGGAGCGTCGGGTTGGCTCCGTCGTAGATGCCCACGCAGGCGAGCGCCGAGGAGCTGATGTCGCAGTCCTCCAGGTGCGGCGTGCCCATGGAGATGCTCACGCAGAACCCCGAGGTGCCGGTCGCCCGCAGCGTCAGCCCGGTCACGACGCCCGTGGCCGCCCGGAACGACAGCGCGGGTCCGCTGTCGGACTCCACGACCACGGCCCCGGGCGCGCCCTCGGCGGCGATCCGCAGCGGCTTGTCCAGGACGACGCCCCCGGTGTACCGGCCCGGGCGCACGACGATCCGGTCCCCGGGAGCGGCGGCGGCGACCGCCTCCTGGAGCGTCGCGTGGTCGCCTCCGCCGGTCGCGTCCACCACGTGGACCGCCGCGCCCTCGCCCTCGCCCGGAACCGGCGCCGCCGCGTCCCGGCTCGCCGGCTCCAGGGCGGCCAGCCGGCCCCGGCGCCGGCCGCACGCGGTGGCGTGCCCGGTGCCGCCGCTGACCGCGTCGAGCGCGGCGGCGTGCGGGACCAGCTCCTCGAGCAGGTCGCGCGCGCGCTCGGCGTCGGCCCGGACCAGCGCGACGTCGAGGGCCTGGCGGACGGCGTAGTAGGGGCGGTAGTGGCCGCCGATCCGGCCGGCGCTCTCCACGTGGCGGGCGGCCGACTCGCCCGCGGCGTCGATGTCGCCGCCCGCCGCGCAGGCGTCCGCGAGCGTCTCCAGGGCGGGGCAGAGGCCGTTGTCGCCCAGGCCCTCCGCGAGCTGGACGGCGGCCGCGGCCTGCTGGCGGGCGAGGACCGGGTCGTTCGCGTCGAGCGCGCACCGGGCCAGCCCCTCCAGCCCGAGCTTGCGCTCGTAGACGTTGGACTCGGGCCGGTCCAGGATCTCCTGGTACCGCTCCCGGGCGTCGCGATGCCGGCCGGCGTTCCGCAGCGTGCTGCCGAGCCGGAGCAGGTAGCTGGTGTAGGCGCGCACGCTGGAGTCCGACCGGTACGCCGCCAGCGCCTCCTCGGAGAGGGCCACGGCCCGCTCGGAGTCGCCCAGCCACTCCCAGACCTTCGCGCGCTCCAGCAGGACGTCGGAGCGCCACTCGCGGTGCCCGGTCGCGGCCAGCCAGCGGTCGGCGGCGTCGAGGATGGCGAGCAGGTCCCGCCACGGCGCGCCGGTCAGGAACAGGCCGCACTCGACGCAGTTCAGGTAGGCGCGCGCCACCGCGCGCGCGGCCTGCGACGTGGTGAGGCGATCGCCGGCGGCCGGGTCGTTGGCCAGCGTCAGCACGCGCGTGTAGCGGGCGAACGCCGCGGCGTGGTCGCCGAGCATGCGGTGGCCCTCCGCCTCGATCGACAGCGCCCGCGCCAGCAGCTCGACGTCCTCGACGAACTCGGCCGCCTGCACCGCACGGCTCGCCACGGACACGGTCTGCGCGTACCGGTCCGCGTCCATCGCCGCCCACGCCTCGTCGATGAGCAGGGTCACCGCGCGCCTGCTCGGGGCGGAGCCCATCCCGGCCCGTCAGCCCTCGGCCGCGCTCAGCGTCGCTTTGATGCCTTCCACCATGGGAAGGGGGAGGTTCACCTGGCTCGCGATCACCGCGGAGTCGGTGGCCAGGAACGTCTGCCACGTCTCGTACCGGCGGCTGAGCTCCCTGCCCACCGGTCCGTCCACGCGCGCGATGCTCCGGAGCGCGGTCTCGCTGAGGAACCGCTCGCCGCGCAGGCCGCGCAGCGCCTCCTGGCGCTCGATCGCGTCCCGCACCTCGCTCACCAGGTCCTGGCCGGTCCTCGTCACCACCTGGTACAGGCGGCCGCGGAGGTCAGCGGGGAGGTCCGGGGCGGAGGCGTCGCGGAGGAGCAGGATCGGCCGCCCCTCCAGCGCCTCCATCCGGCCGACCTCGATCATCACGTTCGCGTTCACCGTCTCCGTGAGGACGGCCACGTAGCAGTGCGCCCGGACCAGCTTCGCCTTCAGGTTGGACCACAGGCCGTACCGCTCGACGCTGTCGTCCGCGCGCACGACCCGCCAGTAGTACGGCCGGTCCTCCAGCACGATCCGCAGCGCCTCGTAGATCTCGGCCGCCCGCGGGTCGTTGAACGGCATTGCGACGAAGCAGGACACGAAGCGGTCGACCTCGGTGTCGGCCGTGTCCGCCTGGCGGAGCTCGTCCAGCTCCGTCTGCCGGGCGTTGAGCATGCCCTGCAGGTGGGTGCGCTCGGCGGCGAGCGACAGCATCAGCTCGATCACCTGGTTGTACTGCACGAACATCGCCTGCACGTCCTGGACGCGCAGCACGCGCGCCAGCAGCATCAGGGCGTTGTTGTACAGCGAGACCAGCGCGTGCCGGCTCACGTCGTCCCGGAGGTCCAGGCGGGCGGCCAGCTTCTGGATCGTGGGGTTGTCCGCGTTGAGGTGCAGCGTGAGCGGCTGCCGCTCCTCGACGAGGAACCCCTTCACGATGTCGCGCAGGTACGTCGGCAGCGTGGGGTTGGCGGCGACGTTCTCCAGCTCGCGCCGGCTCCGGCCGTCCCTGGTCTCCGTGAGGACGGCGGGCACCTCGGCGGGCCGGAACCGGCTGACCCGGGCCACGCAGCGCAGGTCGGGGAAGATGAGGCCGTACGCCGCCTCGAGCTCCGCGAAGCGGTCGTGCTCCTCGGCGCCGAGCGGCTCGAAGATCGTCTCGGAGCCGGCGACGTCGAGCCGGCTCAGGTGCACGCGGCTGGGCCACAGCTCCGCGTACCGCTTGAGGAAGCGCTCCGAGAACGGTTCGGAGCAGTCGAACACCCGCATGCTCCGGGCGTCGGCCAGGAG
>VBJR01000017.1:12584-18048 GCA_005880175.1 Chloroflexota bacterium
CCAGGTACTCGGCCACCGTGACCGGGCCCTGGTCGCTCTCCAGCGGCATCAGGTCGGCGACCGCCCGGAAGAAGTCCTCGTGCTCCGGCTGCACCGACATGGCGAGCAGGTGGTACGAGTGCCAGCGCATGATCTCGACGAAGCGCAGGTGGTTGCGCCGGGACAGGTCCGTCAGCTCGCGGATGATCACGGCCCCGATCGCCCGCTGCACCGCCGCCAGCGTGGCGTTGCGTACGACGTTGTCCCGGGCGGCGTTCGGCGTCAGCTCGTTGCACTCGAGCACGCCCTGCACGAACTTCGCCCACTGGGGCAGGACCTCGCGGTTGCCGGCGTCGATGAACATGCGGTTGACGTACACGTCCACCGTGCCCCGCGCGTTGACGTCCGGCGTGCGCCGGTCCGTGACCGCGAGCACACCGCGCACCCGGCCGCGCGCCCTGCCGTCCGGCGCCGACACGTCGTCCCACTCGAACGGCTCGTCCACGGCGAAGACGTGGAGCGAGTACTCGGCCGTGAACTTCTGCTCCCAGAACAGGATGTAGGCGTCGTCGCGCTCCCGGTTCGAGGGGTACGTGTGGTGCCACGGCGCGGTCACCGCGTTCGCGGGCTCGGCGTCGTCGTTCAGGTACACCGGCATCCCGAGGAAGTCGGCGTACGTGCGGATGATCGTCTGCAGCCGGGACCGGTCGAGGTAGCGGCTGTGCTCCGAGCGCAGGTGCAGGATGACGGTGGTGCCCACCAGCTGCCGATCGGCCGGCTCCACCGTGTACTTCTCGCCGCCCCGGCTCTCCCAGCGCAGGGCCTCGTGGCCGGCGGCGCGCGTCAGGACGGTGACCCGCTCCGAGACGATGAACGCGCTGAGCAGGCCGATGCCGAACTGGCCGATCAGCTCCACCGCGCGGCCGCGGTCGGCCTCCAGGATGCGCTGCCGGAGCTCGCCCGTGCCCGAGCGGCCGATCGTGGACAGGTAGTCGTCGATCTCGTCGCTGGTCAGGCCGGAGCCGTTGTCGTGGACCTCGATCGTCATGTCGGCCGGCCGCGTCACGACGACGATGCGCGCCGGGGGCAGGTCCGTCTCGCCGCGCTCGGGCGCCAGCTCGGCCCGCCGCTTGATCGAATCGTGCGCGTTCTGGATCATCTCGCGCAGGAAGACGTCCGGGTCCGCGTACAGGTGCTGCGCGAGCAGCCGGATCAGACCTTCCAGCTGGATCTGGAACGTGCGCTCCCTCGCCACTACGGATTCAGCCTCCCCACTCGTTTGGTCTCGCAGCCCGCGGATGGATTCCTGACTGTAGCCCAAACGTGCCGCGCGGCGACCGCGGGGGCCGCCGCGCGTCTACGAGGCGGCCGCTTCGACCGCGGGCTGAGCGGCCAGCACGTACCGGTTCATCCAGTCCAGCAGCGCCTCGTTCTGCGCCCGGCGCGCGGGGACCGCGCCGGCCACCGTGCCCACGTGCGAGCTGTTCGGGACGCGCAGCATCTCGACGACGCATCCGTTCGCCTTGAGCACGGCGTAGAACTGCTCCGACTGCTCGGCGGGGCAGCGCAGGTCGGCCTCCCCCTGGACGAGCAGCGTCGGCGTGGTGCAGCGGTGCGCGTACGCGATCGGGGACTGGCGCAGGTACGCCTGCGGGTCCACCCAGGGCAGGCAGCCCATCTCGGCGACGGCGAACCAGGGGCCGATGTCGGCCACGCCGTAGAAGCTCAGGAAGTTCGTGACCGGGTTCTCCGGCACGGCGGCCTTGAACCGGTCCGTCTGCCCGACGATCCAGCAGCTCAGGTTGCCGCCGCCCGAGATCCCGCACACGCCGAGCCGGTCGCCGTCCGCCAGGCCGCGCTCGATGGCGTGGTCGACGCCCGCCATCAGGTCGCCGTAGTCCTGCTCGCCCCAGTGGCCCGCCAGCGACGTCGCGAACTCGTCGCCGTACCCGGTCGAGCCCCGGTGGTTCACGATCAGCACGCCGTAGCCCGCGCCGCAGAGCAGCTGCATGTCGCTGGACCAGACGTGGCCGAACCCGCTGTGCGGGCCGCCGTGGACGTACAGGACCGTCGGGGCGGGCGCCTCGACGCCCGCCGGCCGCAGGAACCAGCCCTCGACGGGCGTGCCGTCCGCCCCGCGGAACGCGAGGTGCTCGACGCCCGGCAGCGAGCGGTCGCGCAGCAGCTCGGCGTTCAGCGTGGTCAGCCGCCGCTCGGCGCCGCCCAGGTCGGCCACGTACAGGTCGCCGGGCTCGCCGATCGCGCTCGCGTGGAACAGCAGCCGCTCGCCGCGCAGGCGCAGCGGCCGCACGGCGCGGTCGCCGGCCACCACCTCGCGCGCCTGCTCCGGGCCGCTCAGCGAGAACGCCCACACGCCGATGCGGCCGCCGATCTGGACCGTGGCCAGCGCCTCGCCCGCCGGGGTCACGCTCAGCGCGGGCACGGTCACCGGGGCCACGTAGTCGCCCTGGAGGCCGCCGCCCAGGCCGCGGTCGAACGCCGTCGTCCGCTCCTCGCTGATCCCGGTCGCCAGGTCGAAGACGAGCAGGTCGCCGCGCCGGCCGATCGGGACGTCGCGCCGGAACCCGAGCAGCACGGCCAGCCGGCCGTCCGGCGCGAACGCCGTGCCGGTGATCAGCGCCTCCGGGTGCGCGAGGTCGCGGACGGCGCCCTCCATGTCCACCATGCGCAGCCGGTTCGAGAGCAGCGCCGCGGTCGGGTTGGCACCGGCCAGGTAGACGATCGCGCTCCCGTCGGGCGTCCAGCGCGGCTCGGTGTTGACGCGGTCGTCCTCGGTCAGCCGCCGCGCCTCGCCGCCCGCGACGTCCACGACGTGGATGTCGAGCAGGCCGTCCTCGAGGTAGCCCAGGCCGTCGAACCGGTAGATCGCGCGGGTGACGCGGTACGGCCGCGCGGGGTTGCGCCGCTCGCCGGGCCCGAGCGCGGAGAACGCCAGCCTGGTGCCGTCGGGGGACCAGGCCGGGGCGCCCGCCACGCCCTTCTCCAGCTCCGTGACCTGGCGGGCCTCGCCCCCGTCGGGCGAGATCACGAAGACCTGGGGCGCGCCGGCGCGGTCCGAGACGAACGCGATCAGCGAGCCGTCGGGCGACCAGGCCGGGCTGCCGTCCGAGCCCTTGCCCACGGTGAGCTGGCGGCGGGCGCCGGTCTCGACGTCGAGCAGGTGCAGCGCGACGCGGTCCTGCTCGGCCTCCACGTCGGTCCTGGTGACCGCGTACACGACGCGCCGGCCGTCCGGCGACAGGTCGGCCGCCGCCACGAACTCCAGCCGGAGGACGTCATCGAGACCGAACGCCGACACCCCGTTGCGATCCGCCATCTGCCTGTCCTCCCACCCTGGAACCGCCTGAACGTGGTCCAGTAGAGCACAAGCCGGCGGAGCCGGCTCGCCGGTATCCACCGCGCGAGCGACCGTGGTGGACGTGACCGCGAGCGGTCGGTGGGTTCCGGCTCAGGTGGAGGACGTGGACGTCTGGCCCGGGTTGGTGATGGAGATGGTGCCGCCCCACATGCACTGGCACCTGTCCGTCTGGAGCAGGGCGTTGAGGCCGTAGATCCTGGTCTGGCTGGCGCCGGGCGACCACGGCGAGGTCGTGTTGGGGATGCAGGGCTGCGGCGTCAGCACGCCCATCGCGGCCGACGTGGCGGCGGCCACCTGCGGGTTGGCCATCGAGATGCACATCCCGAACGTTGGGATGTTCGCCAGCGGCTTGAAGTCCATGACGGTTCCCGCCAGGTTGCCTTCGATCTCGACGGGAGGGCCGGCCGGGATCGGGATGAGCTGCGGGGGCGGGCCCTGGCCCATGGTGCAGGCCAACAGCGCGCCCTTGACGGCGTTCTGGGGCATGCGGAGAGCGTAGGCCGGCGCGTGGGGTCTGAAAGGGCAGACTTTGGGGTAGACAGCGTGTCCGAGCCTGCGCACGAGCTTTCGTCCAGGCCGGGTCCGACGCCGGTGGTCCGCCCTCCTCCGCCGCCCGGTACGTTCGGGATGCAGGCACCGGTGCAAGGCAGGTGCCGAAGGAGGACGTCATGACGGAGACGCGCTCTGCGTCGCACAATCGCGGGACCACGGAGTCCGTGGAGGCACCCGAGGCGGCTTCACTGCAGGTCTGTGACGCCAGCGGGACCCATCGCCCCTGCGCCTACGTGGTCAAGAAGGGCGACACGCTGACCGCCATCGCGGCGAAGTTCCAGCTCAAGTACCCGGCCGACCTCGAGCGGGTGAACCCGAAGCTGTTCCCCCCGTACGGCAATCCGGACCGGATCTCCGTCGGCCTCCGGGTCGTGATCCCGCCCAAGAGGTAGCCGACTTCCGCAAGCGGCAGAGGGCCGGCGCCGGAAGGCGCCGGCCTTCTTCGCGTCAGCCCCGGTGCGCGGGCTCCGGCAGCGCCAGGCGGCGCGGCGGCGCCTCGACCACCGGGCCGCTCGACCGCTGCGGGCAGAGCAGGCCCTCCGCGCTCAGGACCACGTAGGCCGACTCCACCTCGGCCCGGCTCACGCCGAGCGCGGCCGCCAGCTCGGGCTCCGGCGGGAGGCGCACGCCGGGCCGCAGCTGCCCGCGCGCGATGGCCGTCCGCAGGCCGTGGGCGAGGCCGGTCCGCAGCTCGTCGCGGCCGTGGCCGGACGCGCGGAGCTGGCCGAGGAGCGGGCCCATGATCGTCCGCTGCGCCGCCGGCTTGAGCAAGGTCAGCGTCAGCAGCGCGGCGATCCCCGCGCAGGCGGCCATCGCCACGAAGACCGGCAGCCAGTTGCCCTCGAACTGCTCGGCGATCACCGCGGCGACCGGCCCGGCCAGGATCGCGGCGACGCCCTTCGACGTGTAGAGGACGCCGTAGTTCGTCGCCGCGTACCGGCGGCCGAACAGGTCGGCGACCGCGGCCGGGAACAGGGAGTAGATCTCGCCCCACGTGAAGTAGGCGAGGCCGGACAGTACGATCAGCAGCAGCGGGTGGTCGAGGAACCGCGTCCAGACGACGATCGTGAGGGCCTGGGCCGCGAACGCGATCGCCATCGCGTTGTAGCGCCCGATCCGGTCCGAGGCCCAGCCCCAGAACGGCCGCGTGAGCCCATTGAGCACGCGGTCGAGCTGGATCGCGAGGACCAGCGCCGTCAGGCCGAACGCGACGACCGCGCCGTCCACGTGGTAGTGGCGGGCGATGGGCTCGATCTGGGCCGTGACCACCAGGCCCGTGAACCCCATCAGCGTCATGATCACGTAGAGGAGCCAGAACGACGACTTCGCGACCATGCCCCCGACCAGCGCCGGGCCGCCGAGGCGGATGGGGGGGAGGTCGTGCCGGCTCTGGCGCACCGGGCTGGGCGTCCAGCCGGCGGGCAGCCAGCCGGCCCGCGGCGCCGAGATCACGAACGCGCAGGCCAGCGTGACCAGGCCCTGGATGGCGCCCCAGAACACGAACGTGCTCTGGACGCCCGACGACTGGATCATGTTCGCGATCGGGACGATCGT
>VBJR01000018.1 GCA_005880175.1 Chloroflexota bacterium
GCCTGCTCGAGAGCCTGGCCATCTCGCGGGAGCTGGCCGACCGCCTGAGCGAGGCCGGCAGCCTGCACAGCCTGGGCGGCGTGTACGGCCGCCTGGGCCGGCACGAGGAGGCGATCGCCCAGCTGCTGCGCTGCCTGGACATCTGCCGCGCGCTGGGCGACCGCCAGGGCGAGGCGGCGAGCCTGAACGACCTGGGCGTCGTCCACCGCGCGCAGGGCCGCCACGTGGAGGCGATCGCCCGCCTGCGCGAGGGCCTGGAGATCCTGCGCGAGCTGGGCTCCCGCCAGGGCCAGGCCGACCTGCTGCGGGACCTGGGCGACGCCCTGCTGGCCGCGGGCCACCGCGACCCGGCGGCCGCGGCCTGGGCCGAGGGCCTGGCGATCAGCGAGGCGCTGGAGACCCCACAGTCGGAGGAGCTGCGCGACCGGCTGGCCTCGCTGGGCGCGGGGTAGGACCTACCCGGCAAGCGCAGAAGGCCGTTGCCGCGTGTGAGAGTCCTCATCGGCCTCGGATAACGACTCTCACACGCGGCAAAGCACGCGCCGCGCCGGCACCCGGCGAGCCGAGCCGAACACCTCCGCGTCCAGGTAGACGCCCCCACGACCAGCGGTCGTCAAGTGGTCGTCTACGTCGCGGGCCTCCTCCCGACGCCATCTTCGTGGGCATGAACGACGCCCACCTCGTCAACCTGATCCAGCGGCGCGACTTCCTCAAGGCCGGGATCGCCCTGGGCGCCGCCGCGGCCATCCCGGCCTCGCTGGCGCGGACGGCCGAAGCGTCCGGGAGCACGCTGCTGGTCGGCGCCAGCTTCAGCGACACCGGCACGCGCCCCGTCTGGCCCTTCTGGGACTCGCCCTACATCCTGTTCTCGCCCCACGACGCCTGGGACCGCGTGACCGCCGGCACCAGCGTGACCGTCAGCGTGCTCGTCCAGAACGGCAACCAGCCCGCCACCAACGTGGTCGCCCGGTTCTGGTGGGCCAACCCGTCCCTGGGCATCCCCCCGGTCAACTTCATCGGCACCTCCGCGCCGGCCAGCATCCCGGCCAACTCGAACGCGCTGCTGGTCTGCACGACGCCGTGGGTCCCCGTCTTCGTGAACGGCGGCCACGAGTGCCTGATCGTCGAGCTCGACTGCAAGCAGGGCTCGCCGACGTACCCGTTCCGGCCCGACCTCGACCCGCTGGTCGGCCAGCGCAACATCACCGTCCTCCTGCCCCGGCTGCCGCACCTCCCGCTGCAGCTGGCGAACCCGTTCCTCGAGCCCGGCCAGACCGTGATCACCGTGAGCACCCGGTTCATCCGCGATGCCGGGCGCCTGATCGGCCAGGACTTCGGGATGCGCCCGTCGGACATCCTCGCCCACATCGACGAGCCGGCGGCGGCCGCCGTCGCCAGGCAGCTCGGCCTCGTCGTCCAGCAGGCCGACCCGGGCACCGGCATCAAGCTCGTGAACCTCGAGGCCGCCAACGGCAGCGCCGACGGCCTGGACGACGCGACCCGGGCGGCCCTGCGCAAGCTCGCCGGCGGGGCGCCGTCCGACGGGGGCCGGCCCATCGCCAGCCTCGACCTGCCCGGCCTGGGCGTGGCGACCGCCGCGCTCGACATCGTCCCCACGGCGCCGAAGGACGCGGCCGTCGTGCACCAGATCCGCCAGATCACGGACGGCGTGGTGATCGGCGGCTACGACGCGATCCTGCCCCCGGCCTGACCCGACATCCCCTTTCCCCGATCGGGGGCGCCCGCCGCGGGCGCCCTCGATCAGCCGCCGGGCTCGGCCGGGGGGGCCGTGCTCTCGCGCACGACCAGCTCCGTCACCAGGTCCACCCGGCTCGTCGCCACGTCGACGCCGGCGGCCAGGTCGAGCAGCATCCGCGCCGCCGTGCCGGCCATGTCCCGGAGCGGCTGGTTGATCGTCGTCAGCGCGGGGTCCGTCCAGGCGGCCAGCGGCAGGTTGTCGTACCCGATCACGGAGACGCTCCCGGGCACGTCCAGGCCGAGCCGCCGTGCCGCGCGCATCACGCCCGTCGCCTGCATGTCCGACCCGGCGAAGATCGCGGTCGGGCGGCCGGGCCGGGCCAGCAGCTCCGTGCCGTACTGGTAGCCGGCCTCGAACGAGAAGTTGCCGTACCGCACCAGGTCGGGGTCCACCGGGATCCCGGCCTCGTCGTGCGCGAATCGGAAGCCGGCGACGCGGGCCCGGCTGCACAGCACGTCCTCCGGGCCCGAGATGACCGCGATCCGGCGGTGGCCCAGCTCCAGGAGGTGGCCGGCGGCGAGCAGCCCGCCGTTCCAGTTGTTGCAGCCCACGGTCGGCACCCAGGCCGACGTCGCGCTGTCCGTGTCCACGACCACGAACGGGATCCGCTGCCGCCGCAGCTGCTCCTGCTGGGTCGGGGTGGGGCCGCACAGGACGAACAGCACGCCCAGCGGCCGGCGCGTGAGCACGCCGTCCAGCCACTCCTGCGGCGGCCGGTGCCGGCCGCCGAGCTGGGACAGGACGACGCCGGTCCGCGAGGCGGCCGTCACCGCCTCCACGCCGCGGACGATCTCCATCGCCCACGCGGAGTCGAACTCGTGGAAGACCAGGTCGATCTGGCCGCTGGCGGTTGCCGGCCGGCGCGAGCGGCGGCGGTACCGGTGCCGCTCCAGGCACGCCTCGACGCGCGCCCGGGTGTCGGGCGCCACGTCGGCGCGGCCGTTGAGGACCTTGGAGACGGTCGTCACGGACACGCCGACCTCGTCGGCGATCATCGAGATGGTCGCGATACCAGACATCGGATCTCCACGTGGTTTCGGCGAAGTTTCCGCAACTATAGCACCGGCCAGATCACCCATCGAGCGCGGCCGCCCGAACCCGAGGTGCCCGCCAAGGACCCTGCTTGACACCGGCAAGCTCGTGGCTATAGTTACCGCAATGGCAGGTGAGTTTTCCGAAACTTTCGGAGCGAGCCGGGCCGCGGGCCGGCCCGAGGGCAGGCTACGCCGCCAGCACCTCGCCTGGCGCCGGGCGCTTCGCCGCGATTGGCAGCTGTACACCCTCACGATCCTGCCCGTCCTGTACTTCGTCATCTTCCGCTACCTCCCGATGCTCGGCAACGTCATCGCGTTCCGGCGGTTCGAGCCCGGAGGCGGCCTCTTCGGCGAGGAGTGGGTGGGCCTGCACTACGTGCAGCTGTTCCTGACCGACCCGACGTTCTGGAGCGTGTTCACCAACACCCTGGTGCTCGGCGTCTCGACGCTGATCGTCCTGTTCCCGCTCCCGATCGTGCTGGCGCTGCTGCTGAACGAGGTCCGGACGCGCGCGTTCAAGCGACTCGTCCAGTCGGTGTCGTACCTCCCGCACTTCCTGTCGATCGTCGTGGTCGCCGGCATCGCGTTCCAGTTCCTCGCGGTCGACGGCGCGGTGAACCAGTTCGTGCGCGCGATTGGGCACGAGCCGATCCCGTTCCTGCAGCAGCCGGAGTGGTTCCGGCAGATCTACGTGTCCTCCGAGGTCTGGCAGACGGTGGGCTGGGGCACGATCCTGTACCTGGCCGCGCTGACGACGATCGACCCCCACCTGTACGAGGCGGCCCGCATCGACGGCGCCAACCGCTGGCAGCAGACGTGGCACGTCACCCTGCCCGGCATCCGGACGACGATCATGACCCTGCTGATCCTGAACATCGGCACGTTCATGGCCGTGGGATTCGAGAAGATCCTGCTCCTCTACAACCCGCTGACGTACCCCACCGCCGACGTCATCACCACGTACCTGTACCGCATCGGCGTCGTCTCCAACAGCTTCAGCTACGCGGCTGCGATCGGCCTGTTCGAGGGCCTGATCGGGCTGATCCTGATCACCAGCGCCAACCTGATCTCCCGCCGCGCCGTGGGGGCGAGCCTGTGGTAAACGTCGGGACCCGGAGCGACGACGCGCGGATCTCGCGCGATTGGGAGCCGCGGCCCAGCCGGGCCTACCGGATCTTCCGCGGGGCCAACGTGGTGATCCTGATCGGCATCGTGGTCCTGACCCTGTACCCGTTCTTCAACATCGTCGCGCGGTCGTTCAGCGGGGAGCAGTACATCCAGTCCGGCCAGGTCAACCTGGTCCCGCTGGGATTCAACCTCACGACGTACAAGATCGTGCTCTCCGACCCCATGTTCTGGATCAACTACCGGAACACGGTCGTGTACACGATCGTCGGCACGGCGATCTCGATGTTCCTGACCACGTGCTACGCGTACGTGCTGTCCAAGAAGCAGCTGCGGGGGCGGAGGGCCCTGGTCTGGGTCGCGGTCTTCACCCTGTTCTTCAACGGCGGTCTCATCCCGAACTACATCCTGGTCACCAGCCTGGGCATGGTCGACACGCTCTGGGCCATCGTGCTGCCCAACGCGATCAGCGTCTTCAACCTGCTGGTCATGAAGTCGTTCTTCGAGAACCTGCCCACGGAGCTCGAGGAAGCGGCCGCGGTGGACGGTCTGGACACGTACCGGATCCTGATCCAGATCGTGCTGCCGCTCTCCAAGGCGGTGCTGGCGACGATGACGCTGTTCTATGCCGTCTCGCTGTGGAATTCGTGGTTCACCGCGTTCCTCTACCTCGATCACTCGGACCTGTTCCCGGTGACCATGTACCTCCGCAACCTGATCGCGGGCGCGACCGGCGCGACCGGCGCGGGCGCCGCCACCAGCGACCTCCAGCAGGCCGCCGCCAACATCCAGTCGGTGACCATCGTGCTCACCGTGCTGCCCATCGTGCTGGTCTACCCCTTCATCCAGCGCTACTTCGTCTCGGTGGTCACCCTGGGTTCCGTCAAGGGGTAGCCGATACCAACCTGTTCGAGAAGGAGGGAGAAGATGTTCGAGACGTCCCGCCGCGAGGTGCTGATCGCCGCTGGTGCGGCGGGTCTTGCGCTCACCGGCTGCAGCAGCGGGGGCGCGAAGACGACGAGCCTGAACCTCTCGGGGAACCGGGCGGGCGCCATGAGCAGCTACGGCGTCGGCACCCAGTTCAAGGCGACCGAGCCGCTCACGTTCCCGATGCTCGAGCTCGACAACCCGGGCTATCCGTTCAACAAGAACTGGCTGTTCTGGTCCGAGCTCACGAAGCGGACGAACGTGACCCTCCAGACGACGGAGGTCCCGCTCAGCGATTACAACAACAAGCGCAGCCTGCTGATCGGCGCTGGCCAGGCCCCGCTCATCATCCCGAAGACGTACCCGGGCCAGGAGGTCCCGTACGTCACCTCGGGCGCCCTCCTGCCCGTCAGCGACTACATCGACCTGATGCCCAACTTCAAGGACAAGGTCGCGAGGTGGAACCTGCAGGGCGACATCGACACGCTGCGGCAGGCGGACGGCAAGTTCTACCTGCTGCCCGGCCTGCACCAGGACGTGTGGCAGGACTACTCGCTGGCCGTGCGGACGGACGTCCTGGACAAGCTGAACCTCAAGGTCCCCGGCACCTGGAACGACGTGCGCACGATGCTCCAGGCGATGAAGGCCGCGTACCCGTCCCTGTATCCGTTCTCCGACCGGTGGGGCGTGCCCACGCCCGGCGGCAACATCCTGAACATCCTCGGATCGGCGTACGGCGCTCCTGGCGGCTGGGGCTACTCGAACGCGACCTGGGACGCGAAGGCGAAGAAGTACCAGTTCACCGGCTCGATGCCGCAGTGGAAGCAGGTGCTCCAGTACCTGCACTCGCTGATCGCCGACAAGCTGATGGACCCGGAGAGCTTCACGCAGTCGGACGACCAGGCGAACCAGAAGTTCGTCTCGGGCAAGTCGTTGGTGATCAGCACGAACGCGCAGTCGCTGATCAACCCCTACCGGCAGAACCTGGCCTCGATCCCGGGCGCCACCATCGTGAAGATCCCGGTGCCGATGGGCCCCCTGGGCGCGGTGAAGGCGGGCAGCCGGCTCGAGAACGGCGTCGTGGTCCTGAAGAAGGCGCGCGACAGCCAGAACTTCGTGGCCATGATGCAGTTCATCGACTGGCTGTGGTACTCGGACGCGGGCCAGATGTTCGCCAAGTGGGGCGTCGAGGGCACGACGTACACCGGCAGCGTCCAGGCCGGCACGTTCAAGCTCGCCTCGGACGTCACGTGGGCCGGCATCAACCCCACGGGCACGAAGCTGCTCAACAAGGACCTCGGCTTCTTCAACGGAGTGTTCGCCTACGGCGGGAGCACGGCGCTGCTCGATTCGCAGTTCCCGCCCGANNNCAGGGCACCCCGCTCCAGGACTACGTCACCCAGCAGTCGCTGAAGTTCATCCTGGGCGACCGCGACCTGGGCCAGTGGGACGCGTACGTGAGCGAGCTGAAGGGCAAGAACTCGCAGACGTACATCGACCTGGTGAACAAGGCGCAGCAGCGCTTCGCGAAGAATCACGGGTAAGTGCGAGGGGGGACTTCGTCCCCCCTTGACTCCACCCACGGGATGATGTGAAGTTGCGTGCCGCATTCGTTGGAGGTTGGGCGGCGGGCTGGCAACCCTCGCCTCGCCTTCGGCCTCAGACGCTCCCCTTCGCCATACCAGACTCAGGCGGGCCGCTGACGCCCCGGCACAGGCCCACCCGTTTTGGCGCCAAATGGCCCAATCACGAGTGCCGGAATGGGATGTTTGGCGCCAAAACGTGCATTCCCACCCGCGGTCTCAGGGCCGCGCCAGCCGGCCGGGCCTCGTGAGCGGCAGCGCGAGCGGGTCCCAGCCCCACTTCGGTGAGGGACCGCTCGCGCGTGCCGCGGCGCTCGTCTACACATTGCTGGTCGTCGAGCTCCTGCTGCTCGCCGTCAGTCTTCCAGGTCTCGCCCTCCTGGTCCTGCTCGACCGCGACGCCAGCAACATCCCGCTGGCCGCCGCCTGCGCGGTGCCGCTCGGCCCGGCCCTGTCGGCCGCCGTGTACGCGCTCCACCACCGCAGCGGCGACCTGGCCGACCTCCGGCCCGCCGCCGCGTTCCTGCGTGGCTACCGCGCCAACCTCATGGGCTCGCTCCAGATCTGGCTGCCCTGGCTGGCCTGGCTCACGATCGTGGCGGTGAACCTCTCCCATCTCACGGTCGCCGGCGTCCCCGGCTGGTGGGGCGTGCTGCTGGTCGTCGTCGCGGTCGCGGCGACGCTGTGCGCGATCGACGCGCTGGTGATCACCTCGCTGTTCGCGTTCCGGCCGCTGGACGTCGTCCGACTGGCGGCGGCGTACCTGAGCCGGACGCCCGGCGTCACGCTCGGCAACGCCTGCCTGCTGGTCGTGGCGGCCGGCATCACGGCGTTCACCTCCGAGGCGGTGCTCGCGCTGCTGGGCTCGGTGCTCGCGGCGCTCCTGCTGCGGACGTGCCGGCCGATGATCGCCGAGATCCAGCGGGAGTTCACCCGGTGACGCTGCCGGTCACCGCGAAGGTGCCGTTCGGCGGCGACTACAACCCCGAGCAGTGGCCGGAGGCGGTGTGGGCGGAGGACTACCGGCTGTTCGACGCCGCCCGGATCGACACGCTGACGGTGGGCGTCTTCACGTGGGCGCTGACCCAGCCGGCGCCCGACGTCTACGACTTCGCGACGCTGGACCGGATCGTCGAGCGGGCGGCGGCGCACGGCCGCGGCATCTGCCTGGCGACGGGCACCGGCGCGCACCCGGCGTGGCTGGCGCGGGCGTTCCCCGAGGTGACGCGGACCGACTTCGAGGGCCGCCGGCACCGGTACGGGCAGCGCCACAACTCGTGCCCCTCGTCGCCGGTGTTCCGCCGGCTGTCCGCCGAGGTGGCCCGGCGCATCGCCGCCCGCTACGCGCACCGCCCCGAGATCGTCGCCTGGCACGTCGGCAACGAGTTCGGCGGCGCGTGCTACTGCGACCGGTGCGCGGCCGGGTTCCGGGACTGGCTGCGCCGCCGCCACGGCACGCTGGAGGCGCTCAACGCGGCCTGGTACACGACGTTCTGGTCGCACGTGTTCACGGACTGGGACGAGGTCGAGCCGCCGTCGGCGCTGACCGAGCACTGGCGGGGGCCGGACCACACCGCCTTCCAGGGCATCACGCTCGACTACCGCCGCTTCATGTCGGACGCGATGCTGGCCAACTTCGTGGACGAGAAGGCGGCCATTCGCGAGTCCAGCCCGGACGTCCCGGTCACCACGAACTTCATGGGCATGTACCGGCCCATCGACTACCACCGGTGGGCGCCCCATCTCGACTTCGTCTCCTGGGACAACTACCCGCCGGAGGACGCGTCGCCGGCCTGGACGGCGCTCGCCCACGACCTGATGCGCGGGCTCAAGGACGGCCAGCCGTTCTGGCTGATGGAACAGACGCCCAGCGTCACCGCGTGCCGCGACGTGAACCCGCTCAAGCGGCCGGGCGTGATGCGGCTGTGGAGCTGGCAGGCGGTGGCCCACGGCGCGGACGCCGTCCTGTTCTTCCAGATGCGCGCCTCGCGCGGCGCCAGCGAGAAGTACCACGGGGCCGTGATCGGGCACGCGGGGCGCCAGGACACGCGCGTGTTCCGCGAGGTCGCACAGTTGGGGGCGGAGCTCGAGCGGCTGGGCGGCGCGGCGCTGGGCGCGCGCACGCCGGCCCGCGTCGCCCTGCTGTTCGACTGGGACAGCTGGTGGGCCCTGGAGCTCTCCGACGGCCCCTCGCGCCTGCTGCGCTACCAGCGGGTCGTCCTGGCCTACTACCGCGCCCTCTGGGAGGCCGGGGTGGACGTGGACGTGGTCCCCGTGACGGCGGACCTGGCCCGGTACGACGTGGTGGTGGCGCCGGCGCTCCACCTGCTGAAGGGCGACGTCGCCGAGCGGCTGGAGCGGGTGGCCGCCCGCGGCGGCACGGTCCTGGCGACGTTCCTGTCGGGCCGGGTGGACGAGGACGACAACGCGTTCCTGATGGACGTGCCCGGCCCCCTGGGGCCGCTGCTGGGCGTGCGCGTGGACGAGTGGGACGCGCGCGGGCCGGAGGTCGTGAACCCGGTCTGCCTGCGGGCGGCGGACGGCGTCCCCGTCGAGGTCGAGGCGCGGCTGGTGTTCGAGATCGTGATCCCGATGGGGGCGGAGGCCGTCGGCACGTACGGGGCCGACTTCTACGCCGGCACGCCCGCCGTGACCAGGAACCGCTTCGGCGCGGGGGAGGGCTGGTACGTGGCCGCCGAGCTGGACCAGCGCGGCGTCTCGTGGGTCGTGCGCCAGGTGCTGGCCCGGCACGGCCTGGCCGGGCGCTGCGCCGGCGAGCCGGACGTGGAGACGGCCGCCCGGGTGGCGCCCGACGGGACGCGCCTGCTGTTCGTCCTCAACCACGGGGCCGAGCCGGTCGACCTCGCCGCGCCGGCCGGCGGCGTGGACCTGCTGACCGGCGGCCGCGTCGCGCCCGGCCAGCGGCTCCGTCTGGAGCCATGCGGCGTCGCCGTGCTGCGCGAGGACGCCGCGACCGCCTGACGGGCGCGGGCCCGCCCCCGCTGGGCGCGCCCGGCGGCGGATGGGACCCGGTCGCGCTCCTGTCCCGGCGCGTCCGACGCGGCCGCCCATGGCCAGTCCGGCCGCCGTGCGGTGTACTAGGAGCACCTCATTTCGCGGCCCTCGCAGGGGCCGACACAGGTCAGGGAGCGCATGGGATGAAGCAGAAGCAGACGGATCCGGTCGCCGACGGCAG